>NZ_BCQE01000007.1 GCF_001544275.1 Enterococcus gallinarum NBRC 100675 | reverse complement strand
AATAAGAGGCGGACCACGTCGTGAAAACAGGCGATCCCATTTTTTTCAAAGAGAACACTTTAAATGATGGCTGCATAACTATGTTGAATCATCGCTATCAAAGAGAAGAGGAAAAGAATGACTATCAAGCAGCGTTTATTTATATCGCATATATTGATGATTATTGTCCCAGTTTTATTGAGCTTATTAGCTTCAGTGATTGCTTTTTTAATGGTCTGGCGTTATTTCTGGGGGCTAGATGAAGGAGCCATGATCAAGAATACCGAATTTCGTGCCCAGTATGCGACGGTTGAAAGTCTGGTGATCAAATGGGATACGGAGAAGACGACAGATGCAGAAGTAGTTGCCGACATGCAACATTTCAAAAAGACCAATCATAGCAAAAATATTGCATTGCTGGTTTATCGCGGCGATAAGCTAATTTCGTCTGTAGGGGAAGTAACAGATCAAAAAATGAAAGAAACTGCTCTTAAAGAAGAGGGAGAACATAGTTACTTAAAAGATCAAACCTTTCTTACGACATTTGATACCAGCAACTACAAGATTATCTTGATCAATTCAAATTATTACAATGATTTGTATTATCAAGATCCATTATGGGATCGCGATTACAAAGCGATGTTGTCTCGGATCATCGTGTTAGTCGTGATTTTGATTTTGTCGATTATTTTTATTACTAGCCGTGTTCTGACGCGATATCTAACAAGAAGTATTACCGATCCTTTGGAATTATTGACTGTAGGTTTCTATAAAATCAGAGAAGGAGATCTGCAATATCAGATCCAGTATACGAAGCAAGATGAATTTTTGCCGGTCTCAAAAGACTTCAACGGTATGGCACGTCAGCTGAAAGAAATGATGGATAATCAAAACAAACTGGAAACCAATCGTCGAGAATTGATCGCGGGTATTTCTCATGATCTGCGAACCCCACTGACTTCGATCAAAGCCTATGTCGAAGGATTAGAGAAGGGGATCGCTAATACACCTGCCATGCGGACCAAATATTTTACGATTGTAAAAAAGAAAATCGATGATTTGGACCAAGTGATCGCACAGCTTTTCTTGTTTTCTAAGTTGGATACCGGTGAATTTCCTTTCAATCTAGTGACAACTACCAGCAAAAAACTGATCGATGAATACATCGGCTTTATCCAGCAGGAATACGAATTGAATGGATTGACGATTCTATTGAAAACGACGGATCAAAACGTTTCGCTAGAAGTGGATCCAGTCCAGTTTCGTACAGTCTTAACAAATCTATTTGAAAATGCCCGCAAATATGTGAATCGCAACGATAAACAAGTGGTCGTGTCTTATGAAGTAGTTGAAGAACAGTTTATCTTGTCGATCATTGATAACGGCAGCGGTGTGTCGGAAGAGAATTTGGAGGACTTGTTTGAACTTTTCTATCGCGATGACCGTTCAAGAACCAACCCGAGCAAGGGCAATGGCTTAGGCTTAGCGATTTCGAAGAAAATCATTGAAGGATTCAATGGGACGATTCAAGCGTATAACCATCCAGAAGAGGGATTAGCGATCGTTATCACCCTCCCAGTTAAATCAAAAAGGAAGTGATCGAAGTTGAGTGTACGAGTATTAATTATTGAAGACGATGAAGATATTTCAATGATCGAAAAAGATTTTTTAGAAATGGAAGGGTATGAAGTCCATATCGTTAACGACGGTTGTGTGGGCTATCATGAAGCATTGACGGAAAAGTACCAATTGATCTTATTGGATGTGATGCTGCCAGGAATGGATGGACATGAGATTTGTCGAAACATTCGCGATAAAGTCGATATTCCAATCATTATGGTCACGGCCAAGTCAGAAGAATTAGAAAAGCTGCGAGGCTTAGGTATAGGTGCGGATGATTATATTTCGAAACCTTTTTCGCCAACCGAACTTGTTGCTCGGGTCAAAGCGAACATTGCACAATACAATCGGATCAAGCGCGGGCAACAGACAGAAACTGTATCTAGTGAAATCGAATTAGGCGGAATCCGAATCAACTCACAAACGCATCGGGTTTACGTAGATGGAATCGAAGTTGACTGCAAACATCGAGAGTATGAGTTATTGCTCTTTTTGATGGAAAATCCAGAGATCGTCTTCAGCAAAGAACAACTCTATGAAAAAATCTGGGGGATGGAAGCACTAGGCAACATCCGAACCGTCGCCGTCCATATCAATCGTTTAAGAGAAAAAGTCGAGGAAGATCCCACTAATCCACAATATATTCAAACCGTCTGGGGAGCAGGGTATCGCTTTAAGGCGTAGCATTGCAGCAAAGTGGATAATTGCTGCAAAAAAATATAGCAGCAAGAATCTTTTTTCAGCATAGGTGCTGTTTAAAGAGATTCTTGCTTTTTTGTATGAATAGATGACAATTTTGTTCGTGAAAGCCATTTTGTGTTACAAAAATGTAAGCAGATTAAAAAAAAACTAATAAATGAAATAAAAAGTTTATCGCCAGTTTATAAATTGTTTAACATTTCAAGGTCAATTATTTACTCCTTCATTCTAGAATCAATATAGCAAGAAAAGGAGGGATTTGGTGAAACAACGAATCAAAAATGAACATGTGCGTCAAGCACTCTTCTTTGCAGGCAAAACCCTTTTTTATTTCTGTATCATTTTGATGCTGATTTATCTTTATCATTATAAAAACGTGCAAGGTGGCACCTTTATCTATAATGAATTTTAGGAGGAATGTTCATGAACGTGGTAAATATTGTGCAAGCCATTGAAGAATGGGCACAAAAGGATCCAGAGAGGATTGCCTACCGAGAAGATGACCTAACATATACTTATGGACAATTAGCAGCTCGCTCCGACCGATTAGCTGCCTATCTCGAGGAAACTCTGGAAACTCGCGGACCGATCGTGGTTTATGGCGAGTTAGAATTTGACATGCTGACAGCCTTTCTGGCAGCTTCCAAAACAGGACGGGCATATATTCCGATTGAAAGTGCCACGCCAAAAGAGCGCATTGAATTGATCCTCTCTGTGGCTACACCGGATTTGATCATTAGCGTAGCTGATTGGCAAGGTCCGGAAACAATGATTCCAATGCTAGAAATAAATCAATTGGAAGAAATTTATCAAAGTGGGCGCAATTTAGGCCACACAAAAGCGCTAAGGAAGGATGATATTTATTACATCATCTTCACATCAGGAACGACCGGCATCCCTAAAGGAGTCCAGATTAGTCATGGGAATTTATTGAGTTTCGTGCAATGGACATTGAAGGATTTTTCCTTACGCGAAGGGATGCATTATTTGGCACAGGCACCGTATTCCTTTGATCTCTCTGTCATGGGGTTATACCCAGCATTGACTTCTGGCGGCTGTTTGGTGCCTTTAAAAAAGGCGGTCATTAATGACTTCAAAACATTGTTTGGGATCTTGCCGCAATTGGCTATCAATGTTTGGATCTCGACACCTTCATTTATGAAACTATGTTTGATGGAAGAGACCTTTGACGGGATGCACGTTCCTCAGTTGGAACGTTTCTTATTCTGTGGGGAAGAACTACCAAAAAAAACCGCTCAAGCACTGCTGGAACGTTTTCCAAATGCAAAAATCTACAATACCTATGGACCTACTGAAGCGACTGTTGCAGTATCCGGAGTGCAAATCACTGAAGAATTACTGGAGCAATATGATCGGGTGCCAATTGGGTATGTGAAAGAAGATTCGACGGTTTTCTTTATGGAAGAAAATCAACTAGTTCCTAAAGGGCAAGTAGGTGAGATCATCATTAGTGGTCCTAGCGTGTCAAAAGGGTATCTGAACAATCCCGAGAAAACAAAAGAGGCATTTTTTGTCCATGAAGGGCAACCAGCGTATCGAACCGGCGATAGTGGCAGAATGACGGAAGATGGTTTGTTGCATTATGAAGGGCGCCTTGATTTTCAAGTGAAGTTCCATGGGTATCGAATGGAATTAGAAGAGATCGACCATCATTTAAGCAATAGTTCGTGGGTCAAACAAGCCGTCGTAGTCCCAAAATATCAAGAAAAGAAAGTGGAACAGCTGATTGCTTATGTCGTTCCCGAAACGCACCCCTTCGAGAAAGAGTTTCAACTGACAAAAGCCATCAAATCTTCACTGAGTGAAACGGTGATGGAGTATATGATCCCGCAGCGATTTATCTATGTTGAGCAGTTGCCTCATACGGCAAATGGCAAAATCGACCGCAAATGGCTGACAAATGAGGTGAATCCTTCATGAACCTGCAGCATATGATTCCTTATGCAAATCCCACCTATTTCATTTGGCTAATGGTAGGATTGCTTCCGATGATGCTTGTGCTGCTGTTCAAACAAAAGCGTTGGCAATGGTATCAAACGTTACTCACACTAGCGGTATTGTACGTAAGTTTTGGTGGTGAATATTGGCAGCAGGGGCTGGCGCTCATCGGGTACGTCGTGTATCAGACATTACTCGTCTATGGCTATTATCAGCATCGCCAACGAGCAAATGCTTCAGGCGTCTTTTATGGTGCAGTGGTAGCAGCGATTTTACCGTTGGCATTGAGCAAAGTCACCCCTTTCTTTGTTGGACATGCCTCACTGATTTATTTCTTGGGCATCTCTTATCTGACCTTTAAATCGGTGCAAATGATTATGGAGATACGGGATGGACTGATCAAAGAATACCATCCTTGGCGTTATATCCAGTTTCTACTATACTTTCCAACGATTTCTTCGGGGCCGATCGATCGGTATCGCCGCTTTGAGAAGGATCTGCTGAATCCGCCGACAAAAGAAGTGTATCTCGATTATTTAAACAAAGGAGTCGCCAAAATCATGCTAGGGCTCCTGTATAAGTTCATTCTTGGTTATTATCTCGGTCAAGTATTACTGCCGATCGTAACCAAAGAAGCCCTACAAAATGGCTTGTTCTCTTGGGGGATGCTGGGTTATATGTATGTTTATAGTATGTATCTGTTCTTTGATTTTGCTGGCTATAGTTTGTTTGCGATTGGTGTCAGCAACTTCATGGGTTATGATACACCAGCTAACTTCAATAAACCTTTTCTGGCGCCCAATATCAAAGAATTCTGGAATCGTTGGCACATGAGTCTGTCTTTTTGGTTCCGAGACTATGTGTACATGCGATTGATGTTCACGCTGATCAAGAAGAAAGTTTTCAAAAGCCGTATAGTCGCATCCAATGTCGGCTATTTTGCCCTCTTTTTGTTAATGGGCATTTGGCACGGACTTACCTGGTATTACATTTTATACGGGGTATATCATGCGACATTGATTTGCGGAAATGATGCGTGGATCCGTTGGAAGAAAAAACAAGGAAATCTACCATCGAACAACCTAACCAAAGCGGTGTCCACTGTATTGACCTTCCAAGCAGTTTGCTTTAGTTTTCTGATTTTCTCAGGAATCTTGGACAAATTATTCGTTAAATAAAAGGAGAAAAGAATATGACAACCAAAGAAGCAGTATTAGACATTTTAGAATCAGTTACAGGAAGTGACGAAGTAAAAGAAAACGAAACGATCGATCTTTTTGATGAAGGATTATTAGATTCATTAGGATCTGTTCAATTGCTGGTTGAACTAGAAGGGCAGTTAGGAATTGAATTTCCCGTATCAGAATTTGACCGGGTAGAGTGGAATACACCAGCAAAAATCATTGAGAAAGTCGACACGCTGCAAAGCCGATGATGAAAAAACGACTACTCACGGCTTTTGGACCGCTTCTTTGTGCGGGGATTCTTGTCGGGGTACTCTTCCTTGGCCCTTGGAAGATCAATAGCCACGATCCGAAAGTCATCGCTCAAGCGGCGACGGCAATGAATGATGCGGTATTTCGCGGGGATCGTATCAAAAATGAGGCAATAGCAACAGGAAAATATGTCCCATTTTTTGGCTCATCCGAACTAAACCGTGTGAGTGCCACCCACCCTTCCGTATTGGCGCAGAAATATCAACGTTCTTATACGCCATTTTTGATTGGTGCACCTGGCACTCAGTCGCTGACCCAGTACGCCATCATTCAATCAATGGCGAAAGAATTAGCAGGGAAAAAAGCAGTCTTCATCGTTTCCCCTCAATGGTTCGTTCCTAAAGGGTTGAAAGGAGACTATTTCAACCATCATTATTCCGAACAGCATGTGTACGATTGGCTCTCTTCGTTAAAGAAAGTCTCTGACACCGATCAATACTATGCCGAACGTCTCTTAGACTATTCGAAAGTGAAAGAAAACAGCTTGACGGAACAAGTCTTGAATGAAGTGAAATCCGGTAAGATACCGACTGATTGGCAGAAAAAACAGATTGATCTGCAACGATCCATTTTGAAACGGGAAGATGAGCTTTTTAGTGGTCTCGGGTTGGGGCACAACTTGATCGACAAAATCACTGCTGCTGCAAAGAAATTACCTTCTACCTATAATCTCGCTCAAATAGAACAAGTAGCCGATAATGAAGGAAAAGCAGAAACGACTAATAATTCTTTAGGGATCAAGAATTCTTTTTACCAACATAATCTGCAAAGCCGCATAGATAAAATGAAAGACTCACAAAAGAAATGGGATTATCGTTTTGGACCAGAATATAGCGACTTTCAACTAGTACTGACAGAATTTGCTCGCAACAATGTGGATGTCTTATTTGTGATTCCGCCCATCAATCAGAAGTGGATGGATTATACCGGCTTGCCGCAAGAGGTGTTGTCCGGTTTTGACAAAAAGATTCGCTATCAGTTAAGAAGCCAGGGCTTCATGAATATCGCTGATTTATCAACGAAGGGCAATCAACCCTATTTCATGGAAGATACGATTCACTTAGGCTGGCGTGGCTGGTTGGCAGCAGATGAATACATTCAGCCATTCTTGGATTCCAAGGTCAAAGGGAAACCGTTGTATGAAATCAACCATTATTTTCTCTCCAAAAATTGGCAGCAAGAAGCACCAAAAGATATTCAGGGGAAATGAAAAAGGAGGACTGTTGGAGAATAGGAATGCTGGAGGCTTCATTCAATGAGTAGACATACGAAAAGACATGCAAAAAGACGTACAAAAAGAAACGTTCAAAAACTATTACTTGGGATTGATATCCTGGTAATCATTTGTGGTCTCATTGGCATCTACTACTTGTTTTTGCCAACGGAACCAACGGCTGCTTCTGATCATTCCAGTGAGCAAGTCGCACATTCCAGTACTGCCAGCAGCTCCTCCTCCAAAAAGGAGCAACCCGCAAACAAGAAACAGGACTTGTTGGATGCGGGGAACTATGACAATCTCATTAGTGACCAAGAAGTCGTCACAGACGAAGGAGCCAGCTACGATCAGAAAATTCTTTCCAGTGGTTTTATTGGAAGTGCATTGGTTGTAAAAAACGGGAAAGTCCTGCTGCACAAAGGGTACGGATATGCTGACAAAGCAGCTGATGTCAAAAACACCCCGACGACGTTATTCAATATTGGCTCGATGCAAAAAGGATTGACGGCGGTCTTGATCATGCGGGCAGTTAAGGATGGGAAACTATCCTTGACGGATACATTAGCGCGCTTTTATCCGTATATTCCAGGCGCTGCCAAGATTACGATTCAGCAAATGCTGCAGATGGCTTCCGGACTCAAACTTTCAGAAAATCCCCAAGGACTGGAAGACGTGCAGAAGATCCTCGACTGGGATGCCACCCATGCCGTCTTATCCGGAACTCAAGGAACATTCAAATATAGTCCCATCAACTACAATTTACTGGCAGGTATTTTGACAAAAGTATCAGGAAAAAGTTATGATGCGCTGTTAACGGATTTTTTTATCAATAAAAACAATTTAAAGCAGACATTGTTATACAAAGCTTTCTTGCATCAAAAACATCTAACTGTCGATTATAAAAGTGATGATGATAAGAACCCATACAGTAAGCCTAATAAAATTTCTATTTCCGACTTAGCTTCAGAAATAGGAACCGGGAACTTGTATATGTCAGTGGGAGATTTATATCGCTATTATGATTTATTATTGAATGAAAAATTATTAGATTCTGCTTTATTGAAGCAAATGCAACAACCAGCAGCAGGCAGTAATTATGTTGCAGGATTTTATGATGCAGGGGATTACTATCGGTCACATGGTGGAAAAGGAGAGTTTGGATCCTATGGCTTGTTTAGCAAAGACAATAAACTCAGTGTGATTTTACTTTCAAATCATAGTTGTCAAAGTAATAAGCGATTGATCGAGCAACTATATAGTCCTCTTGCGAACGTCAAAGCAGCATTTTAAGTGAAAAATAACAATCAGAAGGAACCATCAGCCCGACAAAAGCACATGCTTTCGTCGGGGCTGATGGTGTCTTTTTTTAGTTTCTTTCAAAGGGGATCCTCACAGCAGTTTGTAATGATTCCAATGTATCTCTAGGGGCTAGATTAGAAGAATTTTAAAAAAGTAGGCAATTGCGTTTGAACTTCATTCTCAATTAGTCTAAAATAGTGAGAAAGAAAAGATACTGGAGGGAACAGAATGTCAGTTTTAGAAATCAAAAACCTGCATGTCCAAATTGAAGATAAAAAGATCTTAAAAGGTGTTGACCTTGTTTTAAAAACCGATGAGATCCATGCCATCATGGGACCTAATGGGACAGGAAAATCTACCTTATCTGCAGCAATTATGGGAAACCCGAATTATGAAGTCACTGAAGGAGAAATCTTGTTCGATGGGGAAAATGTGCTGGAAATGGAAGTGGATGAGCGAGCACGTTTAGGTTTGTTCTTGGCGATGCAATACCCTAGTGAAATTCCAGGAATCACAAATGCTGAATTCATGCGAGCTGCTATCAACGCTAAACGGGATGAAGAGGACAAAATCTCTGTCATGGATTTTCTAAAGAAATTAGATCAAAAAATGGATCTATTGAACATGCCAGAAGAAATGGCAGAACGCTATTTGAATGAAGGTTTCTCTGGCGGGGAAAAGAAACGGAACGAAATCTTGCAATTATTGATGCTAGAACCAACATTTGCGATTTTAGATGAAATCGACTCTGGATTAGACATTGATGCCTTGAAAGTCGTCGCTAAAGGGGTCAATGAAATGCGCGGGGAAGGCTTTGGCGCGCTCATCATTACTCACTATCAACGGTTGTTGAATTATATCACTCCTGACGTGGTACATATCATGATGGAAGGTCGCGTGGTAATGACGGGATCTGCTGATTTAGCGAAACGCCTGGAAGCTGAAGGCTATGCTGGAATCAGTAAAGAATTAGGGATCGACTACAAAGAAGAAGAAGCATAAGGAGGCAAGGCAAATGGCAAAATTACAGGATTATCTTGACCAAGTCAACGTGTTTTCAGCGTTGAAAGAAGAACCTGAATGGATGTTGGAACTCCGCCAAGCAGCCCTTGCAAAAGTGGATGAACTCCCGTTTCCAAAAATTGAACGGGTCCGTTATGAACGCTGGCCTTTGTTTAATATCAATGAAGCAGCACTTGTCGGTGAACAAGAATTCTCTGGCGTGATTGATCTAGCGGCAGCAGGATTGGGAGCAGTTCCATCCTTTGATGCAATGGATAGCCATCCAACGGTTGTTCAGTTTGATGAAACAACGGTCTTTGAACAATTACCGCAACATCTAGTGGATCAAGGGGTCATTTTTACGGACTTGTTTACCGCAATGAGAGAAGTACCTGAACTCGTCAATCAATACTATATGACTAAAGCAGTCCCAATGGACGAAGACAAAATGACTGCGGCCCACGCGGCATTTATGAATAGTGGTTTATTTTTATATGTACCCAAGAATGTCATCATTGAAGAACCACTAGAAGCAATCTTCTATCATAATGGCAACAGCCACGCGCATTTCTTCAAACATGTCTTGATCGTAGCCGATGAGCACAGTGAATTCAGCTACTTGGAACGTTTCCAAACCAAAGGGGATCAAGCCAAAAAGCTATCTGGAAATATCGTTGTAGAAGTGATCGCCAAAGCAGGGGCTAAAGTCAAATTCTCAGCTATTGATCAATTGGGGGTCAATATCACTACCTATATGAATCGACGAGGCTATGTCTTACGAGACGCTATGGTTGATTGGGCGATTGGCGTCATGAATGACGGTGATGTGATTGCTGACTTTGACTCAGACCTCGTTGGCGAAGGCGCACATTCCGAAGTAAAAGCTGTTGCTATCAGTGCTGGCCGACAAACGCAAGGGATCGATACGCGAGTGACAAATAAAGCACCACATTCGATTGGTCACATTTTGCAACATGGTGTCATTAGAGAACGCGGCGTCTTGACCTTCAATGGTATCGGACATATTTTAAAAGGAGCCAAAGGTGCCGATGCTCAACAAGAAAGTCGGGTCTTGATGTTGTCTGACCAAGCTCGTGGCGATGCGAATCCGATCCTATTGATTGACGAACATGAAGTCACGGCAGGACATGCTGCCAGTGTTGGTCGCGTCGATCCAGAAGAAATGTACTACTTGATGAGTCGCGGCTTGCGCAAGGAAGAAGCAGAACGCTTAGTGATTCGCGGATTTCTGGGATCTGTCTTAACGGCCATTCCTGTGAAAGAAGTGCAACAAGAACTGGTAGCTGTTATTGAAGGGAAGTTACTTGCATGATCGATGCCCCAAAAGTGAAACAAGCGTTTCCTATCTTGGATCAAGTCGTCAATGATGAGCCATTAGTCTATCTTGATAATGCTGCCACTACCCAAAAGCCGGAAGCCGTTTTGAAGACGATCGCTGCCTATTATCATCAAGACAATGCCAACGTTCACCGTGGCGTTCATACATTGGCTGAACGGGCGACCCATTCTTATGAATCCGCGCGGGAAAAAGTTCGCCATTTTATTCATGCCAAAGAAACAGCCGAAGTGCTGTTCACTCGTGGTACGACGACAAGCCTGAATTGGGTATCCCGCAGTTTTGGGGATCAATTTGTTAATGAAGGCGATGAGATCGTGATCTCTTACATGGAGCACCATTCTAATATCATCCCATGGCAACAACTGGCAAAACGCAAGAAAGCGATTCTGAAATATATTCAGTTGACGCCAGAAGGTATCCTTGACATGGATGATGCACGCAAACAGATCACGGATAAAACAGCGGTGGTTGCCATTGCCCACGTTTCAAATGTTCTTGGTGTGATCAATCCAATTGCTGAGTTAACGCAACTAGCCCATCAACACCAAGCCGTGATGGTAGTAGATGGCGCCCAAGCTGTTCCCCATATGGCAGTTGATGTTCAAGCATTAGACTGTGACTTCTATGCTTTTTCTGGTCATAAAATGTGCGGCCCGACCGGCATTGGTGTTCTATATGGCAAACGTTATTGGTTAGATCAGATGGAGCCAGTGGAATTTGGTGGTGAAATGATTGATTTCGTTCATCTTCAAGAAAGCACGTGGAAAGAATTGCCATGGAAGTTTGAAGCAGGTACTCCAAACATAGCTGGCGCCATTGGGCTAGGGGCAGCGGTAGACTACTTGAGTGAACTTGGGTTAGCGGCCATCCATCAACACGAGGCTGAACTGGTCGCTTATGTTTTGCCAAAATTGCAAGCCATTGATGGACTGACGATTTATGGTCCACAAGAAGCAGCCAAACGAACAGGCGTCATCGCTTTTAACATCGACGGGATTCATCCCCATGATGTAGCGACTGCATTAGACATGGAAGGTGTCGCTGTCCGTGCCGGTCATCATTGTGCACAACCCCTCTTAAACTATTTGCGCGTACCGGCGACTGCACGAGCCAGCTTTTACCTGTATAATACAAGAGAGGACGCCGATCGATTGGTTGACGCCATCAAGTTAACGAAGGAGTTTTTCCAACATGGCATTAACGAAATTAGATAATTTATACCGACAAGTCATATTAGATCATTCCAGTCACCCCCATCATTGCGGAACACTGGGAGATTCTACCTATAAAGTCGAATTGAATAATCCCACTTGTGGCGATGTGATTCATTTAGAACTCGCCGTTGAAGGGGAGACCATCAAAGACGTGGCATTTACCGGTGAAGGCTGTTCTATCAGCACTGCCAGTGCCTCAATGATGGGAGATGCAGTGATCGGCAAAACATTGACCGAAGCAGGAGAATTGTCAGGTTTATTTTCTGAACTGGTCCAAGGTCATGATGTTTCTGATAGCGACCGTCTAGGAGATGCTTCAATGCTCGGCGGAGTAGCTAAGTTTCCTGCACGAATCAAATGTGCAACCCTTGCTTGGAAAGCATTGGAAAAAGCGATTACCGACGACACCCAACAAGCAGATGTGGGTCATAGACACTCAGAAACCGAGGATAATCAAGTAGATTAGAGAAGTTGCAGCAAAACAAAGGAGTGAGAACCATGGGTGTACCCGAATTAGAAGAATATAAATTTGGCTTCCACGATGACGTGCAGCCCGTATTTAGTACCGGTGAAGGCTTGACCGAAGACATCGTCCGTGAAATCTCACGGGTCAAACAAGAACCAGAATGGATGTTGGAATTCCGATTGAAGTCATTAGAAGCCTTCAACAAAATGCCCATGCAAAACTGGGGACCAGATCTGTCCGACATCGATTTCGATGCCATCAAATACTATCAAAAACCTAGCGACAGCCCAGCTCGAGACTGGGATGATGTACCAGAAAAGATCAAAGAAACCTTCGAACGAATCGGAATTCCCGAAGCAGAACGTGCCTATCTAGCCGGGGCTTCGGCACAGTACGAATCAGAAGTCGTTTATCATAACATGAAAGAAGAATTTGAAAAGTTAGGCATCATCTTTACGGATACCGATTCCGCTTTGAAAGAATACCCAGAAATCTTCAAGCAATACTTTTCAAAATTAGTACCGCCAACCGATAACAAATTAGCTGCACTGAATTCAGCTGTTTGGTCCGGCGGAACTTTTATCTATGTACCAAAAGGCGTCCGCGTCGACGTACCGCTGCAAACCTATTTCCGGATCAATGCCGAAAATACCGGTCAGTTCGAACGAACATTGATCATCGTTGATGAAGGCGCCAGCGTCCACTATGTAGAAGGCTGTACCGCACCAACCTATTCCAGTAATAGTTTGCATGCAGCTATCGTCGAAATTTTCACCTTGAAAGATGCCTACTGCCGTTATACCACCATCCAAAACTGGTCCGACAATGTCTATAACCTCGTAACCAAACGAGCAAAAGCATTGGAAGGTGCCACAGTCGAATGGATCGACGGCAACTTAGGTGCCAAAACGACCATGAAATACCCAAGTGTCTATCTCGATGGCAAAGGCGCCCGCGGCACCATGCTCTCCATTGCATTTGCCGGTGCCAACCAAATTCAAGACACAGGTGCCAAGATGATCCACAATGCACCAAACACTTCCAGCTCCATCGTCTCGAAATCCATTTCAAAAGACGGCGGCGCCGTAAACTATCGTGGACAAGTCACCTTTGGCAAGAAGAGCGCAGGCTCTATCTCTCACATCGAATGTGACACCATCATCATGGATGATCTATCGAAATCCGATACCATTCCATTCAATGAAATCCACAACAGCCAAGTATCATTAGAACACGAAGCAAAAGTCTCAAAAATCTCAGAAGAACAACTCTACTACCTCATGAGCCGCGGCCTATCCGAAAGCGAAGCCACCGAAATGATCGTCATGGGCTTCGTCGAACCATTCACCAAAGAACTACCAATGGAATACGCCGTTGAGTTAAACCGATTGATAAGTTATGAGATGGAAGGTTCTGTGGGGTAATTTTATTACCCGTTAAAAATGTTGTTATATCAATGTTTTTAACGGGTAGTTTTTACTTTTGATAAAATTGAATGCCAAATTGAATGCCATTAGCATCAAAAATTTACATAATTAGCGAATCGTTCGCCAGTTTCTTCAATTTTTTCTGGTGTGACATGGGCGTAAATATTCATTGTTGTTTTAACGTCCTTATGCCCTAATCGTTCTTGTACTTCTTTAATACTTGCACCAGATTCAAAAAGAAGGCTTGCATGAGTATGGCGAAATCCATGTAAAGTAATTTTAGGTAAATCGTATTTTTCGAGAATATGATATAGCCAGTCATTAGGGGCTTGCGGATAATATAATTCATTGAATTTGTTGGTAAAGAGAAATTGATTAGGACTTGAAGTGTTATATCCAAAGTTTAAGTACCATTTTTTTTGATTGATACGCCATTCTTTTAGAATTTTTAAAGTTATTTTGTCTAAAGTAATGATGCGTTGTGAATTTTTTGTTTTAGGTTCTTGAATAATAATGGTTTTGTTTTCATCAAGTGCTAATGTTTTTCCGATAGTTACTCTTTTTTTTATGAAATCAATATCTTTCCATTGTAGAGACAGTGCTTCAGATTTCCTCATACCTGTAAATGCTAAAAGTCTAAAAAAAGTAAGTAGTTTTGTGCTAGTGCGTCCAGAAGCTTCTATATGCTCATTTAAGCAAGCAAAGAAACTTTCTAATTGTTGTTTAGTATAAAAGTTAGGAAAGGTTTCTACTTCTTTCCTACGAGGTAATAGAGTCTTTCGCATAGGATTTGATTCTATTAATTCCATCTGAATACCGAATTGTAAAACTTGACCGACTACTTTTCTGAAATAGTGATATTGCTTATATTCAGAATGCCATTTATTTACAATTTTTTGGCAATAAGGAACTGAGATCTTACGAACTTGTAGATTTCCGAAATATTGCAAGCAATAATCCTCGATAAATCGTCTTGCTGTAGCTACTGTAGAAGGTTTTACTTTCAGTCTGTATTGTTCTAGCCATAGATCATATAATTGTTTAAAAGTGATTGATTGAGTATTTAATTGATTATTTTGATTATTGAAGTCAACTTGTAATCTTGATAGTGCAAGTTGGGCTTCTTTTTTTGTCTTAAAGTTTCTTCTAGTCGTTTTTATTGGTTTTCCAGTAATAGGATCAGAGCCTAGATAAGCTTGAAATTGCCATGCTTTACTACCATTTTTCTTTTCATATTGTTTAAATGTTGCCATTATTATCTCCTATCCAGCGTGGGACACAAGAAAGAAGAGGTTAAATTTTATCTTTATTATCTAAAATAAAACGCAAGTTTTCTGCTGTTTGATTTATTAAATCAATAGGTACCGTTTCTAGCAAAGGATTTTTACGTACGAAAGAACCATCTTTGTTAACTAAAGGCTTATTATGGTTGTCGTATATAATTGTACCCTGCATTTCTTCATGGATAAAAGAAATATTATCAGCAGTTTCTTTTATTAAATCAATAGGCACAGTATCTAGTAAAGGTTTTTCACGTACAAAAGAACCGTCGTCATTAATTAAAGGTTTATTATAATCATCATATATAATTTGACCGCGCATAGTTTCATCAATGAAATCAAGATTATTTGCTAGTTCTTGTATTGGTTCATAGTTTTCATCTAGTATTTTTTCTGCTTTGAATACTGTTCGTAGAATTTCATCTGACTCATCTATTTTTTCTAAAATTGTCGGCACATCAGAAGTCATGATTTCTTTTTCCGTTCCAAATAATTCAATCGGTGAAGCATCAAAGAAAGAAGCAATCTTTTCTAAATTGTTGAAAGTGGGGTAACTTTTACCTTTTTCAATATTAGAAATGCTTTGTACATTAATATTCAATGTATTAGCTAACTCTTTCTGTGTAATACCTCTTTTTTTTCGTAATCTAGCAAGATTATGTCCAAAATTTTCTATCAAGAGATCCACATCCTTTATTATTTTTTATAATTATATAATTTATTGCGATTTTTTACAAATTGTAGTTGATAGTAAGTTTAAAACGATATATAATGATTTTAAATGATATTAATATTATTTAAAATAGATTAGATGTGAGGAGGTGATTAGAAATGATAACTATAGAAAAGACTTTACTAGATTGGCAAAAGCAAAATTTTGACTCGGCTTATCAAGTAATGAAGCAAGCGTTGGAGGAAGCTCGACAAGAGCGAGATGTAGTGAAACAAAAGTATTGTGCTGAATACTTCGATGTGAGCGTGAATACTTTGAAGTTATGGGTTCAGCAAGGTTGTCCTGAAATTCGTTTAGATTCAGGCATGGTTTTATACAGCAAGAAAGCTGTACACGAGTGGCTGTTACAGTATCAACAATAAATGCAAGAAGCGTGGGGCACAAGATACTGTACGGCGTTTTGAGGTGCGGGAGGACGTGAACACGTCCTAGCAGTGCGCCTAGCACCTCAAAAAAGCTGTTTAAGTTGTTTGGGTTGGCTCGATTCGGTAGCGGTCATGTCGTTAAGAGCGGAAACGGCGCGAAGGCGTCGTAGCGTTAGCGAAAGCTCTTATAAGACATGCTAGCGACCGCAAGAAGCGGAGAGCTAAAACAACTTAAATAGATAATATAATAACAAAAAAAGTAGAATCCCCGCTACTAATAGGGGATTCACCCCTACATTGAACCCTTTGTGAGCCTTACAGCATCTAAGGCTTTCGTAGGTTCTACCCAGTAGATTGGTATCTAGGCTTACTGCCGCAATGTATTAACCGCTTTCACATGTATGTGTACAAAAGATGTGTTTGGAATTAAATAACAATAAATAGAAGGAGTTAGACTTATGATGAAGACAGATATTTTTGAAAGTGATGATGTGAAGCTAAAGGATTTACGTTTTGATAGTAGCCAGTTTATTATCCCTAGTGATGTATATGCTGTTCAAGCTCGAAAGAAATATGAGTATCGAAAAATAAATAGTGAAAATGTGAAGACAGATATTTTGCTGGGCTATAATGTTGTGGTTTATGATTCTGATCTTGTTAGAGTTGCTATTGAAAAGGGAAAGACATTAAGTGGTTTAAAACCTATAACTATATTTGTTCATAAGTTAGAAGGAGATATTTCAGATATTGATAATTTGATAGAGCATGGTGTACCGCTCTTTTTTAAAGTTAAAAATCTTATAAGTTTTCCAAAATGGAAAGTAACAGGAAAAGATGACAAGGGATATAGTAAAGGTCATTATGAAGGGATTCGTTTTGAAGCTGATGTTTTTCAAGCGATGAAGGAATGATAAAAAGTGAGGAACGTGGTTTCTATTGACTGGGTTTCTTGTACTGTAAAAAAAATATCGCCACAGGAAGTAATAGAAAATATTTTGTTAATGAGTGTTGATGATTTTTCTATAGAGGACTGGGGAATTAACAGATATAATATGCATTATTCTTGTGGCGATATTAAAGTATTTTTTAAGATAAAACAAGGGCAACCTGATTTAATAAATATGGGGGTGTTTGTTTTATTATCAGGACAGGGAGCACAGCAATATTCAGAGTTTTTTGATAGTAATAAAAATAATTGGTGTGAATTATTTAAGCGTTTTATGAATTGTGATGCAAATGTTACTCGTGTTGATATAGCACATGATATTTTTAATGGATTGTTATGTGTGAGAGTTTTACAAGATTATATAAAAAAAGGCTTATGTATTTCTCAGGCAAAGACTTCAAGATATTATGAAGATAATATCTTAGAAACAGGTGAAGTCATTGGTGAGACTGTAGAAATTGGCAAAAAAGGAAATAATAATATTCAACTTTGTGTGTATAATAAATTGATGGAACAATATTCTATAGGGAATATAAAAAAAATCGAAGGAATAGATAATTGGGTTAGGTCTGAAATGAGATATTTTGGACAGAGGGCTAATAAAGTTGCTTTGAGAATAGCTGAACATGAACCTTTAAAGAAGATATTTTTTTCTACTATTGCAGGATTTGTTAGGTTTATTGCTCCAGAGAATAAACATAAAAAAGATTCAAATCGTTGGAGAAGACCTTTAGTAGATTGGTGGAAAGAATATTTAGAAAATGAAGATGCTACAAAATTAGAGATTGTAAGAAAAAAGCCTACACTTCAAAGAACTGAGCGTTGGATTGAGACGGCTGTTAATCGCTCCTTAGCAAAGTTGATGTTGGCTTGGACAGAAGCATATGGAGCGAAAACAGCGTGGAATATGTTACAGAAACATTTAGAATCTGGTGAAGAAAAATTAACAGATAAAGATAAAGCCGAAGTTGAACAATATGTTAGAGAGCAACAAAATAAAGTTTTATGGGGACAAGAGGTAATAGATTAGTTTTTTGCAAAATTAGATTAGTTTATGCTATACTATACATGAAGCCAGAGCCGTTAAAAAGACGGTGACTGCGATATAAATAGTATTTTAACCATCTACAACCGGTCAAAGTGTTAGATGGTTATTTTTTTTGGTCTTTATGATCTGTAATCAGCAACACCAATGTCGCAAAAGCAATCATCAGTGTTAATGCTTCAAATACAGACATGCTTACTCCCTTCTAGGGATAAAGCTATGAACCATAGGCATCACCCCTTTATTAAGAGATTAGCCACCATCTATTTACTTCTCTGGCTCGTAATCAGTATACATTTTTTTCTGCTAAATGTATACCTGATAAAAATAATGACTGCGCTTTCAAAAAAATAGAGATTGATGTATAATATAGTCGAGAAAATTGTTATTTCAGTTTTTTTGCTGTAACTATTTATTTTTTTGAAGATGGTTTTGGCTGAAAAAGGAGGATAGAAAAATGCAATTTTTAATAGGCTTAGCTGTTCTTGGTTGTTTTTGTTGGAGTTGGTCGAAGATGCCTAAAATTTTAGAAGAATGGAAGGAGCAAAAAAAGAAATGAAAAAAGTGTTATCTATTTTTGTTGTTTTGTTAGGTTGTTTATTCTTCTTTAAGGGAAATGATGTATATGCAGACAGTCAGGAAATTTCTGGTCAGCCAGTTGAGTTTAATGATGTTAGTTCTATTGATGAAGTAGTGACAATTATTGATAATTATTATAGTCCTGTAGTCCAAACAAGAGCTGCTGCAGGAACAAAATGGAAAGAAGGAACAGTTAAGTATATTGGGCAAGGTTCTCATTTGGTAACTAATTATTTTTGGGTTAAAGGGAGTTCTATGTCTAATTTAAATGTAGTGGGGAAAGCGCAAAGAAAAGCTGTTATAGCCAAATACGGTAAAGTTAATAATAATACTTCGTATAAAATGAAAACAGAACAAAAGATTAATATGAGTCCACAAACACAAGGATATGTGACGGTTTCTGCGCAGGCATGGTGTTATGCAAAAGACTGAATGAAGTAATGTTTAGCAAAACGCAGTGGTTTCTTGACAATAGGCATGTTGTGGTATGCTATCGATAGCTCAGCTATGAAAATTTGGGATTATGTTTGTCATGCTGAGCGCTCCCAAAATAAACCACAACAATGGGTGCCTGTTGTCAAGAATTGCGAATCAAGTGTCCCATGCTTAACTTTTTTTGAATGCCAAATTGAATGCCATTCTGTTGATTTTGAATGCTATTTACTTATGTTTAATGCTTTTTTAACTCTCTAGAAAGCTTGATTTGATAGCTTTTTTCATTATATGCAATCTTTGTAATCGAATGGAAGGGTCTGTGGGGTAATTGAATTGATTAAGCTAGAAATGCCTATTTGAAGGTGTTTCTGGCTTTTTTTGTGGCTCTAAGTCAAATCGTGTTGTTTTCATTAAATCACTTAAAGGAAATGCTTCGGCGTTTCCTTTTTGCTTTTTTTTGAGGATGTTGCAGAAATTTTGTTGTAGTAATGCACTTTCTGATATCGATTACGAGAGAAACGTGAAGAACACCGTTGCTTTTATTAAACAGTCGTTAAAAAAGTTCTCGCTCTTCTTTAAAAAGCACAAAAAAGAGTGGGGATCCGGAGAGGGATCTTCGATAGTAGAGGCAATCCCTCCTATCTCAGAAAATTTTTTTGTTTTTTCTTGCAGTGGGTTATCTGGTTAAAAAAAGGCTATTTCTTTTTATGATAAAAACTTATTGTAATAAACAATAACTTTAAAAGAGTTGGTGTTTATTTATAAATTAAAAGGAGATGATTATTTTGAAACTAAGTAAATATGTTTTAGCGGGATTATGTGGATTGTCAATTGCAACAGTAGGAATTCAAAGCAAAGTAGCGCATGCAGATGCTGTAGGAGCTCAAAGTACAGAAACAGTAAGTACCCCTCCTGTATGCCAACCTATTACAGGTAGTAAGTTAGTAAAAGAGGTAACTTATGAAGACAGAGCGGATCACTTCAAATTTGTCGAAGATCAAAGAGGAGAAGGAACAAAATACAGTGGTTACAAGTTAGAATTAAATCGTGACTTTAAGTCAAATCGGTTATATGTAAAACTGATTACTGACCCAGGTTCTTCTCTAGGAACAATCGAAAACAGTATCGAGGAGTATTCAAGAAAAAATGTTGGTGGTGGAAAAGTAGAATATAAATTCTATTTCACGCTATTTAATTACAAACCAACACGTACGATTCACATCAACGTTTCACCAATTAACGAATAATCACGTAGTTTAGCACATAGATGAACCCCTTACTTTGAACCTATGAGCAACTATCAACAACCTGAAAAAGCGGCAGAAATGACGAAACTCGTTCATTTCTGCCATTTTTTGGATAAAAAAAGCATAAATGATATCTGTGCCTCAATTTTTACTTCTGAGGAACTAAGAAAATGTATACAAATAGGGAAGAATCAACTCATTCTAGAACTAGCTACATTATTTTTCCGAGATGAAGGGAGAAGGTTTGGGAATAAGCGTCACTAGTGTTCCGTATCTTTAAATTTTTGATGAGGAAGGAATGCTTAAAACTAGGTGTTTCGAGTTGTTCATTTCGAGATAGAAAAAGGAACAGCAAAGAACAGATTGAGCTCAATTATTTAAGACTTCCTAGTAATTGAGACTTTCTTCTGATAAGAAAGATGATTTTTAAAGTCTATTAATTGAAAAATGATAAAGAAAAGCCAATATCTTTACATCTCTTTTAAATAACATTGATAATTCTAAAATATACTTCCAAACAGCGTAAAGCTAGAAAGAAAATAAAATTTTTTCAAATAATTTTTTTTAATGTAAAATTAATAAATTTCCTTTTCGGATGACTGCAGGGAAGAACGATAGTTTATCGACAAATGTCTATTTCAATCATTAAAAAAGATTATTTTAAAACGCTCTTCATACAAGTGGTTTCACAGTGTTTTAAGATCGATTAAACCCAATATAAAAACAGCTTTGTTTTACACAAAATCTACTGAATTCTTGATTTTATTCGTATAACGCACTTATACTTCTCTAATCGTATTAAAAAATCATGAGGTGAAAAGGCAAAATAAAAATTGACAAGAAAAAACGAATTTGTTAGTGTGTACCTGAAAATAAAATATGATTTGTTAGGTGAGGCTCCTATGCAAACATAGGCTACTGCCCAAAAATGTCGAGAGACGCCAATGGGTAGAACAGGAACTGTCGAATACAAGGCTTTTCTTAAGGTAGCTAAGATGTTTGTCTTTACGTTGTATAGTGCCAAAACTCAACGATTAGATCAATGTCTTTTTTGTCTTGTTTTTTGACGAATTTAGAGCGACTTTTCGCGGAGTTTTTGCGGAAAAGTCGCTTTTTTTTGTGCCTAATGATTCGCTTTTATTTTTAAAACGAGGAAAGGAGCAGGCGTATGTATTTTTGGGAATGATGGGTCTGAGTGTGCTGGCGGGAGGCCTTATTGGTGTTGAAAGACAGTGGAGAAAAAAGCTAGCAGGTGTACGGACGATGGTTCTAGTCTCGCTGGGAGCAACGATTTTTGTTTCTTTGTCCTCGATGGTTGCGTCTGACACGAGTCCTACCCGAATTGCTGCACAAGTAGTGAGCGGTATTGGCTTTTTAGCTGGCGGGATTATTTTGCGGGATGGTTTTAGTGTAAAAGGATTAAATACTGCAGCGACGTTATGGTGTACAGCAGCTGTTGGCACAGTGATTGGCGCTGGTTATATCCAAGAAGGATTTTTTGCAGCGTTAATGATCATGCTGGTGAATAGTGTGATTCGTTTTTTTTCTCAAAGATTTGATCAATTTGCGGAAGGGTATCGAACAGAATCTCTGGAGAAGAACACAAATTCATTTTTGATCATTACCGGAAAAAGGTCTTCCGAGGTGGCTTTGCGGACAGAGGTCATCAATCAATTGGATCGGTATGTTCTTTCATTTTGCCATTTTGTTTGCCAAGACCTGGCAGAGAATCGGATTCAGCTGCAAGTAGAGATCGAGCCTGCTGCAAATGCTGATTTAGCAGTGAAAGAAATCGTTACTCACTTGTCGAAAAATAATCATGTACTAGAAGTTTTTCATTTGGCAGAGGAGGGAGAAACATGGTAAAACAGTGCTTACGTTAATCAGATGGGATAGGTGTGACTATAAAGAAACATTAGTTTTGCGAAACCAAGTCTTAAAGGTTAGCGCGGGACAACCGTTATTAAGAGAGTCTCCAGCAGAGGAGAAACAAGCTATTCATTTGGTGGCAAGGCAAAATAAGCGGATTGTCGGCACCCTTCTTTTGCATCCTTGTTCGTCCAAGTGTATGCAAATAAAACAAGTGGCCATTCACCCAGACTATCAAGGGCAAGGGTTAGGGAAGAAATTACTAGTGTATGCGGAGCAAATTGCCAGAAATTTAAATTACTCGACCTTATTTTTAACAGGAAGAAAGCAAGCTTGGGGCTTTTATCGGAGATTAGGCTATAGCGAAACAGAAGCCTATCAAGCAGATGCTTTGATCTTGAAGGTTTTCAAAAAAGACTTGTCAGTTGACCGATACTTTTTCAACCGGAAGGAGATGAAAACAAATGGACGATAGTCATTCGATACCAAAGGGTTTGGCAGAAGAGGAACAAAGAGATAGTCAGATACTATTGTCTATTTGTTTTTAGCGCCTTCTTCTTCAAACCCTAGCTAAAAAATAACAATGCTAGGAAACAATTTTCTTGATCATTCGAAGAGAGTTGTGGCGAATTATTTGGAGAGAAGGTAGAAAAAGTGGAAACAAAAAAACGACCTATTCAAAGCATTAATTATGGATTGATGGCAAAAAAAACGATCGAAACGATCTACGAAACCTTTCAGACTTCTAAAAGAGGATTGACTGAAGGACAAGCAATTGTTGCCAGAAACAAGTATGGATCAAATCAAATTTCCTATGGAAAGAAGACCCCATTCATTATGGAAGTCTTAAAAGCGTATATCACTCCCTTTACATTAGTGCTGATTGGGTTAGGGATTACTTCTTTTATCACTGAAGTCGTCATTGCGGCACCAGAGGAACGGGATTATTTTGGCAGTGGGATAATCTTTGTCATGATTTTGATTAGCGGCACCATGACGTTGATTCAATCTGTGCAATCAAATAAGGCTGCCGAAAAACTGAAGTCATTGGTTAAGGTTACTGCGACAGTGAAGCGCAAAAGCGTCTACGCAGAAGTACCGATGGAAGAAATCGTCTGTGGAGATATTGTGAAATTGTCTGCGGGAGACATGATTCCAGCGGATATCCGCTTGACTGCAACGAAAGACTTGTTTATTTCTCAATCCGCTTTAACGGGAGAAAGTTATCCGGTTGAAAAAAATGCCGAAGCAGTTGTTACAAGCCGTGATTCTGAAACAAGCTATGAAAATTTAGCCTTTATGGGAAGCAATGTCATCAGCGGTACTGCGGAAGGGGTTGTGATCGCTACTGGCAACCATACTCTTTTCGGTGATGTAGCAAAGTCATTGTCCACTAAGCCTATTCGAACCAGCTTTGAGTTAGGGATTCGTAAAACCTCGTTCTTATTCATCAAATTCATGGCATTAATGGCACCGACGGTCATTGTCATTAATGGTTTCACGAAAGGCGATTGGATGGAAGCATTCTTGTTTGGCTTGTCAGTAGCTGTTGGGTTGACGCCAGAAATGTTGCCGATGATCGTAACCACGAATTTGGTCAAAGGCGCAACTGGAATGGCGAAAAAAGGCACTGTGATCAAGAACTTAAATGCGATCCAAAACTTTGGTGCGATCGATATCCTCTGTACGGATAAAACTGGCACGCTAACCCAAGACAAGATTATTTTAGAGTACCATTTGGATTTGACTGGAGAAGAAGATGAGCGAGTATTGCGGCATGCCTATCTTAACAGCTATTACCAAACCGGATTGAAGAACTTATTAGATGTAGCGATTATTGATGCGGCTAAAAAAGAATTAGGAATCCCAGCTATTCCTTATAAAAAGATTGATGAGATTCCCTTTGATTTTGAACGGAGACGAATGAGTGTGGTCGTAGAAGATCCGACTGGAAAAACACAAATGATCACCAAAGGCGCAATCGAGGAAATGCTCAGCATCTCAAGTTATGTAGATTTCAAAGGAAAGGTGACTGCATTAACTGAGGAGATAAAACAAGAAGTTCTAAAAAAAGTCAATGAACTAAATGAAGATGGGCTACGTGTGATCGGGGTAGCTCAAAAAACGAATCCCAGCGTGGTAGGTGAATTTTCTGTAGCAGATGAATCTGAGATGGTTCTCATTGGGTATCTGGCGTTTTTGGATCCGCCAAAAGAAACCACGAAACAAGCACTGGAAACGTTAAAGAAACACGGAGTTGGCGTGAAAGTGTTAACTGGCGACAATGCGTTAGTAACGCAGTCTGTATGTAAGCAAGTTGGATTAGGGGCAGAAAAGCTGATCAGTGGAGAAGACATCCAAAGTGTATCGGATAAAAAACTTAGTCAGCTTGTTGAAAAATACAATATTTTCGTCAAATTGAACCCGCAGCAAAAGCAGCGAATTACGGGTATTTTGAGAGAAAATGGGCACACCGTAGGATTTTTAGGAGATGGGATCAATGATGCGCCAGCAATGAAGGCAGCAGATGTCGGAATCTCAGTAGATACGGCAGTAGATATTGCCAAAGAATCGGCCGATGTTATTTTGTTAGAAAAAGATTTAATGATTTTAGAACGTGGGATCATTTCAGGGCGAGAAACCTTTGGGAATATCATGAAATATATCAAGGCGACCGCAAGTTCCAATTTTGGCAATATGTTTTCGGTTCTCGTTGCTAGCACCTTTCTGCCATTTTTGCCAATGTTGCCATTACAAATTCTTTTCCTCAACCTTATTTACGATATTTCCTGTGTATCAATTCCTTGGGACCACATGGATAAAGAATACTTGGATAAACCAAAGCGCTGGGATGCATCGAGTATCGGTAAATTTATGATTTGGTTAGGTCCAACAAGTTCAGTGTTTGATATTACTACCTATTTATTGATGTACTTCATTATTTGTCCAGCGGTAGTTGGTGGCGATTTCCATACTTTGTCGCCAGAACAACAAGTCGCTTTTATCGCTGTCTTTCATGCTGGCTGGTTTGTAGAATCATTATGGTCGCAAACACTCGTGCTCCACGCCTTGCGGACACCAAAGATTCCATTTATCCAAAGCCGTGGCTCATTCATTATGACAGCAATCACTTCATTAGGAATTGCAGTAGGTACATTCCTACCGTTTACGAACTTTGGTCAAAGTTTAGGCATGGCAGTTCTTCCATCAGCGTACTGGCTATGGCTGATCGCAACCATTATTGCTTACTTAGCCTTAGTAACCATTGTCAAACTGTTCTACATTCATCGTTATCAAGAATTGCTCTGACAAAAAAGCAAAAGTTACACGAAATAGGCAAATAATTAAGTAGCAACTGAAAAAATTTACCTTTAATAATCAGATAGGTTTTAAAGCAGTCCAGTAGATATGACCGAAGGATGTAGTCTTTTAGAAGAATTGTCATAGTAATGATTTAGCGTTTTTGATGGCAAAACAGGTTTCCTTGAGCGAAGCAGAGACGATTCAACTAGTAACTATGAAAAGACTGAGCGATTGGAATGATTCAAGGATCAGGTGATAGCCTATTTTACCGGTGATCTGAAAAATATGCTTGCTTCTTTAGATCAAGCAACTCTTTGATATAGTCAATGAAGAAAATAATCTTAGTTGGATTTCTGAATAGAGAGAATGTTGAATGCTCCACATTCTCTCTATTTGTTTTACCTTTTAATAATGAAGCGTATTTCTCTTTTTTCTATGTTTTAGCAGAAGCGCCAAAGCGAACATCCATCTATGACAGGAGCTTTTTCGTTTCCAAATATCGCCTGTTAAATTTTTGTATTTTGAAAATAAATTTATATTGTAATTGTTATAAATAAATATTATCATTATATTTGTAATATTCGGAATATTATAGCATTAAGAAGGAGGTAGTCCATATGAGGACAATGACTGAGACAGAAACTCGTTCTGTTAAAGGTGGATTTCATTGGCATTGTTGGGTATGTGGTGCTGGTGGCGGTACAAAAGCTGGTTACTTGCGTCATGTTCAAACAAATTCATTCCATATTTTCATTTCGTATTGGTCGTAAACCCGACTATCATTAGCATGCTATAATAATCAATTGATGGAAGAATGCTATAATTATTTGATTATAGTATTCTTTTTTAGGAGATGGATGCACGGATGCGCATAATAGATAAATGTATACTTTTAGGAATAACATTGGTATCTTTGGCAGCTTGTACAAATCCTGAGAGTTTAATCGAAAAAGATAGAAAATCAGAGGAAGAAAAAATCCTTGAGACCTTTTCTGATAAAGAAATCATCAAGCTAGCAGACTTGGATATCCAATTGAAAGAGGTAGAACAATTTAATGAGGGAGATCGGTCGGTGATCTCACTGACATTAGTGGTCATCAGTGACTCTTTACCGGAAAAAACCGAAATCGATAATCATATTTTCTCAGTAACTGCAGAACAGAATCAAGAACCCCTGACATCCATTGATGCGATTGATTCTTTTGTTTTAGACAACAAAAAAGAGCTAACCTATCGCTTTATCCTACATTCGAATACAGACGTGGTTCTTTTCACTTTTGACTACACGAATAACTCGCAACAAATGACCAAACACTACGATGTATATCTAGAGTAGGGGGAAATGTGATGATTCAGTTTAGAGATGTAACCATCCATTCATTAGCCAAAAAAGAAGTACTCACCAAGGTCACCCAACTATTTCCAGATGATAAACCTAGTTACATTATTGGTAAAAGTGGTGCAGGAAAGTCGACGCTACTCAAAGCGATTTTTGGCGAAGTTCCTGTAGCTTCTGGAGAAATCATCTTAAATGATGAAGAACTGAACTATGATACACTGCCCGACACTCTCTCCAATCGACGGAAAATTGGCTTTATTTTTCAGGATTTTCGATTGATTGAATCTTTTACAGTATTTGAGAATATTGCCTATGTCCTTCATATCAAAAATGAACCTGTAGAAAAAATTCGTTATGAAGTTGAACAACTAGCTTTTGAGCTAGGCATAGAAGAGAAGTTAGCTGACTATTGCCATCAGCTTTCTGGCGGAGAACAACAACGAGTGGCGATTGCTCGTGCATTAATCAAGCAGCCACAGGTTATTCTTGCAGATGAGCCAACAGGGAATTTGGACCCACTCCGTGGGAAAGAGATTATTCAGCTTATCAATAGTCTTTCGTTACAAAAGAAAATCACTACACTGATCGTTACGCATGACTATACGCTTATTCCAGAAAATAGTAACGTCTATCAATTAGAGAACCAGCAAGTGCTAAAACTAGGTGAACAGTAGTAAATCGTTTACCGGAAGGGAGCAATAGGTGCTGTCGGATGAATCAGATAAAGAATTCAATCAGGATTATCAAAAAGAAAATAAGCAGAAACAAGTTGGTACTATCACGATTCTTCACACCTACGTTTTTTTCAGTCGTCTTAGTTGAAGGAATGTTACGATTGTATCTTTTCTTTTATGTATTCAGATCATTTCAAGAGCAAGAAAACAAACGTATTCCATTATTGGCAAAACTGTTAAATCCAAACACTGGTGATGAACTAGCCTTGTTTCTTTCAATATTAGAAATCAGCAGTTTGATTATGATGGTTGCCGGTGCAGCCTATTTGTTCTTTTTTTCTGTTCTTTCACTTAAAAGAGAACGAATTTTAGAAGAAACAGAATTAAGAGTGAAAGCAAGTTTAGGGGTTTCGCCCAAAATCTTAACTTTTGAGTTTATAGGCGAATCGATGGTGACAATGATTGTGGCATCCGTAATGAGTATAAGCTTGGTGAACTTGTTGTATACGAGCATCTACATATTGTTTCAATCAAGTTGGGTAGCAGACTATTTGATTGCTCCGCTTACTCTTTTTGTTCACTACGATTTAGTCAGTAGTGGCTTATTGCTGCTTTTTCTGACTGTATTGACTGGTCATACCTATTTTAGAATCAAAAACCAATATTATAACTATCGGTGGAAAAGGAGCTGAATTTCCATGTTGAAGAGGGTGAGACAAAATGAACAAAAAGATTGTGGGGCGGCTGCCTTTGCGACATTGGCTAATTTATGCGGAAGAAAGATGTCCTTGGCTGAGGCAAGGGATTTAACCAGAAGTAACAGCACAGGAGCAACTTTACAGGGACTGATTGAAGCAGGAAGTAAAATTGGCTTAACAGCCGAAGGATTAGAAGGATCGATTGGAGAACTAAGGGACGGTATCAGAAGCAAAGAGATTAACCTGCCTTTCATTGCTTTAGTCGTATTGGAAACAGGACTTTCTCATTTTTTGGTAGTAGAGGAATGGTCTGACACTAAGATAAAAGTATTCGATCCTGCACAAGGAGTAAAAAAGATTTCTGTAGGATATTTTGAAAAAATCTGGGGAGGATATATCGTTATCTTCCGTAAGACAGAGTTGTTTTCCCCAGGACAGACAACTTCTATTTCATATTATGGGACGCTTTTTTTTAAAGAGAAGTCACGTCTGTTGCTGGTTCTGCTTTTTTCTGTGGTTATCGCCCTTTTTTCTTTTCTGGGAAGTTTTTCCTATCAACGCATTATAGACTCGTTTATTTTGAACAGCGAATCCGCCATTCATGAGGAACATGCGCATACTTCAATTTTTGAAGAAGCATTCCACGAGATCTTGTATAATTTTCAATATTTGATTTTAGCTGTAGTTATATTGTATCTTTTTCAAGCAATCCTAAGTATTGTTCGCGCTTTCTTTATTGCAAATGTCTCTAAAAGAATGAATGACGATCTCTTTGAAGCTTTTTTTAAGAAAATTCTTTTTATGAAAGCGACTAATTTAAGAGCGAGAGATTCAGGCGAATTGATCACGCGTTATAATATCACAACGCAAGTACAACAAGTATTGACAAGACTTGTGCTCTCTATTTTTTTAGAAATATTTGTGGCTATTACTGGTGGAGCGATTTTATATATTATAAACAAGCAATTATTTCTTGTTACTACAGGGATTCTTTTAGGGTATACCGCTGTAAGTATAATTTTTATTAAGCCATTAAACAAAATCAACAATGAATTGATCGAGAAAAATGCGCGAACATTAAATGTGTTGAATGAGACATTTACTGGATTTGAAACGATCAAACTTTTTCAAAGGGAGTCGTTTTTTTTAGGAAAATTTCTGAAGCAGGCTAAATCGTTTACTCATACTGGGAAATATAGTGTGATCTTACAAAATAGCCAAGCTAGCTTCATTCTTTTGCTAGAGTCATTGGGAACAATTCTTGTGTTGTGGCAAGGAAGTACGCTGGTTGTTGCTGATAAATTGAGTTTAGGCGCTCTGATTGCATTTATCTCACTGATTACTTTTTATACTTCACCGGTTCGAAATATTATCGAGTATCAAAGAGAAATTCAAAATGTCCTTGTAATGGTGAGAAAGCTCAGTGATGTGATGGATGATGTAAGTGAGGAAAATGAAGGAGAAAACGAAGTATTGAACGATACTCTGAAGAAAGAGTGGCGATCAATAGAGTTTAAGAACATTTACTTCTCCTATGCCGCAGACAACTATATCATTAATAATCTATCTGTTAGATTCAAAGCTGGGATGTCCTATGCTTTGGTGGGCAAAAGTGGGAGTGGGAAAACAACATTTATGCATCTTCTTTCTTCCTTATATAGCCCGGATAAAGGAACGATTTTGCTGAATGATGAAGAAATACATGAGAATAAGAAAAACTACAGAAAACAGATTGCTTATGCATCAAATGATCCATTCTTAATGTTCGGAACAATTAGAGAAAATCTGACATTAGGAATGGAGGTCAATGATGAAGGTTATCTTACTGAAGTATTAGAGGCAGTAGGTGTCACTGAAATGACGAACAGCTTTGCAAATGGGTTAGATACTGTTGTGCTGGAGAATGGGGAAAATTTATCGAGTGGTCAAAAACAGAGAATCGCAATTGCTCGTGCTCTGTTAAAAAAACCGAAAATTCTATTATTGGATGAAGCATTCAGCAATTTAGACACCAATAGTAAACTGGGAATCCTCAAATTTATCGAAGATAAATTAAAATCCTGTATACGCATATATGTTTCTCACGATGACTTAGTTTCTTCAAAAGTGGATGAAATCATTCGATTTGGCTCGTAACTAATGAATTTGGAAGACTATACAAAACAGAAGCAACAAAATAAACGGTTGCTCCTGTTTTGTAAACGGAAAGCTTAAGCCATAGACGGGGAATTTTTTTACTAGTACTGGTGATTGTCACTATGGCAAAGATTGGTAATATCTTCCAAACACCTAAGTCAACTGATGCTGATACCATTTCTTTCCTCGAAAACGCAGCAAGAAGATCAAACCTCGAACACCCCATTCCAAAGTCATCACAAAATAGATCCCCGTTAAACCGTAACCCCAAACGATGCCGACTAGATAGCCCATACCGATTCTGAAGATCCACATCGATAGTAACGAAGTCAAGGTAGTGAAATTGGCATCGCCAGCTGCCCGAAGAGCTGATGGAAGAATAAAGCCAATGCTCCATGTCAAAAAATGCATCGCAATGGCAATCAGATACAAGCGATAAATTTCCGGTAAAATGGCAGCGGGTGGGTTGAACAGCTTCATACCTAGCGGAAAGAAGGGCAATAAACTTAAGTCAACTAGGAGAAAGGCAATCATTCCAGTAATAACAAAGGTTTTGGTCAGCTTTCTTGCATCAACAATGTTACCTCGACCAATGCATTGTCCGACGATCGGGACGAGTGACGTAGCTAGTGCACTCGGAACGATTTCAGAAATTTGGATCCAAGAAGAAGCAATCGCATTCGTAGCAATTACGTTCGTTCCAAAGCTGACGATCATTGTTTGTATAATGATTTTCCCACCATTAAAGAAAATAGATTCCGCTGCAAAGGGAATGCTGACTTTCAACACTCGAGCGATCAATGGAATCTGAATGCGGAGAAAATCGTCCTTCTTTAACAAAAAAAGGGAGCGGTTTGCTCGCAAGGTATAAAAGGCAAAGAGCATACCAAGAAATCGCGAGATCAGCAATGAAGTAATTAACCCAATCATCCCCATTTCAAAAATGCTGATGAATACAACATTCCCAACAATATAAACGAAATTCATGAGTAATGAGAGCTTTAAAGACGCTTTGGTACGGCCAATTCCCCGCAGACTCCCATTGGTTCCTTCAATGACCGCTTGCATGGGGTAAGAAGCCAATAAGCCCAGTAAGTAAAGCTGTGCGTTAGCTAGCACAAGCGGTTCTGCATGTCCGAACAAAAGATGCAAGATTCCTTGATGGAAAGAGGCGATGAGAAGACTGATCATCAAAGCCATCAACACTGCACCATAAACAGTCCCACTGCAAACTTTACTTAGTTGGTTCATCTCTTTTTTGCCAAAATATTGTGCCATCAGCACGGTTCCACCTAATCCTACAGCAGTGAAGGCATTAACGAGGAAAAAGTGCAGACTGCCAACCATGCTGACCGCGCTGACCGCAGTGGTTCCAGCCGAACTAATCATAGCGGTATTGATAAAATTAAAACTGACCAAAAAAAATTGATCGAGGACAACTGGAAAAACAAGCGACAAAATAAAACGATGCGACACATCTTGACCAGAATAAAAATGTTTGATCCGACCGACGATACTACTGACTGTTGAATGGACAGTTTTCAAGGAGACACATCCTTAATTTTATTGAAATGCACACGTGTTCATTTTAATGCTATCCTTTCTAGCTGCTTCTGTCAATGAGGAAAAAAAGTTACAGCACAAATTTGTGGTTGTACAAAAAGACGTCCGAAATTCCTATAATTTCGGACGTCTTTTATTTTTATGGACATTGAGCGCAGGCGTTCGTCAGGCTTTATTTTTTATTAACCAAGGTTAAAAGACAAATTTACGTCGGTCAAAGATCAGCAAAATCCCAATTGCTTTGAAAGCTAGATAGATAAAATGACCATAGTTATGACCAATCTCAGTTAAGACGGATGAATTGGCATTTCGATTTGACCAATAAGTAAAGCCTAAAATAATCGTTAGTATCAGAAGTCCTTTACTAATTGTGAGAACAATCGTTTTGATTGAAATAGGCTTTTTTTTGAGAATAAAAAAAGCAATCAAAAGGATTATATCTGCTAAAAGTAGAAAGTGGCTGATGCTCGTCCAAAGAGAAAGAGTACCAGTTGGTGTCAAGAAATCCACAAAAACACAAAGGATCACAACAATTAAATTTAATAGATAAGGAATCCGATAAAAAATTGTTTGGTTTGTTTCTTGTAAGGGATCACTGTCTACTTCGCTATTTGGCATTTCCTGGTCTGTGATTAACAAGGAATCTAAGTTTATTTGATACAACTCACTTATTTTTACTAATGTATCAATATCCGGCGTACTCCGATTGTTTTCCCAATTTGAGATGGTCTGTCTAGTCACGAATAGTTTTTCGGAAACTTCTTGTTGTGTGAAGCCCATTTTTAAGCGGCTTTCCTTCATTTTTTCTGCTAAGCTCATTTTTCTGCTCCTTTAGATTTATCCTATCATAGGTTGAAAAAAACTAGCAACTTTTAAGCTGCGATACTTGAAGACTTCACAAAATACGATCGCACACTGATTAAATTAAAAAAAAATGATAGTTCTATTATTTATTTTATTGGAAAGAGAGATGCTCGTTTTTTTCATTTCATGAATGAGTGCGTTTAGGACAAGTTTTATTTTGATGATCTGCAGCTTTTTTTTATGGAATAAGGCAAAATTTGCTATCTGTTAAGTTAGAAAAGTTTACTTAAGAAAAAAGACATACAATGAATCCTGATTTTATAAAATGTTGATATACCAATGATGCAAAGAATCTTTGCGCTGATTTGACATGCTGTTTGCTTGATAAAAGAAGTTCATTAGACATAAACTTCATACGAGGTGATTGGGATGCAAAGAAAGTAATTGGTGGAATAAATGTTTGATTAAGAGAATTGTTTTTATGACCGAACAGAAAACGAATGAAATCAAATGATTGATGAAATCAAATAATTGTAAATTAAAAAAAGATAAATTATACTGTTTTGACATCTGAAATAAGTGAGTTTAATTTTAAAATGAAGAAGGTTAAGGTGAATGTTTGTGAAACAGAGAATTAAGATTTATTTGTCAGTAATCATCCTTTTAAGTGCAACATTAGGGGTACCTGCATTTACAGTTTATGCTGAGTCTCAAACGATGGCTGTTTTAGAAGACGCACAAGAAACACAAGAGACTTCAGTGGAAAGTCAAACGAAGGAAAAGATGTTAGCTGTCACAAGCTCAACGACAAGTTCTACTGATGATTTACCTTCCTCAAGTCCAGTATCGGAGCAGACAGATAACAGTCAAAAAAGAAGTGAAGAGACAAAACAAAATACAGACGAGAGGGAGACGCAGGTTTCAACAGATGAAAACTCACAATCTTCTGCAGAAATAGAGTCTCGAGCGGCTAAAGTAACGGAAGCACAGTTGAAGATCCATGTTTCGGATAGCAACGTTAATCAAGGGATTTCGGGTGCTTATTTTACCTTTACTTCTGTGCATTCAGGCGCAGAATACTTATTAGTTACTGACATAAATGGCGATATTTCTGTTAATGTACCCGCAGGAGCATATATGTTAAAACAAGTTGGTACAACTGACCAAAAAGAGAATTATGCTTTTACTTCCACGGGAAATTCTATCGAACTTCAACCAGGTGAAGTGAAGTCTTTATCTTTATATGAACGGCACATTACTGGTGAATATGCTTTCGGTAATAGCCCGGATACCATTCATCTCCCAGTTGGGGGAACATTTGACTTTACTACGCAAGCACTAGGAATTGAAGCGTTCAAACTGAATTTTTCAGGTGCGATTGAAAAAAGTATTTCTGCATCACAAATTTATCCCTATTACAGCAATGTTGATACAAGTGTGCCTGGAAGTTATGTGGCGATATTTATGGCAAGGCAAGCTACCTATAGTGCGAATACAACACATGTTGTCCATGTAATCGTTGATCCGGCAAGTGTAGGCGAAGTGACAGTCAAGTATGTCGACACAGATGGGAATGAAATCCATCAGGAGCAATCATTAACAGGAGCTGTGGGAGAAACGTATGATACAACTACAACTGACTATCAGCTAGCGATCGATGGGTATACATTAGATACTACGCAGTTACCGGATAATATGACGGGCACTTTCAGTGATACAGCCCAAACAGTGACCTACGTTTATACCAAAGATCCCATCCCTGCAGCAGATGTAACGGTGGAATATGTGGATAATGAAGGAAACCAAATTCACGAATCGCAAACACTTAAAGGCAATATTGGGGAAAAGTATGATGCCAGTACGCCAACGTATCAGCAAACGATTGATGGCTATACACTAGACACAAATCAATTACCAGATAATATGACTGGAGTTTTTAGTAATACAGCCCAAACAGTGACCTACATCTACACCAAAGATCCAATCCCCGCCGCGGATGTAACGGTTAAATATGTGGATAATGATGGTAAAGAAATTCACGAATCACAAACACTAAGTGGCAACATTGGTGAAAAATACGATGTTAGCACTGCGAAACATCAGTTAACAATTGATGGTTACACGCTAGACCAAAGTCAACTGCCAAACAACGTGAAAGGGACTTTTAGCGATATAGCCCAAACCGTCACCTACGTCTATACCCAAAATCCTGTTCCGGCAGTGGATATAACGATTAAATATATGGATAATGATGGTAAAGAAATTCACGAATCACAAGCAATAAGTGGCAACATTGGTGAAAAATACGATGCTAGCACTGCAACGTATCAACTAATGATCGATGGCTACACATTAAACCAAAGCCAACTGCCAAAAAATATGACAGGCACTTTCAGCGATAAAGCTCAAACTGTCACCTACGTCTACACCCAAAATCCTGTTCCAGCAGCGGATGTAACGATTAAATATGTGGATAGTGAAGGCAAAGAAATACATGACTCACAAACACTAAGTGGAAAAATTGGGGAAAAATACGATGCCAGTACGCCAGATTATCGGTTACCAATTGACGGCTATACATTAGATACTACGCAATTACCAGATAATATGACTGGAGTTTTTAGCGATACAGCCCAAACAGTGACCTACATTTATACCAAAGATCCCATCCGAGCAGCAGAGGTAACGGTGGAATATGTGGACAACGAGGGCAAAGAAATACACGAATCGCAAACACTCAAAGGCAATATTGGGGATAAATATGATGTTAACATGCCAGACTATCAGCTAGCGATCGATGGGTATGCACTAGACACAAATCAATTACCAGACAACATGACGGGCACTTTCAGTGATACAGCCCAAACAGTGACTTATATTTACACCAAAGATCCCATCCGAGCAGCGGATATAACGGTGGAATATGTGGATAATGAAGGAAACCAAATTCACGAACCACAAACCCTAATAGGCAACATTGGGGAAAAGTATGATGTCAGTACGGCAGACTATCAGTTACCAATTGATGGTTATACACTAGATATAAATCAATTGCCAGACAACATGACGGGCACTTTCAACGATACGGCCCAAACAGTGACTTACGTCTACACAAAAAATATTCTTCAAATAATCGATAGTTCGACTCAAGCAAAATCGAATACAAAAACTGAGAACAATAACATAAAAACAAATCTAAAGGTAACAACTGCTAGAACAGCTAAAACAACATCCACAGCCCAAAGAACATTGCCTCAAACAAATGAAAAAAGCAATGGCTATCTTTTTCTTGGATTGGGATTGACGAGCTTTGTAGGCTGGGTCTTATGGCGCAGAAAATGATGAATACACGCATTGTTTGAAGTTCAATAGAAACTTTTGCTAGCTTTCAATGACAATCGTTGAAGCTAGCAGAAGCGATATTGACTCAGAGAAAGCGATTTGTTATACTGAACCCGAAAATAACTATGCCATCTAATATGATGAATGGAGTATGCTTGGTGAGTGTCACAGATATCTAATCAATAAGCTGAATAGACAAATAAACAGTGGTTTATTTGTTGTGCTTGTAGAAGTGATATCTGTCGATAAAGAAGATTATTGTAATCTCAGACGATAGGATGACTATCGTCTTTTTTTAATACCCTTAGCTGGCTGATTATTTTAGACAGGTATCTCTTTATTACGAAGAGGGATTTCAATGACTGAAGGAATTTAAGGCCTTCTAGTTAAAGAATAATTCCCCTTCTGAAGTAGGAGAGAAAACAAATGAATACAAGAAAAAAGACTGATTTAGTTGAAACAAAGGCCCAAATCACAGCTGTTCATAAGGATATCTTTGAACTAATGAGTGAACAAGGAAGAGGATTTGCACAAATAAAACGTGGCAGCTATTCCACAACCCAAGAGAATTATCCGGTAACGGGCGATTATGTCATGGTCGATTGGCGGGGGCAAGATCATAGTCTGATTCTGCGAACATTGCCTCGAAGGGCTGCTCTTGCTCGTGCCAATGAAGCAGAAAATAAGGCGCAGATCATTGCCGCAAATTTTGATTATGTGTTTATCGTTCAAGCATTAAATCGAGACTTTAACCTTCGCCGTTTAGAGCGTTACTTAACGCTTGCCTGGCAGTCTGGGGGGATTCCGATCATCATTTTGACTAAACGTGATCTTGGAGAAGAGAATGCAACAAAGATTGCTGCCGTCCAACAGCTGGCCGTTGGCACCAATGTCCATGCAATCAGTACATTTACTGAATCTGGAATCGCTGAACTTGATCCATATTTCCAACCAAATAAAACCGTTGTCTTAGTCGGTTCATCTGGCGTTGGAAAATCAACGTTGGTTAATTATCTAATGGGCAAAAACGTGATGAGAACGAAAGCTATTCGTGAGAAAGATGGTCGAGGCAGACACGCCACGAGTCACAGACAATTACTAGTGTTAAGAAATGGTGCCAAAATCATTGATACACCGGGAATGAGAGAAGTTGGGATTTGGGATGCTACCGATGGATTGAAACAGAGCTTTGCTGATGTAGAAGGTTATTTTGGGCAATGTAAATTTAAGGATTGCCACCATCAAAGTGAGCCAGGATGTGCCATCAAAGAAGCATTGCGAGCAGAGAAATTGTCTTTAGACAGATGGGAAAGTTATCTTAAACTACACGCAGAAGCAAAATATACGGACGATAAAACAGCCTATTTGAAAGAAAAGACAAACAGGGAAAAAGGTATCAGTAAGATGGTGCGTCAGCTAAAAAACGATTACCGACAGACGGCTTGTTTTGACAGTTTTATCTGTGAAGAATGCGGTCGACCTGTAAATCCTGAAAATGCAGGTAGTCAGCATCGCAACCACTGTCCCCACTGTTTAACGAGTCTCCATGCGGATACTCTTCCTGGAGACCGAGCTTCTTTGTGCCGAGGGAAGATGGATCCTATCAGTATTTGGTCCAAAGAGGATGGCGAATGGGCAATCATTCACCGTTGCCGAAATTGTGGTACCTTAAAGACGAATCGAATTGCGGCTGACGACAATCAAGAAAAACTCATTCACTTGGCAACAAAAGCGATTCAGTACCCACCCTTTGCTATCGAGAAATGTTAACTGTTTTGGTTTATAACGAAAGGAGAGCCACTGATGTATCAAATCCACCACATTCAAATTACTGTCAACGATGTAAAAAAAACGGAACCTTTTTATGATCAATTGTTCCATTTGCTAGGTTTTGATATTCAAAAGAAATACTCAGGCTATCTCGAACATGCCGACATGGAAGTAGTGGAGTATTTGAGTGATACCTTTGATTTTGGAATCTGTTCGCCAAAGCAAGAATGGATCAATGAGACAATTGATTCTAGAAAGCCTGGTTCCCTCCAACACATTGCTTTTAAAGCAGAAAGCAGGGAAGCCGTAGACGCGATCTATCCAAAAATTAAAGCACTAGGAGTAAAGATTCTTCATGGGAAACCAATGGAATACAAAGAACGGATCGCGCCTAATTATTATGCACTATTCTTTGAGACGCCAGAAGGCCTCCGCTTTGAAATCTTTCATTATGCCTAAACCTGTGCTGACTTTTCAGGTCTTTTAAATGAAGGAGTTTTAACCAAAAAAGACAAATCCTTTTCTGATTCGAATTGAGTTGACTCGAGTGGGAAAGGATTTGTCTTTTTTTTAGTATAAAGCAAAATCATTTAGCTGTTCTAGTTTTTGTTACGAAGAATGGTTATAGATTTTGATCGACTAATTTTGTCTTATTGTTCTCCATTACTTTAAAGAATGGATAGTAAATGAAGATACTGATGACGATCAACAGTAGGCAAAAGAGAATGTTGCGCCAGTCCATACTTGAAAGATAAGCTTGTGCAAAAAACGGTGTGAAGGAAGGATCAACGATAAAGCCAATACCGATCCATCCAAGACTCTGAGCAAAGTAGGTCAGCAATAACGAAATGATCGGAGTGACCAAAAATGGGATTGCTAGAATGGGATTAAAAACGATTGGCAAGCCAAAGATCACTGGTTCGTTGATGGAGCATATTCCAGGAATCAAGGACAATTTTCCGATCGTGCGATATTCGGGAACTTTGCTTCGCATCATCAATAAAACCAATCCCAAAGTACCACCAGCTCCGCCAAGGACTGAAATCCGAAACATTTGTAAGTTCATTAAGTGTGTCATGGTTTCGCCATTTGCCATTTGCTCGGCATTCAAGCCAGTTTGAGCCATTCCCAGTGTAAAGACGATGGGAAAGATGATTGAAGAACCGTTGATGCCAAACAGCCATAAGATATTGCCCAAAGTCACGATCAACAAGAAACCGCCGAGACTGCCAGCGATGTTCGTTGCAGGAGTCAGAACTTCCATCACTGCTTCAGGAAAGATTTTGTTTGTTGCTGCCAAGAAGATCAAATTGATCCCATAGAAGATGATGATATTTGTCAACAGCGGAACGAGCATATTGATGAAGGTTGCCACCATGGGTGGAACGGTATCTGGCAGTTTCAATTTGATCTGTTTCACTTCAAACAAACGATTGATTTCTACCACTAACAAGCCGATGATGATTGCGACGAAGAGTCCGTTTGTTCCTAGAAAATTGAGGCTGATCGTGCCTTCTTTCACTGGTGTACAAACCATTAGAAAAATGACGGATGCAACCATACCATTCATGGAAGGGTTGATTTTGTATTCATTTGCAAGAGAAAAGGCAATCCCAAAGACGCTGATGAAACCAATGATGCCCATCGTCAATTGATAAGGCGCGGTGATGAGATCATAATTTGCTACAGCGAAATCTTTCCAGCCAGCCATAAATGTCATAAAGATATTGGCTGTTTCAGGATGGTACTGATCCATGTTGATGGGAGGGTTGGCAAAGATTAGAAAAAAAGATCCGATAACAATAAAGGGCAGTCCAAACATCATACCGCTGGATATAGCTTTTAAGTGGCGCTGATTGCCGATTTTTGCTGCGATGGGGCTTAGGACGTCATTCAGCTTCATGATAAATGCAGAGTTTTCCATGTAACTTCCTCCTATACTTGCCAAGGATTGAATGAAAACGCGCTTGGCACAACGTGATCTGGATCATAGTTCTCGATGATTTTTTCGTATTGTTCTTTGTAGTCATTAGTGACTTTTGCTTGTGGGATTACTTTGCTGGCTTCATGTAAGAAGTGTTCGGAACCACGACCCATTTCCTGCCCGCGGACAGTATGTTTATCCAAGGCAATATCAGGAATTTCTGGAACATAGCCCATCGCGAAACTCTTGATCACAATATTCTTGAGTAAGTCTGATGAGCGGTCTTTTTCCGACTGACATAAGTAACGAATCGCATGGAAGAAATACATTGCCCGATCGGATTCGTTGTATTGGAATTCCTTGCGCATCGTGTTTAAGTTATTGATCATAATGGCAGCCATTGGATTTCCCATACCTACATCTTCAACACTGATCGCTAGTAATCTTCTCCAGAGTTTTTCTTCAAATTGCGGCGAGGTGATATACATTTCATAGGCAAATTCACATGCCTCTTTTTCTTTGCCTCGACGGATCGATTTTTGCAATGCCGAGATAACTTCATCTCCGCGTAAACCGTTGCGGGTCGTCATTTTTGCCCAGGGATCTTGAATAAATTTCGTTTCTGTCATGATATAATACTCCTAATTGATAAAATTTGAGGTGGATCTTATGGATGTTGAAATGCTTATAGATAAATACCAACTGAATGATTCAGAAGCAGAAGTCTTGCGGTTTATGAAAAAAAATCGGCAGTCATTAAAAACTATCGGGATTCGCGATGTGGCTAAAGCATCCTATGTCTCTACAGCAACAATCATCAATATGGCCAAGAAAATTGGCTATTCCGGTTATAGCGAGTTGGTTTTTGCACTAGGTAACAGCCAATCGGATATTGCGATGCCAAGCACTTTCTCCGATGAGGAAAAGGCGGCATTTATCGATTTACTCTCTGAGTATCGCGACAAGCGCATCATGATTCTTGGCTCCGGTTTCTCTCAGAATCTCGCCAATTATTTTTCGGAATCTCTCAATTTATACGGCTTCCGTGCGACTGCCAATAGCCATCTGGAATTTCTTAGACAGCAAGTGCAGCAAGACATTCTGCTCGTTATTATTTCTAATTCTGGGGATACAGTTCGGTTAGCTGAGCTAGCGAAAATGGCTAACGACCACCATATCGATGTAATTGCTTTTGTTGGTCAAAAAAATTCAAAAATCGGCAGCTTAGCCACACTGACCATTAGCACAGAAACATATACTCCCCAAAGAATCTCCGATTACCAACCGAATCTTTTCTTTGGCACAACACTGAACCAATTTGAGCTTTTGCTAAGTGCAGCACTGAAGGCTATTTTTGAATAGAAGAACGATGTGGCCACTGTTTCTTCAAAACCTAGTATAAAGAATCTCTTTTGAAATGTAAGTGTTTTCCCTTTGTTCTGAACATGTTTAGGAATTTGCAAACTTGTTTAGAAAGAAATTCTATTCCCTCCACTATCCCATCATTGTTTGATTTTCGGCTAAACTGAGTCCAGATCAGATGGGAGGGAATGTATGAGCAAACAAGCAGCGATACAGGTTCATGGATTGAGCAAAACATTTGGGGAGAAACGAGTGATTGATGATCTTAGTTTCACAGTCGAAAAGGGCACCATCTTTGGTTTGTTAGGACATAACGGGGCAGGAAAATCCACGACGATCGATTGTATTTTGGGCACGCAAAAATGTGATTCAGCAAGGATCTCACTTTTGGGAAGAGATCCTAAGGCTGAACGGAAACGACTGTTTCAGTATGTGGGAGTCCAATTCCAAGAATCTGCTTTTCAAAATCAATTGAAGGTAAGAGAGATTTGCGAGATCACCCATTCGTTGTACGAAAACCCGCTAAACTGGATGCAGGCGCTTCATGAATTTGGCCTTGCCTCTAAATTGAATTCATTTCTCGGAACATTATCGGGGGGTGAGAAACAGAAGCTATGTATCCTTTTGGCTATCATGGGGAATCCGCAAATCATTTTTTTGGATGAATTGACAACCGGACTGGATCCACAGGCCCGGCGCGAGGTTTGGCGATACTTGTTCGCTTTGAAAGACAAGGGGGTTACCATTTTTTTGACCTCTCATTACATGGATGAAGTGGAAACGCTGTGTGATCGGATTCTAGTGTTAAACAAAGGCAAAGAAGTTGCCAGCGGGACGGTAGCTGATATTCTAGCAAAAGTGAATAAGAGGAATCTCGAAGAGGCTTTCTTGACGCTTGTTGGGGAGGAAGTGTAGGAATGAAAACATTTTGGTTGTTGTATCAATCAGAAGCAAAACTTTCCATGAGAGAGATGTCTTCAGTGATCTTTGGGATTTTTGTTCCAGTCGGGATCATTTGTCTGATGGCATTTATGGATCCGGACAATCACTCCTTGAATACGAACTTTGTCGCTGTCTCAACAGTCGGGATTTGTTCAGCTGGTGTGATGGGGCTTCCGCTAGCATTGTCTTCTTATCGGGAACGCAAGATCTTAAAGCGATACCAAGTAACACCGATCAGTCCGGCGCAATTACTTTTCGCCCATCTGCTGTTTTGTTTTACGATCAGTATTGTTTCCATGCTGTTGATATTAGGTGTTTTGATCACGTGTTTCCAATTTTCCTATGTCGGCCATTGGGGGCAATTTATTTCTGCCTATTTGTTGGTGATGGTTTCGATCCATGCCATCGGGTTGATTGTGGCCAGCTTGTCTCCTAGCGAAAAAGCCACCGGTGCGATCAATTCAGCGATTTTCTTTCCGATGTTTTTTCTTTCAGGAGCAACCGTTCCATATGAAATCTTGCCAACCGGCTTACAGAAGGTTGCCGATGTCATGCCACTGACCCAAGGAATCAAATTGCTGAAGGCAGTCACATTCCATGAAGAAACAGGAATCTTTTTCACGATAACACTTTTAGTGGTCATTACATTGATCGGTCTATTTGTTGCGGTCAGATATTTCCGTTGGGAGTAAAAGCAGTTCAAACAAGTGAACCAAGCAGAAAAAGGATGCAGATTTTGATCGCTGCATCCTTTTTCTTTTCTATACCAAACCCTACACTATACCACCAATGTATAGTTTCTTGCTAAACTCCTGAAAGAAAGGTGGTTTGAGAGATGACGATGACCAATGAAAACAGCTATTTAGCAAATGTAACTAAAAAGATCACCGCGCAAATCCAAGAACTTGAAACAACCATGGATACCAATGAACAAGCCTACAAAGAAATCAAAAAATATACGGTGGCTTACAAAAACGAATTAGACAAATACGAAGTCTATAACCATCAGCAGAACTTATCGTTTATCGATAAGCGGAATACCTTTGAGACCAATCGCATCGCAAAATTGTCGTATCTGCAAGAAACACCTTATTTTTCTCGGATCGACTTTCAATTCGATGGGGAAGAGGAAGCCGAGAAATTTTATATTGGCAGATATGGGTTTGTCGACAACTACGGACAGCAACTGGTCTATGATTGGCGCGCGCCGATCTCTTCTTTGTATTATGATTTTCCTTTAGGAAGCGCCTATTATGAGTCGATGGGAAAGAAATTTACTGGCAGCTTGCAATTGAAGCGACAATTTGACATCAAGAATGGCACAATCCGTTTCTTGGTAGACAGCAACGACTCCTTGAACGATAACTTTTTGATCAATGAACTGAGTAAGCACACGTCCAAAGAGATGAAAACCATCATTCACACGATCCAAAAGGAACAAAATGAAGCTATTAGAGATTCCAAAACAAAAAATCTACTGATTCAAGGGGTTGCCGGTTCTGGAAAAACCTCCATCGCATTGCATCGGATCGCCTACCTGCTTTATCAAAAAAGAGCGGAACTCGCCGCATCGGAGGTGTTGATTTTATCTCCCAATGAGGTCTTCTCTGATTACATTTCCACTGTGCTGCCTGAATTAGGCGAGGATGATCTCTTTCAATTAGATATCACACAATTGATGCAGCCATTGATGGGTGAATCACTGGTGATTGGTGATCGTCAAGGGGAAATCACAGAAATCCTCAGCAATCCTCAATCGAAAAAAGCCCAGTCCTATCTCCACAAACGATCCGCAAACTTCTTTTGGGCCATGACTGAGTACCTTGAAATGTTCCCAGAGAAGCTGTCCCGTGAAGACATAGTGATCGAGCCAGGCATCTGTCTTACGAAACAGCAAATCAAAGCAGTGTTTATCAACCTTCCAACCGCAGCCCTTTGGCAACAAATAAAGGAATTGGCACAACGCTTGGTCCAAGAGTTGCCAGGCGATCAAAATAAATCTGCGGCAAAGATTGCCCATGAATTAAAGAAGCGAACTGGAATCACCCAGCCATTGAGGGAATATGAAAAATTCCTAGCCACGCAAAAAGAAGTGTTGATCAGAGAAGAAAATACGCTTGCCTATTCCGATGCCTTTCCTTATCTCTTTTTTAAATGGAAGATCGAAGGATTGCCGATAAATCACCAAATCAAGCATCTCGTCATTGATGAAATGCAAGATTATTCTCTTCTCCAATTTTATTTACTGGTTCAATTGTTTCCCTGTCAAAAAACAATCTGCGGAGATGTTAGCCAAAATCTACTCAGTGAGGATCCTGATTTTTTGACCCAAATACAAACAATCATTCCCGACAGCCGCGTGATCACCTTCAATAGGAGCTACCGATCCAGCTATGAAATCATGACCTATGCCAAACGCTTTACCACCAATCAGGATCTCCAGCCGGTGAAACGTCACGGCAAAGCAGTGGCAGAGATCCACCTAACGAAAGAGCAAGACAAATGGACGGAACTTCGGCAGCAAATTGCTTCTTTTCAACAATCATCGTATCGAACCTGTGGCATTATCTGTCAGACAGAAGCCGCAATGACTGCGATCAAACAGCAGCTTGTTGAGGTCCCCTTGACTTGCCTGACAAAAGAGGCAAAAGCAATGGCAGAAGGAGTGATCCTTACCACACCTCAATTCGCGAAAGGATTAGAATTTGACCAAGCGATCTTGCCGGATATCCACGCACATCAGCTAACAAAAAAGAGCAATCTGCTTTATACTAGTTGCTCTCGGGCGCTGCATGAACTAACATTGTTAGTAACAAGCTAGGAGGGGGAGAATGAAGACCTACAGCACTTCCGAAGTTGCCAAAATCGTTGGCTTTCACCCAAATACCATTCGCCGCTATGAAGAATGGGCATTGATCCCCACGCCGCTACGCAAGCAGAATGGCTATCGGATCTACACTGACTACCATCTAGAATTGATCAAAACAGTACGTATCGCTTTCCGGATTGAAGTTCTTCAGTCTGGGCTGCGGGAGCGGATGCGCGAGATGATCAAAGCATTAGCAAATTACGACTTTGATCACGCACAAAAATTGTTGGATCAGTATATCGTGGCGGTCGATCAAGAAATCGCTCAAGCCGAAGAAGCCATCCGTATCGTGGAACATTTGTTGAAAGGAGAGCCCGCAGACCGGAAGCTTTCCCTCAAGCGAAGAGAAGCAGCGGATTACTTAGGTGTCACCACCGATGCGCTGCGGAATTGGGAATTAAACGGACTTCTTACCTTAAAGCGCAGTCAGAATGGGTATCGTATTTATGAAATGGACGACTTGAACCGCTTAAAAATCATTCGGATTCTACGCTCTGCCAACTATTCATTAGAAGCCATCTTGCGACTGCTCAATTCTCTGGATCAATCGAAAGAACCAGACATTAAATCTGTTCTAAACCAACCTGATCCTGACGAAGACATCATTTCTGTCTGTGACCGTTTGATTGCATCCTTAGAAAAAGCCAAAGAAAATGCCCTCGGATTAACAGCCAAAATCAAGCAATTACAGAAACTCTCTAAAACGTTAGAACGCCCACCCAGCAGCCATTGAATACTGGTACAAAAGTGCAACGAGAAGAACCATCTTTAGAATTGGAGGAAAAAACATGGATCCATTCAAAAGCCCCATCCGCATCGAGTTTCCCTTAAGGGGAGAGTGGCAAGCCCCCACGACTCCTGTCAAACGCGTCCCCAGTCATGGAACCAACCGTATGGGAATGAGGTATGCCTTTGATTTTGTCCAAGTCAATTGGGACAAGCCCCATAAGCCGTTTTACGATACCTCTTTTGCTAGATATTTCCTATCCGGTGTGCCATTAGCAAACTGTTACTGTTGGGGTCAACCAATCTACGCCCCATGTGATGGTGAAGTCATTGCTGTGGTTAACGGCATTCCTGAAAGGCAAACCGTTCATTGGATATCCGACGGCGTTCTCGCAATCAAAAATGCCCGCACCTTTAATGAATACCAAGACGATTTTAGCCAAATTGCTGGCAACTATTTAATCGTGAAACACGCCCCACAAGTTTATCTTGCTTTCGTTCATTTGCAGACCAATTCCATCGCTGTAGCTGTCGGTCAACAGTTGCAAAAAGGCGAGTTTCTAGGAAACGTCGGTCACTCTGGCAACTCCACCTCGCCTCATTTGCACTTTCAAGTCATGGACAGCGACGACATTGCCCATGCCCAAGGCTTACCCTTCGTCTTCGAGAAGTATGAACTCTATCAGGAGAATCATTGGAAAATGGTCTATGATCAATTGCCTTCGGATACAGATCGGGTGAGGTTTTGAGGAAAAGAGGCATTTTCCCAATTGAGGCATCTCATTTCTCTTAATTATCTGTTTGCTTATCGAACGTATGTTTCTTATAATAGGGATGTATCTCTATGCAAAATTTCTATTGCTGGAGAGTTACTTGATAGGGATAGAGAAGACATTTTTGATAACATAATGAATAAAAATCAAAGAAAGCATAAAAAGAAGAAATTACCCGAAACTTCTTCTTTTTGTGCTTTATAGTGATAAAATTAGGAAAAAGAACGAAATATAGGAGTGTGCATGTAGTGGGGCAAGAATTGAATCAGCGTCTATTTAGTGCAGCGGACAATCTTCGCAGCAAAATGGATGCATCAGAATATAAAAACTATCTTTTAGGATTGATTTTTTACAAATATCTTTCAGATAAATTATTGCAACAGGTTGTGCTATTAGCAGATGAATCCTTAGAAGAATATAACGAGGTTGAAAAACAGACAGAATTGTATCAAGCGTTACTAGCAGATGAAGATTCAAGAGAAGATTTGTTAGCAACGATTGTGGATACTCTGGGTTATGAAATCGAACCCAATCGCTTGTTTAACGTCTTAGCTGATCAAGCAAAACAAAATATCTTTCAGTTAAATGATTTGAACAAAGGCTTTACTGAGTTGTCTTCAAAATTCGAGCAATTTAATGGGTTGTTTGATGATGTCGATTTACAATCAAAAAAACTTGGTTCAGATGATCAGCAACGAAATGTCACAATAACAGAAGTATTAAAGAAATTGAATGATATTGATGTATTAGGGCATGATGGTGATGTGATTGGTGATGCTTATGAATTCTTAATCAGCCAATTTGCCTCTGAAGCCGGAAAAAAAGCTGGCGAATTCTACACACCAAAAAAGGTTTCTGAAATGATGGCGCAAATCGTGACCATCGATCAAGAAGAGAAAAAATTATTTAGCGTCTTCGATCCGACGATGGGATCAGGTTCTTTAATGCTGAATGTACGGAATTATTTGAAATATCCTGAGAATGTCAAGTATCATGGTCAGGAAATGAATACCACGACTTTTAATTTAGCAAAAATGAACCTAATTCTTCATGGTGTAGACGCAGAAGATATGAATTTGAGAAACGGCGATACGCTAAATAAAGATTGGCCTACTGATGAGCCCTATTTATTTGATTCAGTAGTTATGAATCCTCCATATTCAGCGAAATGGTCAGCAGATGCAACCTTTCTAGATGATTCACGCTTTAACCGATATGGAAAGCTAGCACCAAAATCTAAAGCCGACTTTGCTTTTCTCCTTCACGGCTTTTACCATTTAAAAGATTCCGGAACAATGGCAATTGTCTTGCCTCATGGCGTGCTGTTTCGTGGTGCAGCTGAAGGGGTTATTCGGAAGAAATTACTTGAAGATGGTAGCATTTATGCAGTCATAGGAATGCCGGCAAATCTTTTCTTTGGTACATCGATTCCAACAACAGTGATTATTTTGAAGAAAAATCGTGAAACACGGGATGTCTTGTTTATTGATGCCAGCAAAGAATTTATTAAAGGAAAAAATCAAAATAAATTATCAGTTGAGAACGTTGAAAAAATTGTTTCGACGTACAAAAATAGAGCAACTGAAGATAAATATGCTTATTTAGCCAGTTTTGATGAGATAAAAGAAAATGATTATAACTTAAATATTCCTCGTTATGTTGATACATTTGAAGAAGAAGAAAGTATTGATATGAAGAATGTGGGGAATGAAGTTAAACAAATTCGCCAAGAAAAACAAGCGTTAGAGAAAGAGTTGTTTTCTACCATCGCTGCTTTTGAGACAAATGATGAAAATAAAGAATGGCTCCAAGGTGCGTTAGAGGTGTTTAAACATGACGAATAAGAATATGCCGGAAATTCGTTTTCCGGGATTTACTGAAGAATGGGAACAGCGTAAGTTTAATAATTTAGTAGTTAGAGTCAATAAAATTACTAACTCCAACAGTCTTCCAAAAATTGAATTTGAAGATATCTTAGCAGGAGAAGGTAGACTTAATAAAGATGTGAGTCAGAAGTTTGACAATAGAAAAGGAGTAGAATTTTTACCAAATGATATTTTATATGGAAAGTTGCGTCCATATTTGAAAAATTGGCTCAAACCCTCTTTTACAGGGGTAGCACTGGGAGACTTTTGGGTTTTCAGAGTTATAAAAAGTGATTCCGACTTTATTTATTCTTTGATTCAATCGGATAAATACCAAAGAGTAGCTAACGATACTTCTGGTACAAAAATGCCTCGATCAGATTGGAAAAAAGTAGCAGAAACAGAATTTCTTGTTCCTGATAATAGGAACGAACAACAAAAAATCGGTAACTTTTTCAAACAACTAGACGACACTATTGCTCTTCATCAGCGTGAGCTAGAGCTACTAAAAGAAACCAAAAAAGGATTTTTACAAAAAATGTTTCCCAAAGAAGGAGAAAAAGTTCCAGAAATTCGTTTCCCGGGATTTACTGAAGAATGGGAACAGCGTAAGTTGGGAGAGGTAGTACGAATTACCATGGGGCAGTCTCCAAACTCAGCAAATTATACAAAGAATCCACAGGACTACATCTTGGTTCAAGGAAATGCAGACATGAAAAATAGCAGAGTTGTACCAAGAGTTTGGACAACACAGGTTACAAAGCAAGCTGAAAAAGGTGATTTAATTTTAAGTGTTCGTGCTCCAGTGGGGGATATTGGAAAAACTGATTATGATGTGGTTATAGGGCGCGGAGTTGCAGCAATTAAAGGAAATGATTTTATTTTTCATCAACTTGGAAAAATGAAAGAAGATGGATTTTGGAGCAGATTTAGTACAGGTTCAACATTTGAAAGTATTAACTCAAATGATATTAGAGAAGCTCTAATTACTACTCCAAGTGAAGAGGAACAACAAAAAATCGGCACCTTCTTCAAACAACTCGACGACACGATCGCTCTTCATCAGCGTGAGCTCGATTTGCTAAAAGAAACCAAAAAAGGGTTTCTACAAAAATTATTTGTCTAAGGAGGTGAGCGAATGAAAAGAAACCATCGTGACGAAGCAGAAGTGGAAAATCACCTGATTCATATATTAGGCGAAGGACATAATCAATGGGTGTACCGACCAGAGTTAAAGTCCGAAGCAGATTTATGGCAAAATCTCCGTGAGAAGATTACGCATAATAATCTTTCAGAAATTGGTGAACATCCTTTAACTGATAAAGAATTTGAAACCATTAAAACAGAATTATTATTGAAAACTCAAACGCCTTTTGATGCAGCGAAATGGTTGAAGGGAGAAAATGGTATTGCTCGAATCAAGATTGATCGTGAAGATGCTTCTTTAGGATCAATCTCATTGATTCTTTATTCCAACCAAGACGTAGGTGGAGGCTTATCGACATATGAAGTTGTGAATCAAATTGCCAAACAAGGCAGTAGTGCAGACGCACGCGACCGCCGTTTTGATGTGACATTATTGATCAGTGGCTTGCCAATTGTTCAAGTTGAATTAAAGCAGGTCACAGCAAAAGATGGTGTTTTTCAAGCCTTTAACCAAATAAAAAAATATGCTGAAGAAGGCGTCTTTCGTAACAACATCTTTTCGACGCTTCAATTGTTTGTTGTCTCAAATGAACAAACGACGCGCTATTTTTCCAATGCAATGCCTAAAGACATGCATCGGAAATTTTTGTTTAGTTGGCGGACAAGAGACAACAAAAAAGTAGATAATCTTTATGAGTTTTGTAAGCAAGTGTTGAATATCCCAGATGCGCATCGTCTTATCGCTAACTATACGATTGTGAGTGAAGACCAAGACAATAAAACCTTAATGGTCTTACATCCTTATCAGGTACATGCGATCGAGGCACTATTTGTGGCGGCCAATAAGCATCAATCCGGCTATGTTTGGCATGCAACTGGTTCAGGAAAAACGTTGACAAGTTTTGTTGCAACTAAACTTTTAGCGCGCAAGTCTGGTATTGATCGTACGATTATGCTGGTGGATCGCAAGGACTTAGATAATCAAACCACCAATGAATTTACAAAATTTGCCTCAGAATTTAATACAGGAATATCTTCTGGGGATGCGAAAGCCAATAGTTTAATTGTCGGAACTGGCAATGCAAAAGAACTAGGCAAAACGCTTCTAGCTGATGCAAACGCCAATGTAATCATTATTACCACCCGTCAAAAGCTAGATGCAGCTTTGAAATATGCCAAAAAACAAGAAGCCAAAAATGGAACAAAGCGATTTGAAAAGCTGATTGGGCAACATATTGTTTTTGTCGTGGATGAATGCCACCGCGCTTTAAGTGCTGAAAATATGGAGGAAATCAAACAGTTCTTTCCTAACTCTACTTGGTTTGGCTTTACAGGAACGCCGATATTTGAAGTGAATAAGAAGCAAGCACAAGGACAATTGGCTCGTACTACTCGAGACCAATATGGGGACGTCTTGCACACCTATACAATCAAGAATGCCTTAGAAGATGGTTCGGTATTAGGCTTTCAAGTGGAGCATGAAAATACCATTGAGCCGACTTCTCTAGATAATCGCATTCACCAGAAATTACTTGAAGTCGAAAAATATGCCAAATACTCTCCAGAACAAATCAATTTGATCGTGGATAATATGGATCAAATGAAAAAGGAGAGCTATATTGAGCCAAATGTTTATGAATCAGACGAGCATATTCAGAAAGTGATCCATAAAATCTTTCGTCCTAATAATGCCTATACAAAATTCGATTTTAGAAATGGACGACCAACAAAGTCTGCTATTTTGACAACAAGCTCCATTGATATGGCAAAGAGATACTATCAAGCGATCAAAGAAATGACGAAAGAATCAGATTGGCTTCAAAAAGAATTCCCTGATCAACCGATTCGTGAAGGAAGAACGATGGAGGACCCGGATTTTCCGCGAATTGCCATTACATACTCTATGGATGAGAATGCAGCAAGTGCCAAAGAAAAGCAAGATGAAATGCAGCAGATTATTTCAGAATACAATGAGTATTACCAGACAGCATGGACAATCGCAGAAATTGAACGTTATAACGGAGATATCAATAATCGTTTGGCACGGAAACGAGCGGAATTTAAGCAATTCGGTAAGCAAATTGATTTAGTGATTGTCGTTGATCGGCTTTTAACAGGGTTTGATGCCCCTACGATCCAAACATTGTTTGTCGATCGAAATCTAGAATATGCAGGATTGATTCAAGCCTTCTCACGAACCAATCGCACATATCCCGAGAAGAAGAAAGGGCTAGTCGTTACATTTAGAAAACCTGCGACAATGGAATATAATGTGGCGGAAGCAACAAAACTATATTCGGAAGCACAAGAAGAATCTGGGCTGATTTATCCAACCTATGAAGAATCAAAAGCACGCTTTGAAAAGGCATATAAGCAATTACAAACATTTACTGTAATACCTGGAACAACGGAAAATACTCCGATAGAAACCCGAGTAGATTATGTGAAAACTTTTCAAGAGTTGAATAAGGCTTATGAAGCATTGGTTACGTATGACAATTACAATGAAGAGATGGAACAATCAGATGTTTTAAAAGAACAGGTTTCTATCTTAGAAGAACAAGTTGGCTTTTATGAAACAATCAAGGGTTCTTTGGTAGATGAGCAAGAGGAAGAAGGAGGTATGAATTTTTCAGCTATTGAGTTTTATAGCGACAATTCAATCCGACTGTATGACATTGACTCCTCATATATTGATCAATTATTAGGTACTTATGCAGCCAATAGTTCAGATGTACGTGAAGAAATTGAGAAAGCTTTGAAGAAATTAAACAAAACTGAGTGCGTCAAAGAAGTGTATCGACAAATCTTGAATGCCATAGATTCCGGAGAGCTTGATGTGAAAGAAGATATTTTTGCCATCAAACGTCGCTTCTTTGTGCAAGCAAGAGATCAAATGATTCATGCGTTCTCAAATGAATGGAATGTTTCTGCAAATGAACTTCACTATTCAAGTATTCAATATGTTGTTGGAGAAGATCCTATTCCGAATATGAAAGGGATTATCCAAAGTAAAGATTTTGAGGCCTACAAAGAAAAACATCCAACCGCGAAGCCATTCCAATACCCACAACAAATGAAACGAGCATGGAGAACAGTGTTGGATGAAACCTTGATCCCTCTAGAAAATGAACTAAGGTAGGTAAAGAATGAAGGGATAGTAATTGAAGTAGCTGGTTTTTATTTTTCTGAAAAGGTGGTTGAGTTATTTGGCGCTTTATCAATTGAGCAACCTGAAAATGAAAGAAATTAAAGAAGAAGTTTTTGCTAAAGAAAAGCAATTGCAAGAACTCATTGAGGAAAACTTAGAAACATTATTTAATTTGGACTTTGTTGCTTCAGAATTTACTGTAGGTAATTTTCGGTTAGATACGGTAGCTTATGATTCTGATACTAAAAGTTTTGTAATAATTGAATATAAAAAAGGAAAACGATACAGTCTAATTGATCAAGGGTATGCCTATCTTAATACTTTGTTGGCTCATAAGGGCGATTTTGTTTTAAAGTACAATGAGTATTATCCAAATCAGTTAAAAAAAATTGTTGATATTGATTGGTCACAGACTCGTATTATTTTTGTGGCAAATGAATATACAGAGTATCAATATGGAGCAATTAATAACCCCAAGCTACCAATAGATTTAGTAATTGCTAAAAAATATATGAATGATCTTGTTACTATTGAATCATTAACAAAAACAAGCAATATAAATTCGCCTAAACAAAGTGATGATGAAGCATTAGAACGTGGATTGTCAAAAGAAATTAGGCTTTATACAGAGAAAGATCATATGTTAAAAGGCTCAGAAGAAATTCAGGATCTCTATAAAGAATTAAAAGATATTATATTAACTTGGGATAATGATATTAAAGTAAAAGCGGTTAAGCATTACAATTCATTCAAGTTAAAGCGAAATATTGTTGATATTCAAATTCAAAAAAGCTCTCTCAAGATTTGGATTAACTTGAAATCAGGTGAATTAAATGATTCACGAAATTTAGCAAGAGATGTGAGTAAAATTGGTCATTGGGGAAACGGGGACTATGAGGTCATCATGAGAAATAATCAAGAAATTGAGTATATTGCTAGCTTGATTAAACAATCATGGAAGTATCACAAATATCAAGAATAGAAGTAAGTAGTGTTAGACAGAAATCTAAAAGGAATAGATTTACTCATATTTATCAGAAAGCTACGGCGATATTTCAAACTAATTTTATAATAACAACTACCTTTTAAGCTTCAAGAAAGTTCCAAGTATTGCTATAATTTGAAGTTAACTTCAAATTATAGCAATACTAGATATAAAATGAAGTCGAGAAGGTAAAGATGTTATTAGTCAATTAATCTATCCGACACTTTATCTCAAAAGAGCAAGAAAGCTATTCATTAGAGCAAAGGGAGAAAATATGATTCACAAAGAAACCTCCATGGAATTAATCAATAAATTTCGTGATGAACGGAATTGGCGTCAATTTCATAATGAGAAAGATTTGGCGCTTTCGATTTCCATCGAAGCCGCAGAATTGCTGGAGATCTTTCAATGGAAGTCTTCGGAAGAGGCGCTGAAAGATTTTGAGCATCTTAAAGAAGAAATTGCCGACGTGTTGATCTACAGTTATATGCTGGCGGATAATCTAAAGCTAGATATCGATGAGATCATCAAAGAGAAACTGCAGAAAAATGCAGTGAAATATCCGGTGGAACAAAGCAAGGATTCTAAGAAGAAATATCGGGAGTTGTGAGTCGAATTTTGGCTTGGCAGTCAGATAGTAGGGAGATAATGGATGCTGACCTTTCTATACACCGATGCCAGCAAACATTCTGGCTTTTGTGACTCTCGCTTAATCAAGGAATTGCATGAGGAGAATCTTCCTGATTGATCCATGCTATTGGCAAAGGCTAACATTACCAATTTAATAGAGAGACCTCTTTCATTTGACTGTATAACAGGCAATTATCGGACGTGAATGGTTCTAAAAAACTTTAAACCAATAACAATACTTCAAGCTCTTGGAAATGTTTCCAAGAGCTTTTTTGTCCAACACTCCCACCCAACACTCTCTCAGCACGCTTTTTTCCAGTGTTGAGAGCCGGCATGATCCTTGCCATGACAGCGCTTTAGAAAGTTGGCACGCCTTTTGCTTATAGAAAGGTGTAAACAGACAGGAGGGTTAATGATATGGCAACAATCATTCTAGCAAGCCATGGAGAGTTATCTCAAGGATTAAAACAGACTGCTGCAATGATTATAGGAGATCATTCGAACATTTATGCATTATCTGCTTTTCGAGACGAAGATCAACCGATGACAGAGCAAATTCAGAATATATTAGCCAAAGTAGACTTGGCAGACACATATATTCTTACAGATATTCTTGGAGGGAGTGTCAACAACGACCTGCTGGGGGTCGTTCAAGAGCACCCCGATTTGGAACTGATCACTGGAATGAATCTTCCATTGGTGATCACACTTGCTACACAAGTCAACCGAGTCTCGCAAGAAGAATTAGCAGCTATTATTCAGGAAAGTCAACAATCTATTGTAAATTGCAAGAAATTACTAGTCGAAGCAACAGCAGAGGAGGATGAATTATGATCAAATTAGTACGGATTGACCATCGCTTGTTACATGGTCAGGTTGTTTTTTCTTGGAGTAAATTTTTTAATATCAACCGCATTATTGTCGCAAACGATGAAGCTGCCAATGATGAATTCAAGAAGATGTCGTTGAATCTTTCCAAACCGGCGGGCATCAAGCTAACGATTTTAGCAACGGATCAACTGATCGCTAAAATGCCTAAGATCGAACAACTTGCCGAAAACATCATGATCATTTTTGGGAATACCCATGAGACGCGGCGATTTATCGAAGCATATCCTAAAGTCAAAGAGATCAATTATGGCGGAATCATCAAAAAAGCCGGCTCAAAGCAATACAGCAATGCCATTTTTTTGACAGATACGGAAGCAGAAGATGCGCGCAAAATGAAAGATCTGGGGATCGTGCAGTACATGCAGCAGGTACCAACCTCTAAGAAAGAGGATTTAAATACAATGCTATAAAGGAGGAAAAAAATGCTCATTCGGTCGATTGTATTAGGTTTAATTGGTGTTTTTTGTATTTTGGATTCACGGCTGTTGGGAAGGTTGAACTTTGAGCGACCTTTGATCGTTAGTACATTAGTTGGTCTAGCGTTAGGAGATTTGGAAAAAGGGTTGATCGTCGGTGCCTCATTGGAATTGATGTCTTTGGGACTTGTCAATATTGGAGCGGCAGCACCACCGGACATGAATATGGCGTCGATCATTGCGACATCTTTTGCTATTTTATCAAATGCCAATGCAGAGGCTGCATTGACGATTGCGATTCCAATCTCTGTTTTAGGACAAATGCTCGGGATTCTCATGCGAACGATTTTATCGAATTTGACACACGCGGCAGACAAATTTATTGAGCAAGGGAAGTTTAATCAAGCCCGAAGAATTCATATTTTCTATGGGACTGGCTTATACGCACTGATGTATTTCATTCCGATATTCATGGCCATTTATTTTGGCACGAACTTAGTCACACAAGTCGTTGAGGCTATTCCGCAATGGCTGACAGATGGCTTGACGGTGGCTAGTAAGATCTTGCCAGCTTATGGGTTTGCGTTGTTGCTGCAAACGATGCTGACGAAAAAAATGGTCGCATTTCTATTTCTAGGGTTCTTGATCACGGCTTATTCTGGTTTAAGTGTGACTGGAGTTGCGGCCTTTGCTTGTATTGTGGCTTTTGTCATGGTTCAAGTAGGAAATCGAGTAGGCAAGCCGCAAGACCCAGATCCATTAGATGACTTATAAGGAGGTTCATTCATGAAAAAGAAAGATCCAAATGCATGGAAATATCGTCAGTTTTTCTGGCGTTCGTGGGCGATTCAAGCGTCTTGGAACTATGAAAGACAGATGAATATGGGCTTTATGTATGGTATCGCACCGATTTTGGATGCCATCTATAAGAATCCTGAAGATGAGCAAAGAAAAAAAGAGGCTTACGAACGACACATGATGTACTACAACTGTACGCCGCAAACAAGTGCCTTTGTTCTAGGATTAGCTTCATCGATGGAAGAACAATATTACGAAGATCCAGTTAGTTTCAATCCGGAATCTATTAGTGCGGTGAAGACTTCTTTGATGGGACCTTTATCAGGGGTGGGTGATTCCTTCTTTCAAGGAACCATTCGCGTATTGGCATTTGGTCTAGGAATCAACCTAGCCCAGCAAGGCAGTATCTTGGGCCCAATCTTAGCCATGATCGTTTCCTTCTTGCCATCCTTTTTTGTGACTTATTATGGGGGCAAGATCGGCTACACCATGGGAAACAAGTATTTAGCCAAACTTTATCAAGAAGGCTTGATGGACAAGGTGATGTACATTTGTTCCATTGTAGGATTGATGGTAATTGGCTCCATGATCGCCAGTATGATCGGGATTACGACACCGATTCAAATGAGTGAAGCATTCGTGCTACAGGATGTCTTAGATAATGTCATGCCTCAGATTCTGCCATTAGGCATCACGTTCTTGATGTATTGGCTGTTGCAGAAAAAAGTGAAAACAGGGTGGATGTTAGCGATCTGTTTGATCGGTGGGATCGTGATGAGTCTTTTAGGAATACTTGCATAAGTGAACCAACCATTTATGGTTTATGGTTAAAAATTTAAAGGAGGAATTCATTCAATGAATCCAAAACAAATTGTCCAAGAAATTGTCAAAGAGAAAGAGGTAAAATCGATTGTCTTCGTTGGCTGCGGCGCCTCTAAAGCAGACCTATATCCCGCTAAGTATTTTCTCGACCAAAATGCGAAGCAATTACGGATCAGTCATTATACAGCCAACGAATTCAATCATGCGACACCTGCTTCCCTTGATGAAACGACTGTCGTTATTTCAGCTTCTTTAGGAGGTACGACTCCTGAAACCGTTGAAGCAAATACAGTTGCGAAAGAAAAAGGTGCCACTGTCATTAGTTTAACACGAAGCGTAGATTCACCGTTAACAAAAGATGCAGATTATGTTATCTACCATCGCTTTGCAGAAAATTATGCCGCAAAACTGGAGAAGACCGGCTTCTGTTTGGAATTAGCGGTTGAATTGCTTAATCAAATCGAAGGCTATGAACACTATGATGCTATGATGGCAGGTTTTGCTACTATCTATGATTTATCACAAAAGAGTGCCGAATCTGCCCGTAAGCAAGCAAAAGCTTTCGCCCAACGCTTCAAAGATGAACCAGTCATTTATGTGATGAGTAGCGGTGCGACCCATGAAGTAGCCTATTCCACGTCGATTTGTTTGCTGATGGAAATGCAATGGATCCATTCAGGTACATTCCATTCTGGCGAATTTTTCCATGGACCTTTCGAGATCGTGGACAAAGATGTACCGTTTATCTTATTGATGAATGATGGAAAAACCAGAGAGATCGATGCACGGGCATTAACCTTCTTGGAACGCTTTGATACGAAAACAGAAGTAGTCGATGCTTTAGACTATGGCTTGTCGGCTCATATCAGCAAAGAAGTGCTTGATTACTTCAACCCATTCGTGATCACCGCTGTGTTTAGAGTCTATGCAGAAGAACTTTCTGAAGCAAGAGAACATCCTTTGACGAAAAGACGTTACATGTGGAAACTAACTTACTAATAAAGAACTTACTAAAAAACGGTGATTGAAGTCAATAACCGACGAAATGATCCCAACAATCGCAAAGATGGAGGCCTCTCGTGACAGTGTCGCGAGAGGATTTGTTGGAATAGTACCATCCTTCCTGCGATTTTTCTTTGATTCGGAGAGTCGGTACAAATCTCCTTGTTGTGTCGCTGATGAGGCAGGTTCTTTGCATCGATATTTGTCGGAAAACAATTTTGCAGTCAGAATTAGCAGCGGGATTCGTGTGATAATGATCTGCTATTTTAGGAGAAATCGCTTGGTTTTTCTCAGATCAAAGCCTCAAGATAAGGTAAAATAAATGGATCTTGGAAAGAGCGTAAATTCAATGAGGGAGTGGCAAATATGAAGACGTTAAACAATTATTTATTTAAGTTGACTTCAAAAATTGAAGAGATCGATGCGGCTTGTTTCTCGGCAAATAAGATTGCCAATGCAATGAATCTGAATCGTAGTACAGTCAGCAGCTACCTGAATGAAGGTGTACGGCAAGGTGAATTGATCAAAGTCAAAACGTATCCCGTCTTATTTTTACATAGAAAAGGCTTAGAAGATCAAGGCTATGCCCTCAATAAGAGTGAGTATGACTCCCTTGATTTTCTAAAAAAGAACGCTCCTGAGTCCGTTTTTCAAAAAGTGATTGGTGCAACGGGAAGTTTAAAAGAGAGCATTGATCAAATAAAAACAGCGGTGCTTTATCCAAATCAGGGATTGCCATTGCTGTTAGTAGGTGCCAGCGGTTCAGGAAAGACCTTTTTGGCGAGTAAAATCTATGCCTATGCGTTGGAAGAACACGTCTTGCAGCCGAAAAGTCCTTACATTGCCTATAATTGTGCCCAATATTTTAATAATCCGGAATTGCTGTCTGCTGCGCTCTTTGGCTATACCAAAGGGGCTTTCACGGGTGCCAATGAGCACCATAGTGGCCTACTTGAAAAAGCGGATGGCGGGATTCTCTTTTTAGATGAAGTCCACCGGTTATCAGAAGAAGGACAGGAGAAACTGTTCACCTTTATGGACACGGGAGAGTATTCTCCGATGGGAGATAACAGTGTCCGTCGAAAAGCCAATGTCCGGCTGATTTTTGCGACGACAGAGAACATTTACACCACTTTTTTGCCCACCTTTCTGCGAAGGCTGCCAGTAATCGTTACATTGCCTACCTTTCAGCAACGCCCTTTATCAGAAAGGCTAGCGCTGATTGATGAATTTTTCCTGAATGAGAGCAAAATCTTAAATCGGAATCTGACCGTTTCTGATCAATTGATCGATTTTTTGATGAACAGTGATTTTGATGGCAACGTGGGCAATATCAAGAATATCATTAAGTATGCTTGCGGCAATGCCTATGTCCATCAGAAACAGAAGCCCGCGATCCAGATCAAATTATTGGATATGCCGATCGAATACAGCAGCAAATTCAAAGAAAATTTTACAAAACCTCGAAAAAATTCCGGCGATCGGTACTATTCACCTACGGATAAGAACAAAAATCTTTTAAGTACGAACGGCAACGATCTGCTGATCCAATTTTTTGATGAGATGTTTCTAGAATTTACTGAAGTAATCAATGACAACAAAAACTTCAAAGAGTACATGAATCGGCTATCGAAGAAAGTGACCCGCATCATGGATGCGTTTATTTTTCAAGAGTCCTATGATGAGGAACACTCGATTTATTCGGTATTGGTGTATCATATCCGTCAAACTATCGATTTTCTCCATGACAGCTATGGCTTTGAACAAGACGGCAATCGTGTAATCACATTGGCAAATTATCTCTATATCAAAGGCAATTATGCCTATTTTGATGATCGAAAAGACAATCTGGCATTGAAGGAGACATTCCATGAATTTTTAAAAAATATTGCCGAGACGCCGTACCTTTACGCGAAAAAGATCTTGTACCATTTATCTCAAAATCTAGACTTGAAAGTCGAAGAAGAGGATATCTATTTTATGACGATCTTCTTTTATAGCTTGAATAGTACAACGGTTCAAACCGGTGTCAAAAGTGTGGTCTTGGCTCACGGGTATTCGACTGCTAGCAGTTTGGCAAATGTAGCTAATCGGATATTGGGGAAAAATGTCTTTCAAGCCTATGATATGCCGATCGATATTTCACTGCGTAAAATAGAAGCACAGATCCTTCGTTATATCAGCGAGAACCGCACCGATCATGGCTTGATTTTATTAGTCGATATGGGTTCTCTCAACCAATTGGGCGAGTCGTTGAAAAAGCAACTGAAAGGACCATTACTGATTATTGACCATGTGAACACTCCCTTATTATTGGAGGTGGGACAGGCTGTATTGTCAGGGAACAGTTTGACAGAGATCAATGAGAAAATCCAATCACAGTTTGCGATTCAGAAGCAATTAGTCCTTCCTGTCGTCAAGAAGAAAAAAGCCATCATCACTTGTTGTTACACAGGAATCGGCAGTGCAAGACAGATTCAAGAAATCTTGATTCGCTGCTTGGGAGAAAAAGCTGAGGAGCTAGAGATCATTCCCTACGATTATAAAAAATTATTTGAGAATAAAAACTATGAGATTCCCTTTCAACTCTATGATGTATTAATGATCGTTGGCACAGAGAATCCGCAGATCCCCCATGTTCCTTATATTGGGTTAGACTGTTTGATCAATGGGGAGGCGATCGGGACCTTTATCAATTGCCTTTATGGCAATTTTGAGATTGAAGAGGAGACGCTAAAAGAAGATCTGATCTTTAATTTTTCCCTCAGTAAAATCGTTGAGAACTTGACGATCTTAGATGCGGATAAAGTATTGACGTCGGTCCAATCGGCCATCAGTGAAATCGAGAAACTAAGAACACAGAAATTTTCAAATAATCAACTGTTTCTCTTGTATTTACACTGCTGTTGTATGATCGAACGTATTTTACGCAAAGAGTCTGTCGATGAACAAGAAGATCTGGCGGCTTATAAAAAAGAACATAAAAAACAAATGGAGTTGATTCATTTGGCATTCAGTAATATCGAGAAAGAATATACGATCCAAGTCCCTGATTTGGAAGTGCGCTTGCTGAACGATATTATTGAAGGATAGGAGCAGAGGTATGCAAAAAGGAATTATTTTTGATATGGATGGGGTACTGATCGATAGTGAAGTCTATTATTTCAATCGCAGGATGAATTTCTTTGCGGAAGTACAGTTGTCACCAGGATCCCGGTCAATCAATGATTATGTGGGAAAGACAGAAGCAGAGATTTGGCAGACGCTGGTTCCAGAGAATCCTTCTTTGAGAGCAGAACTGAAAACAACCTATCGCGCTTATCAAAAGCAGCATCCCATTGATTTCAAACAAGCGTTAAGAAAAGAAGTAAAACCGGTTCTTAAAAAATTATCAGCTGCTGGCACCCGCATGGCTCTTGCTTCTTCTTCTCCGCGGCAGATGATTGACGAGATGTTGACCGCCTGCCAGTTACAGTCTTATTTCTGTTATGTGATCAGTGGGGAAGAGCTGACTCAAAGCAAGCCCCACCCGGAGATCTATCAATTGGCACAAAGCCATATAGGCTGCGAGAAGACTGTAGCAGTAGAGGATTCAACAATCGGCATCCAATCTGCCAAAGCAGCTGGTATTTATACGATTGCGTTGAAGCAGCCCTTTGATGTTGATCAGAGTCAGGCGGATCAGTGTATCGAAGACTTGAGTCAATTGTTATCTTTATTCATTGATTAACAAACAGTGATTCTCCGAACCTCCTTTTTAAAACGAGCTATCTATGAATATTTTCCCTAAATCAGCGTTGCATTTTTCCATTGTGTATACGGATTGTAAATCAGTTTAACCTGCTAAGTGTACTTAGCAGGATTTTTTTGGTATATTCGATGAATATCAGGAAAAGACGAAGTGCTGGACTAAGTCTTTTAAGCATTAAACAAAAGTCCTTTGGTTGTTTGCTAATAAAAAATAAGAGGATTTTAATATTTGCAAGAATCTATTGCCAAGTAAACCTCACAGATTTACAATGTAAAAACGGACCATTTTCTGAAATAAATTTGATTGCTTACATTTTTTCAAGTGTGTAAAATAGACAAAGTGGCTAATAGGTTGCACTCAAAAAAGATTGTTATTTGTTGATCATAGTGACTGTTGCAACGATTAGGATGAAATAAAAAAGAAAAAGGGTTGAAAAATGAACATATACGTATTGATTGGCATAGTTGTTTGGCTGTATTTGTTGTCTGTGATGAAACGCTCCAAACTCTCAGCCTTTTATTTTATTCTGGGAAGTGTCGGGCTGTTTTATTTACTGATTGTATTCAGTCGACCTTACTGGGTTTGGTTTTTGACACAATTAGTGATCAAAGTCGTGGATTTATTTGGTTCTTTTGCCAATGTGACGGAAGAATTTAGTCAGTATAGCTTGATTGTGATCCACAGCGCCAAAGAGCAGATGTCTTTGTATGTTGATTACGAGTGTTCAGGCGTCATCGAAACGGCAGCTTATCTAGGCTTGCTGGCATTTTATCCTTTATACAATCGACAGGAAAAAGTGTTTTATGCTCTCTTTGGGACGTTGTGGATTTTTGTGAGTAATGTTATCAGATTACTCTTTGTGGTGGCATTTGTTCATTTCGGCGGCAGCGATGCTTATTTCCTCGCTCACTCGATTTTGGGTCGATTGTTCTTCTATGGGCTTGTGATCACATTGTACTATCATACATTCACGTATTCTCAAGTCGCCAGAAGTTTGTATGAAAAGAAGAATCGCTTGTTTAGAAGAGGGGAGTACTGATGGATTATTTATTCAATTTAACCTTGACGCAAATGGGGTTCTGGATTACTTGGCTGTTGATTCCCTTACTCGTAGAAATTATTCCGGGAATCTATTCTACCTGTTATTTATTTGTGAAAAACTTCCAAAAGAAGCAACTGGACATTCCAGAAAAACTGCCCTTTATCTCAGTGATCGTACCCGTTTATAATTCAGCAGACACACTGTATGCCTGCATTCGTTCGATCAATGATTCGACGTATCCGAATGAAAACATTCAAATTCTCTTAGCAGATAATGGCAGTACCGATGAGAGTTTTGCAGTATTCAATGAGGCGCACAATCACTTCAATCAGCTGAATATGCATTGGATCCGCACTGAACAAGGCAAAGCCCAGGCGTTGAATTCCGCGATCTATGACAGTATTGGTACTTACATTATCAATATTGATAGCGATGGTTTCTTGGAACCTACGGCACTCATGAACATGGTTTTGAAGTTTGAGAATGACTACAGTATCTCCGCAATGTCTGGTACGGTCTTAACGCAAAAAGAAGCAATCAAAAAGACCAAATCGCCTATGATTCGCTGGCTGCAAAAAAGTGAGTACATTGAGTATGCCCAGTCTTTTTTGGCTGGACGAAATGTCGAAGCGTTGAACAATCAATTGTTCACAATGGCCGGTGCTTTCTCTGGTTTTAGAAAAGAAGTTTTGGTCAATACGCATCTTTATAATACAGACACTGTTGGGGAAGACACCGATATGACCTTTCAAATCAGGCATCGTCTGAAAGAAAAAGTTTCCTTGTGCGAGAATGCTATTTTTTATGTTGAACCAGTCCAAAGTGTTGACGAATTATATATTCAACGGCAAAGATGGCAACGAGGTGAGGTAGAAGTAGCAAAAGAGTTTTCCGAAGAACAAGTCGGTTTAGGGAATTTCTTTAAAAACTTTCTGGTGCGTCGCCTGATCATCGACCATACATTCATTTTTCCAAAAATGATTTGGCTTTTTGCCAGCGCCGTTTTATTGTTTTTTGGTTATACGGCCAAAATATTGTTGCTGTCGTATTTGCTGATTTACCTACTCTATTTCGTTGACTCGCTGCTCAAATTTATCAGTATCTCTTTACTCCTGAAATCTTTTAAATCTGACCAGCGATTTTACATGAAGTTATGGGGAGAGGTCATTACGTTTCCACTTTACAATTTCCTTGTCTCTTGGTTCCGTTTGATTGGAATCATTAACGGAATCACGTCTCCTGCAAAATGGAATACGACACCAATCACTAAAGAAATGAGCCAGATCAAAGAGACCATCACCCAAGACATAATGAAAATTAGAAAGAAGTGACTCCAAATGGCAGAAAAACGCTGTATCTATAAATTTAAATCTCATGTGAATGCTAGTCATGCGATGCGCTGGGAAGGCGGCATGGGTGCCAAGCATAACCATACATGGGAAATTATTTGTGAAATCAAATCTCAAGATGATGAGATGCATCTTTTTGAGGAAATAGAAGGGGTGCTGAAAGACTTTTTCCAACCTTTCTCTGGTAGTTTTTTGAACGAAATGCCGCCCTTTTTGGAAATCAATCCCTCTGTCGAAAATGTGACCAATTATTTTTATGACCAATTATCCCTACGACTAGCAGCGATCCAAACAGAACTGATTCGCATCGAAGTAGGGGAATCACCTACTCGCTTTTATTGCATTGAAAAACAAGCATAGGTTGAGGTGGAAAATGAAATCGAAATTTTTTATCGCAGGTAATTGGATCATCAATGGTCTATTTTGCTTATTCTTTGGGTTGACACTGATCTTTGCCTTGATTTCACCAAATATGACGATCGGAGATAACTCGGTCTTTGGAACAAGCACCACTTTAGCAACCACGTTTTTCGTTTTGGGTGCCATTGCATTCATCATTGCGGTGTACTGTTATCCAAAAGTCCAGCAGTTTTTAACTTGGCTTTTTGTGACCCATCGCTATGTGACAGTCACGGTATTCGTCCTAGGAGTATTGGCTTGGCAAATCGTCTTCGTCTCGTTTTTGCATTCGGCGATCGGCTGGGATGTCGCGGCTATCCATGATGCCTTGACGGACACGACGAATCCTGAGATCGTTGCTTATTATAGTTTGAACCAAAATAATTTACCGATTCTTTTATGGCAGCATCAATTAGCAGAATGGTTTTCTACAACTTCTTGGTTGTTCTTTGATTCTGTCACCTTGTTCTTAGTCAATCTTTCAGCCCTATTCAATTTACTGACGATTCGTTTGCTATGCAAAAAATATTTAGTGCCCGCTATTTATCTTCATGGGATTTGGCTGCTGGTATTTCCTTCGATCATTGTGCCTTATACAGATACGTGGGTTCTACCTTTTGTTTCAGCAAGTCTATTCTTCTATGCCATTATGATTAAAAAAGAGATTCCGACAAAGTATAACCTGTTAGGTGCAGTTGGCTTGGGGATTGCTGCGGTAGTCGGTTATTTCATCAAACCTTCGGCGTTGATCCTCCTGATTGCTGTTCTATTGATCGAAGCAATCAGCTTTTTTGCCAAGAAATGGCAATCAAAAGGGCGCATCGTTTTGCTGATGATTACTTTGATTACGGCTGGTGGCACGTATGCTTTATGCAATCATCAATTAGAAAATCAACAATACATTGCCATTGACGAAAGTCGGGCCATCCCGATGATCCATTTCATGAATATTGGCTTGACGAATGACGGCGGGTATAGTCCTGAAGATGCGCAAGCAATGGCAGAATTGCCAACGAAACAAGCAAGAATCGATTACTCCAAAGAGAAAATCCAAGAGCGGCTAAAAGAAAGAGGTGTTCTTGGCTATATCAGCTTTCTTTTTCAAAAGCACCGCAACAATACCGCCGATGGGACGTTTGCGTGGTTGAAAGAAGGTTCGTTCATTCAAGAAGGAGAGACTCCGAAGGGCAAAGGCTTTACCCGCTGGCTGCAAGAAGGCTATTATTTATATGGGAATCGAATTGCCGATTTTCGTTTCATGGCACAAATCTGGTGGGTGATCTGCTTGCTTATCATCGCTTTTGGTTGGAAACGGCAAGGCAAGTACGAACAGATGCTTCGGTTGAGTTTGGTAGGCGGCTTCCTCTTCCTGCTTTTGTTCGAAGGTGGGCGCAGTCGTTATTTGATTCAGTTTTTACCATTCTTTTTATTATTGGCAAGCCTTACGATGGGTGATAGTATACGTTTTGTTAAGCGAATTTTTACACTGGATCAAGGGATCAAGGGGGATAAATAATGAATTATGATGAATTGAAATTTTATGGACAGGGGATCCATCAGGCAAAGACGAAAGAAATTGTTTTTTTTGAATTATTGTTGAGAAAAGAAGACAATAAAAATATTTTCCCTAAAGATTCTTATTTATCAATGATCAGCCAGCAGGAAGAGCATCAACAGTATGTAAAATGGCTGCAAAAAACATTGACCCGAATTTTAGAAGCCAACCCGACGAAGCGGTTTAGTTTTAATCTCGACCCGCAAGAACTGGAGTACGAAGAGACCTTTGATCTACTTGAGAACTTAAAGGAATACAAGCAGCGATTGATTATTGAGATCACAGAAAAACCGCCTATGAAGAGAAACTACCCTTATTTTTCCGCAGTCAATGTGGAGGCCTTCAAGAAAATCGCTCAATATGGCTACCAAATCGCGCTAGATGATATTGGCCAAGGCATCAACTCTTTGGACAATGTTCTGGAATTGAAGAACTACTTTCAGATCGTCAAATTTTCGGCATTGTCTTTTCAAAAGAAGGTTTCAGAAGATATTCTTCAGAAAATCATCGTACTGTTTGCAAGCATCGCTGTCCAATTAGATAAGACTTTTGTCGTTGAGGGAATTGAAAATCAAAAATTTGCTAGTTGGTTAGAAACAAATGTTTGTTGTTATCATCAAGGCTATCTCTACTCGACACCGGAAAAAATATTGACCATCGATTATTAAGGAGTGTGCTGTGTTTGATGGATATCATTTTATGGATATATTATACAGTCGTTCGTTTAATTGTTGTTTTAGGTGTTGTATTCCTTGACTACTTGATTTATTTATCGATGAAAGAATCTATTTTTTTGAAAACGAAAGCTGTTCTTAGAAAAGTTGCTTGGATTGGTATTATGATTATCAGTTTAGCGATTTTGCAAGGGGTGCCCGTGTTATCGGAAAATCTTCTGCAAGATCGCTATACCACACTTATTCAAAATATGGATCTACAATTGATCGTTCTTTTTTATTTTTTGCATATGCTCAAAGGAACCATGATGCTGCACTTCAATGTGTTCGTATCTGTTGCCATCACCTTTTATTATATGTGCCAAGGGGAATACCAGACGATTCAGAACTATTTCATAGCAATCATCACCATTGTGCTGATTTACACTTGTTGTCGGATAGTCTTACAGCTAAAAGACAAAAATCTGAATAATATCGGTGTCTACTTCTTGCTGACATTATTTTATGGTGCATCCTGGGGGTTAAAGATGTATCCGGCATTAGATTTTAGATTTGCCGGCTATCTTTTCTTCTTATTAAATTTTGTCATGCTGATGATCATGGTTCGTATGATCAATAAGTTGGTGCGAAGGCAGCTGACGAAATTCGATAACTTATCTCTTGAAGCACGAACCGATTTTTTAACAGGAATCGGGAATCGGTTAAGTTTTGACCGGGAATTTAGCCAACGCTTTGAACTTTCTCATACCAAGGAAAATTTAGTTTTTGCTATGGTCGACATTGATTACTTTAAACGGATCAACGATGATTATGGCCATGATATCGGGGATATCATTATAAAAAACGTAGCTAAAATCATTAGTCAAACCCTTTTTCAGTACCAGCTTGAAAGCCAAGTCTTTCGTATTGGCGGAGAAGAGTTTGGGATTTTGTTTCAAGAAAAAAGCCAACATGATATTACAGAGATTTTAGAAACGATTAGTAAAAGAGTAGGTAATTTTTCTTTGAATATACATGGGGAAGAAGTTCGAGTTACGATTTCGGCCGGCGTTTCCCGCTGTCGAAAAACGGACACCGATAAAGAAGATCTATATAAACGAGCAGACAAGTATTTGTATATCGCAAAAAGAGAAGGGCGTAATGCCATTTTTATGGAAGGAAAGATCAAACATATTTCTTAGGGAATAAACTTTCTTTTTTAGATGCACGAGAATGAAAATCAAAAATGAACGATGTTCGTTTCTTTAGGCGGCTTTTCGCCAGCTTGAAGAAAGTTAGAAGGAGCAAAAAAATGAGAAAATATTATTCATTGATTCTAAGTATCTTAGCTGTAGTAAGTGTCTTTATACCAATCAATGCCCATGCGGACAATAAATATGGGATCGTCATTGATGGTGCATTCAGTGATTGGTCAAGTTTACCGATGACAGAATTGTCTTTTTCGTATGAGAATGGCCAGAATATCAAATATGCCAGTCTAGTTACCGATGAAGTAAATCTATATTTTTATTTGAACATGGCACCAAAAGGCCACAACTATCATAATTTGCAACCAAGTGGGCATAAGTTAACGATCGGTAACAAAGTCTTCTGGATGACATTCAACAATACATTTCCTAGTGAAGACTTATCCGTTATTGGTCAAACCAAAGACGTGCAAGTCAATTTTTGGGCAGAGGATAATTCCGTTAATGTAACGATCCCCGGGAAACTTACGCGTGTAAAAACGGATTTCAGTGACACTTCTTACTCAGATGAAGTAGAAGTTGCGATTCCTTTTGAACAGCTGAAAGTAGAAGCAACCAGCAGTCAAACGATCACTTACAGCAACGGCAATCTAGGGGAACAAACTATCACTGTCACAGGAGGAAGCACCGGGCCTTGGATCCTTGCCGGAATTGCCGTTGTGATTGCAGGGTATTCTTTTTGGAACCTTAGAGGGAGATCAGCGAAGCCGCAAAGTTCTCTTTAGACAAAGCTTTTATTTTGTTCCTAGGTTTTGGTTTCAAACCAATCTTTCTTTGGGTGTAGGAGCTTTTGTTTGGGGAAGGCATTTGAGTAATTCAACTTAGTTATCAATTTAAGACCAAGTCAGGCTAGAATAGAACATCTATCCTGACTTGGTCATTTTTTGTAGTAACTTAGTGATGAGAATTTTTTGCTCCACGGTTCATGAACGACTAGCATTCGACACTGCAATCAGTTGATTTTCCGATGCTAAAGGGGCGCTGATAGAAATAATTTGATCAAATTTATGAATGTTTTCTTCCAGTGGATGATGACTGACCATCACAACCGTCAACTCGTTGTCTTCCAAAAGGAGATTCTCAATGAGCAACGTATTCTTTTTATCTAATGAAGAGGTTCCTTCATCAAAGAGGATGACTGATTTTTTTTGGATAAAGGCTCTGGCTAAACCAATACGCTGTTTTTGTCCACCGGAAAGATTGGTACCGTTGTTTTCAACTACTTTGTCAATATCATCTACAAAATCTGCCGCGGCTTTATTCAATGCTTCGGCTATTTCTGTCTTTGCGTAGTTGTTCCAAAGAGCGACATTTTCTTTATAAGAGGTGTTGAACAAATAATTGTCCTGGTCGATATATTGAATAAAAGAGTGGCTATCCACATCTTTCAACTGGTGACCATCCACCATTATTTTACCTGAATAATCTTCCAAATCACCAATCAAGATTTTTAATAAAGTGCTTTTTCCACTGCCACTATCACCTGTGAGGAGATATTTGCCCCCCTTTTTTATGTCCAAATTGAAATTTTCTAGGATCGGGAGATTTGTATCATAGCCGAAAGATAAATTTTCGATTCGTATACAATCAGTGAATTCGTTGTAGGTTTTTTTAGTGGCACGGACGATTGGCTTATCAATAAAAAATGTTTCTATGACGGGCTCTATGGATCTTAGTTCCATGGCCGATTGACCTACCAACGATACAGAGTTAAAGATGTTTGCTGCTAAATTGCCACTGGAACTAATAGCTCCAATCGTCGTTTGTCCGATAATTGCCAGAAAGCCTGTCACAATATCTACGACTACTTGACTCAATAAACTAGAAAAAGCAATGAGGTTCATAATCTTGTGATTTGTTTTTGCAATGGCAACTTTATTTTCAGAAAGGTCTTGAGCGTATTCGGTGATCTTTTTTGGAATTTCTGCCAGCCTATTATTGTAACGGAAAACGTTGTAACCTTTTAAGATATTAGCAATCCTTTTTGTATAAGAGGAATTACTAATAGATAACTTTTGTCCAAGCGCCACAAGGACTGTCCCGAATTTATTAGGGATATAAAGGATCAATCCCGTTAAACCAAGGACCAAAACAACCAGCCAAAGATTAAAAAGGGCCAATGCAACAATTGAAAACAAAATCAACCATCCGTTAGAAAAAAGACGATATAAACTCATCACGCCCTGCGTTTCGATTTGTGTGATATCATTTGTCAGCTTCGACACATAGCCATCAGCCGTGATTTGATTGAAGTCTGCTAATGGGACTGTCTTGATAGAGTCAGCTTCACGTTTTCGCAATGAAAGACTGATTTTTTGTAGTTCTTTCTCCTGATAAACTGAAAATAAATAGTTTGAGCAGACATATATCAGCCAAAGAATGAGAATCACTAGATCCCAAAAAAGAAATTGGCTGATATTTCTAGCAAAAATAGCATTAGTGGCAAAAGCCAGTAGATAACTTGGCAGAACACGCAAAAAGGATAAGAGGCCTGACAGCAACAGCATTTTAAGAATATTGCGTTTATAATGTTTATAGAGTGTTTTCACTGATGATCCTCCAATCTCTGTCGGATACAATCCACTAAGAATAAGACGCCGATTTCTCCTGTGAGAAATCTCGCTACTATTCTTGAATTGGTGCAGTCCGGGTATCGATTCTTCCCTTTGAAATTGACCTTGTAGGATAGTAGATTCGTTAATAGAGAGTTGTAATCGTTTCTTTTGAGATTATTTGTAAGAACTTTCAAATAGGCGATACCACTAATACCGTATCCAAAGCTGACATTTGAAGAAACCAGTGGCAGTTCTTTTATTTGCTCAAAGGTTTCATTTTTCATGGCTTCTGTCCCTAATCCACTTCGCAAAACATACCATTTTGCCAGTAGCATACCGGCTTTACCATTTGCCAAATAAGGTGATTTATTCGCATTTCTTTTACTGATTTGCGGGAAATGTGTCTTGCCAAATTTTTCTGTATAGTTCAGCCAATCAGTAAGACTCTGGAGTATTCTTTCATCATGAAAAAAACGATAAGCTTCAACCAATGAACAGACGATCATTGCTGCACCATCAAGAAGCCCCTCTCCCTCAACCCCGTCAATTTCTGAAATAAAGCTGCCATCTTGATTCTGAGAACCGATTAATTTTTGTATCCAGAGGTGAATCATAGGTTTCAATCGATTGATCGTTTGTGCGGGACTCATAACCAAAACAAGAATAATCAAGTGAGCATAATCAGCCAATCCAGTTTTATTTACATGTCCTATTTTTTCAAAAGAGAAATCTACGTTATTTGTAAAAGTTGTTTTTTGATTGTCCATTAAATAACTGAGATAAGCCAAAATGAATAGTTCTTTTTCGTTTGATAAGTCTGTTAAATCAACCGAACTGCTTTTTGAGTCGATCAAATGAACTGCATTCTTATCCACGTTGGAAAGATCATCAGTTAATAGATTTTCTTTTATTTCGTTATACGCTAATGAGGCGGCTTCAAATGTGTGGGTGCACATAAGATTGAGCTGGATTTCAAGGTTCGTCGAATTAGGTCTCAATAGTAAATCGCTGATCAGTGAATAATAACGAGGATCTAGCTGATAATGACAAGAAAAAAGATAAAATGTCTCCAGCGCTGCTTGCTGGTCCAATTGCGCCAGTTGGTTTGTTCCGATGAAAAGGTTAATAATCAGGAGCCCTAAGGAAACATAATCTCGCTTCATTCTGTCGATGGAATGATCCCCATTATCAAAACCAGGAGTCTTTACGATGTAATCGTATTGTTCAAAAGCAAAGCTTCCACCTTCAAAATCTATGATTACTGGCTGTCCGTCTCGTAACATAATATTAGTATTGGAAATGTCATGAATCGTGATTCCAAATTTATGAATCGCTACTATCATTCTCATTAACTCGATGATTATCTTTTGAACATCCTGGCGATAGCTGCCAGTAAGATCGTCGAAATACACTTCTTCAACTACTCGATCTGAGAACTCAGAGAGGGTGGGCCCTTCAATAAATTCAACTACCGTAAAATAATGCTCCCACTCGTAAAAGCTGTCATAAACCTTTGGGCAATACTGCGGAAAGAGGTTAAAGAAGGCAATTTCTTTCTTGCGCATGTCAATGCAATCGCCTGATGAAGAGGATTCGATATAGGGGCGCGCTTCTTTAATAATCACCTTTCGATTGTCGACAGTATCCGTTCCTAAATATACACCGCCGGTATTGGAGTAATGAACAGCTGTTTCTACTTTGTATCTATTGTTCAGCAATGCAGATAGGTTCTCTTGTTGTGAACTATCACGAAAAGGATCTTGTACAAAAGGCGGCTGAGAATAATAAGGCAACCGTTTGTCTTCGATAATAGAGCCATCGGGACAAATTAATTGCTTTCTTTCTGTCTCCGATTCATTTTCGTCTGCTCGACAACGTCCATACCTGTAGTATAGGACTTTACAATCTTTATATCTCTTGTCTGAAAGAATGTACGGTCCTTGAAAATCATTTAATCGGGTATATAACTTTTCGCACATCACAACAAACTTCTCTAAAGTTGAGGGATAGATTGTGATGAACTTTCCTGAATAGGCTCTAGGGGTACTTTTAGAAAGGTTGTTTGTAAACTGATCAAGATTCTTCAAAAATTTCATATCTACATCATTTTCGATGCAGCATGAGATACATTCACTCAGTATCAAAAAATAATTAGTATAAGTAGCAGAAATATGAATTTTCCATCCTTGCTTGGGAACGTTCTGGTTAATGTTTAAATAAGTAAATACTTGATCTGTATATGTATTTTTTAGATCAGGATAGATGAAGTGGAATGTATTGATGAAATCCATTGATTCCCTCTTTTCTTGACGTATTGATTCATTTTTTTGAAAAACTAGCTTTATTTCCCTTTTGCTCGACAAGGTTCAAACCTAAGCAAGGGGGACTTTGACATCTCTTTGTATCTAATTAAAAAAGAATAGAATGACAAAGGGGGGAGTATTCTATTCTTTTTTAATCGCATTTATTTTGTTGCTGGTACTTTTAGTGAGATTTGACATTTAAACGTAAAGATTGAATTTGGAGAAACGGTAGAATCTTCTTTAAATGCTTGCAAATTTAATACTGTATTCATCTGAACACCACCTTTCCATTTGTTACCGTTACTATATCATCGGTAAATGTTCCCCTGTTTTTAAAAATGTGTAGTATACTATACGTGAAAAGGAGCGGTCAGATGAAGGCGTATGGACCATTGATCAAAAAAATCAGAATGTCGAAACACTACACTCAAAAAGAAGTTTATTCGGGTGTTGCTTCCCGCAGCTTTTATGCAAAATTTGAAGCAGGAGAGTATGCGATCGAAGCATTTAAATTCAAGCGTATCTTAGAAAATATGAATATGAGTGAACCAGAATTTTTTTTCCTTTATGATAAGGAGAATCCTGCAACTAAACGAATCACGATTAGAGACGTCATTGATATTTACTATGACTTCAATCTGCATTCTGTCGATAAGTTATTAGTGATCTATAGGGACAATAAAACGTCAGAGATAAGCTCAGATCGGTTGATCAGCTCTGCAGCATATGCTTTGGCTTGGTCACTAAAACCGACCATCGATCACTGGCCTTTAGTGACTTTAAGAGAATATTTCACACGTCTTGAGAGTTTTTCAATGATGGAACTGGAATTGTTCATTACAACTTTTTTTATCTTTTTTGATGAGGAAGAACGAATTGAGCCATTGCTCTCAAAAGCGATTGCTGCCGCAATCACTTGGTGGTCACTTTACCCAGAGTTGATTGATCGACTAATCGGCGCATTGTATGTCAATATGATTCAATTCTTGATTACAAATAATGAGTTAGAGAAGGCATCACTCTTAGATAAAAAATTGACGGAATCGTTTACTGATTCAACCTTCTCTCTGACCACGCAACTCTACTTTACTTTTTTTAAAGCTTTTCTAGCAGAAGATCGCGAACAAGTAACGAATATCTTAAGCTTGCTCAGAAAGAATGATCGACAAACTTATACCATTCTCAGTAAGATCATCCAGTCGATGGCTTTTAGGAAAATTCTCGATATATCTTCGTAAGCAGGCTGCTTAAAGGAGGGTCTAGTGAGCAAAAAGACGTTGACCACTATCTAACGTTTTCATTTTATGGATCATGAAGCGGTGGCTGTCTTCATTTCCCATAGTGCTAGTTGATTGAGGAATCAACTAGCATTTTTGTTTGCCTGCTGAATCATTCGTGGGGATGAAAAGCGGAGACGCAACTCTGCTTTTCTAGTGCTTGGTTGGAGACTATTTTCTAAAAGAATCAAAGCTATTAGAGAAAAGAGCTATCGAATGAACAGCGATATGTACCATGTGTTTCGAATCGCTGTTTTGATTCACTGTTGAAGATAAGGGAACAAGACGCAACCTTTATTTTTTAACATTAAACATGTCGTCTCATTTTCTAAGAAATAGGCAATAATTAAAGGAGCAGAAAAAGCAGAGGAGGCGTTGAATGAGTTAGAATGTTCCGATGTGTGAAACCAAAAAGAACGATTTTATCTGTTCTTACCGTGGAACCAATGGCAACTTTTTGGTAAATAGTAAATGAATGGATTATTTAGGAGGCGAGTTAAATGAAGCGCTATGACATTAACCGAGATTGGGCAAATTCAGGAGTGATTGAGGCTGGGAATTTAGTCTTTGTTGGCTATTGTGTCGGAAATATCGGACAATCGGTCGAACAACAAATAATCGGTACTTTCGATCACTTGGAAGAACGGCTGAAACTAGCGGGACTTACGTTGGCAGACGTGGTCCAAATGGACGCTCTTTTCAAAGATATCTTTGATATTCCGATAATGGAAAAAATCATCAAAGAAAAATTTAATGGACAATACCCCGTCAGAAAGTCTATTCAGACTTCTTTTGCGCACCGTGGTGAGGTAGGCATCTTGTTTCAAGTGGATGCCATCGCATTTAAAGGAAAGGACTTTGAATAATCAAAGAGCTGAATTAGTCATTCAATTCTAAGATATTCAACTCAAGAAGGGGATTTGCTTCTAGAGAGCTTCCCCAGATCAAAAACAAACGAATTCCTCGGTAAACAACGGACGTTGATTTAACCGGGGATTTTTTAATAGAATCTGATGAAAATTTCGTGAATTTTTTTACAATAACAATGCAAAATCAAAAACGATGGTGTTATAATCGTTGATGGAAATGTGAAAGAAATCACTATTGTTTTTTACCAGAAAATCTATTGGAAAAGTAGGGATCAAAGAGTTATGCACACACCAGAAGAAATTATGGACATTAGTATTCATCTAGGCACCAAAAAAGTACAAAAACCGATCATTGCGAAACTGATTTTAGGATTCATCGGAGGGGCTATGATCTCTCTTGGCTATTTAGCCTATGTTAGAGTCTCTGCCTCTATTCCAGAATCACTTTCAAGTCTCACCAGTCTAGTTGGAGCAGCGGTTTTTCCAATCGGATTGATCGTCATCCTGCTTGGGGGCGGTGAATTGATCACAGGGAATATGATGGCGGTAGCGATTGCTTTTATGGACAAGAAAGTCACGTTTCTGCAACTAGTGAAAAACTGGCTGATCATTACCCTAGCTAATATGGTCGGTGCGATTTTTGTGGCGTATTTTTTTGGTCACTTTGTTGGATTGACAAGCTCAGGAGTTTATTTAGACCAAATCATTCACCTTGCTGATCACAAAATAGCTGCGTCTTGGTTACAAGCAATTGGTTCTGGTATCGGCTGTAACTGGTTTGTCGGTTTAGCATTGTGGTTGTCTTATGGTGCGAAAGATGCGGCTGGGAAAGTATTGACGATTTGGTTTCCAGTCATGATTTTTGTTGCCATCGGTTTTCAGCATAGTGTGGCAAATTGTTTTGTCATTCCAGCAGCGATCTTCGAAGGCCACGGCACATGGTTGGAATTCTTTGCGAATTTTATTCCTGTCTATATTGGGAATATCATCGGAGGTGCGCTATTTGTATCCGGCTTTTACTATGCCAGCTACAAACATCATTAAGAAGTTTTCGAATAACAACACAATCCTATTCGTTCGTTGATAATGAGCTTTTTATATGGAAACTTGGTTCATTGTAAAAATAAAATTACTAAAGAACATCGAAGCGCGTTTTGGGCAGCTTCGATGTTTTTTTGTGACAAAGTTGTTTAGTAATAAAAACAGAAAGTATGAAGCATTGGACAGGCCATGAAATAACAAATAAATGAAAGCGATTCCCGATGGGATTTAATTTCGTCTTTAAAAGAAATTTTTCCGTGGTATACTCTTTTTTAACATTTGTTATTTCGAGGGCAAAGAAAGAGGTGTAGAAATGAATGTTGAAATAGAAGTAACTACATGGAGCCGAGAATTAGCGAATCGTGCTACTAAAGAAGCGGTTGAATCGGGACTGTTTACAACAGCCGATATTGAATCTCAACTCTCCTTTAGTCGAACACAAGCGAGTCGATTGGCCAATCGTTTTGTTGATCAAGGTATTTTTTTTAAAATCAATACACGGCCCGTCTTGTTTGGCAATCGAGGGGGTTATCAAGAAAAGTTCGCTATCGAAGTATCTGAAGTTCTAAATTCAGTAAAAGAGTTAACCGACAAAATTGAGAAAGTACCTATTAATCGTGTATTTGAAAAAGTGATCGGTTACGATAAAAGTTTGGCAGAACCCATTGAACAATTGAAGACAGCTGTATTTTATCCAAATAATGGTCTTCCTGTTATGGTAATGGGGGATACAGGCATCGGAAAAAGTTATTTCGTGCAAATCATGTATGAATATATGGTCAAAGCAGAAGTTCTATCAGAAACAGCCCCATTTAAAGTATTGAATTGTGCACAATATTATAATAATCCAGAGCTCTTGTCAGGATTGTTATTTGGTTACTCCAAAGGTGCCTTCACTGGTGCCTACGAAAAGAAGCGCGGGTTATTAGAAGATGCGAACGGTGGTCTACTATTTCTAGATGAAGTCCATCGGTTGAATGCGGAAGGACAGGAGAAACTTTTTACTTTCATGGATAAAGGGACCTTTTCTCGGATCGGTGAATCAACTGAGCGAAAAGCAACTGTCCGATTAGCCTTCGCGACAACTGAGAAAACCACTGCTTTTTTACAGACGTTTTTGCGTCGAATTCCTATTACTATCTATTTACCTAATCTGAGTGAACGCAGTATTTTAGAAAAAAAGAAATTATCGAGAAGCTCTTTCAAGTTGAAAGCAAACGGCTTGAAAAGAAAATAGTGGTCAGCTCGCAGGTAATGAATATTTTTCTTCATACCATTTATTCAGGAAACATTGGTGAAATTGAAAATGCCATTAAGTATGTTTGCGGCAGTGCGATTTCTCAAAATGTTACTTCAGATGAAGTCCATGTTTCCATCAAGGATCTACCTGCACAAATGTATACGCTTCCTCGAAATAAAATCGTTACCCAGTTTTCTGAGTCAACTAATTACGTTTTCGACGGGGAAAAACAATCGCTTTCCGAAAATGATGGCCGGCAAGACCTTTATGCGTTTATTCATCGATTAAATCAAATTTATTCGTTGAGAAAAAATGATGAGGATGCGGAGATGCGTACGTTGATCGATCAACAAGTGGTTGGCTTTATGGATCGGTTAGTTTTTACGGATTCAAAGCAAAAACCAGTTGCTTTGGAAGAGTTTGTGCATCAAACGATGCAAGAATTATTTCGGGAAATCGAATATCAGGCGTTCTTTCATTATGATGGAAGCTTCGTTCTTTTTGTGTCTCACTACATTTACAAGTATATTTTGAGAACGTCTTTCGTTCCTCAGCCTTCTGAATTTTTACTGGAAGCCTACATCGAACAGCATTATGGGAAAGAACGACAAACGCTAAAGAAAATTTTTCCTGAAATTGAGCGACGTTTAGACATTCAGTTCGATTCATTAGACATTAATCTTTTCTCATTGTTCTTTTCGACACTACGTTATACAAGAAAGAGCAAAGACATTGATGGATTGATCATTGCTCATGGCTTCGCAACCGCTAGCAGTATCGCCAACGTGTGTAATCGCATGCTAGGAGAGTCAATATTTACCAGCTTTGATATGCCAATCGAGGCCTCCATTCATGACATCTCTACAAAGGTAGAAGAGTATGTACGAGAAAACGGAACAGTCAAAGGACTAGTGATCCTAATTGATATGGGGTCGTTGAATATGATCTATGATTTATTGAAAAAGACCGTAGCAGTTCCAATTTTGTGTATGGATCAGCTAGGGACTTTGATGGCATTAGAGATTGGCAATATGATGCTTCAAGGCACTCCTTTAACCGAGATTGCAGAGCGGATGAAGGAATCGATCACACCGAACATTCAACTGTTCGAGCCGGAAAAGGCTCAAAAAAAAGCGATAATCACCACTTGCTTTACTGGGATAGGTACAGCGATCCAGATCCAAAAAATGTTGTCAGAATGTTTGGAAGGATTGCTTGAAGTAGCGTTTTTCCCTATGGAATATAGTGAATTAACAACCAACGGGGTACCCGCTAGTATTTCTCAACACTATAATTTATTAGGCATTATTGGAACCGATGATCCTCTGATTCCAGAGACCGAGTTTGTTTATTTAGAAAACATTATCTCTGGTGAGAACGCGCAAAAAATGGCAGAGATCTTTGGAGCTGACTTGGATGAAAATGGCATGAAGATTGTGAATGATCGGATGGTAAAAAATTTTTCCCTCATTCGAGTCCTCGATTCGTTAACTATTTTAGATACTCAAAAGATCATGTCAATTATTGAAGAATTGATTGTCACACTGGAAGAACGATTAGCACTGAAGTTGACGAATCCACGAAAAATCGGTCTTTATGTTCATATCTCCTGCATGGTAGAGCGTTTGATACGGCAAGTAGAAATTACCGAATTTGCTGATCTTGAACAATTTGTATTTACTCATCAGCGTGAAATCAGAGTGATCAAAGATGCAGTCAGTGTGCTGGAAACAATCTATAGTGTGCAGATTCCGTTGCCAGAAATTTGCTATATCCATAATATCCTTTTTCTTGACTGATAGATGAGGACTTTTCGAAGCGTGTCACTAGTTGGCACGCTTTTTGCATTATAAAAAAGTGTAGTGAGGAGGAAAAGAAATGAAATATTTAGTAGCAACCCACGGCACATTTTCTAAAGGGATTATTGATAGTTTGAAATTGATTGCTGGTGAAGATATCGAGATCGATTGTTTTTCAATGACCAAAGAAAAATCGAGTGATGATGCGGAAGCAGAGACGATTGCTTACTTAGAGCAGAATCAAGATCAGACGTTGATCGTCCTAACAGATGTATTTGGCGGAAGTGTGGCAAATCTATTTACCAATCATTTATTAAACGGATATGAATTCCAGTTAATCACCGGTGTCAATTTACCTATGTTACTTTCTCTCATACTCTCAGAGGAAACAGTTGAGCTATCTCTTGAGGATTGGGTACTTAGTGGAATAGAAGAAGGGAAGAAAGGAATTTTACACATTAATCAACTAATCAAACAGCAAGGAGGACAAAACAATGACGATATCTTTAGTGAGGATTGATGATCGGTTGATCCACGGCCAAGTAGCTTTTGGCTGGACGACGGCCTTAGGGATCAATACGATTTTAGTGGTAAATGACGATGCCAAAAATGATCAAATGAAATCTATGGCTTTAAATTTGGCGAAACCTTCCAATGTTGTTCTATACATTCGAGGAGTAGCGGAATCCGGAGAAATCGTTCAAAAATTTGCATCATCAAAAAAGAGTAATGTCTTAGTTTTAGTTAAGACAACCGAGGATGCTCGCCGATTGGTCGAAGCTTCAGGTGGGGTAATTACCACATTGAATGTTGGGGGCTTGCGTTATGGCGAGGGGAAAAAGAAATTAACAGATCTAGTGGCAGTTGACGAAAAGGATATCGCAAACTTAAAAACGATTAAGGATGCCGGTGTCCAAGTAGAATTTCGGATGCTGCCTAGAGATAAAAAGAAATTGTTGACGGACTTTGACATTTAGAAGAAGGAGGGTTACACGATGGTTGCTCAAGCAATAATGTTAGGGTTAATTGCTGGAATCGGTATCTTGGATGGCAGAATATTTGGTCAGATGATGTTTGATCGTCCGCTTGTTACCGGTTTATTGGTGGGGTTGGTTTTAGGCGATGTAAAGAATGGAATCATCATTGGGGCGCAACTTGAATTGATCTGGATGGGGATTGCCGGTATTGGGGCTTCTACACCGCCAGATGTGGTGACAGGAGGGATTTTAGGAACAGCATTTGCGATTTTGTCTAATAGCGGTGTTGAAGTAGCTTTAGCATTAGCTGTACCGATCGCAGTTTTAGCGCAATCTTTAGGCGTATTGGTTCGGATCATCAATGCTTATTTTACCCACAAAGCAGATAGCTATGCGAAAGAAGCAAATTACAAAGGATTAGCCTTTTGTATGTGGATTCCAGTTGGTTTGTTCTTTTTAAGTACATTTCTACCAACCTTCTTAGCTATTTTATTAGGTGCGGATAAGGTAACAGGAATGATCGAAGCTGTTCCAAATGTCATATTAGACGGGCTATCTGTAGCTGGAAATCTGCTTCCTGCCATCGGATTTGCTTTGTTGCTGGACATGCTTTTTTCAAAGAAAATGGCGCCCTTCTTTTTCTTGGGCTTTTTAGCAGCTGCCTACGGAGGACTAAATATTACTGCGATTGCTTTAATCGGGGCTTGTATTGCAGTGATCTTGCACTTCTATATTGAACAGAAGAAAGAGTCTATCCCTAGTGTCCCAGATAACTTGACGGAAGGAGAGATCGATTTTGAATAAGATTGAGAAGAAGCAGCTAAAAAGTGTATTTTGGCGGTCCTTTGCTCTTCAAGGTGCGTTTAACTACGAACGGATGCAAAATGTCGGTTACATGTATGCCATGCTGCCAGTCATCAAAAAGCTCTATAGAAATAAAGAGGATCAAGCAGCAGCAATCACACGCCACTTGGAAATTTTCAACACGACACCAGCGGTAGTACCAACGATCATGGGGATCAGTGCAGCGATGGAAGAAGAAAATGCTAACAATCCGGCTTTTGATGTCCAATCAATCAACGCTGTCAAAGCATCACTGATGGGGCCTTTAGCTGGGATCGGTGATTCGATCTTCTGGGGAACTGTTCGGATCATTGCTGCTGGTATTGGCGTATCGATCGCAAAAGATGGCAATCTTTTTGGTCCATTGCTGTTTTTAGTTTTGTATAATTTGCCAAATATATTGGTTCGGATCCTTGGATTGAAATTGGGTTATCAAGTGGGAGTCAATTCGTTGGACCGTATCCAAAAAGAGGGCTTGATGGATAAAATTATGGCAGTAGCAACGATCGTTGGATTATGTGTTGTTGGAGGTATGGTGGCGACGATGCTGAATATCACGACTCCCTTAAAGTGGAATATCAGCGGAGCAGAAATCGTGGTTCAAGATATACTGGATCAGATATTACCAAAGATGCTGCCGCTAGCCTTCACCTTTGGTATTTATAAGCTGCTAAAAAAAGCGAGCATTACTAAGATTACGATTGGCATTATTATTTTTGGGATCGCTGTTCATTTGATTGGCATTCTATAATATTGGAGGAGAAAAAATGGCATCAATTCAAGAGTATTTACAAGAGACACCAAGTAAATTGTTAGAAATCATCGAAAAAGGAGACCATCTTTTTTCAAGTATCAAAAAAGAAAAAATCAATCGGATTTTTTTGACAGGGTCTGGAACGAGCTATCATTCCGCGTTGCAAATGGCTCCGCAAATGCAAAAACTATTACAACTTGAAGTAAGAGCGGTCTATCCTTTCACGATCACTGAAGAGACTTTCCTGAGTGATAATGAACAGACATTAGTTGTCGGAATCTCTCAAGGAGGTAGCTCTTTTTCCACCTACAACGCTATGAAACTAGCGAAAAGCAAAGGTTGTATCACTGCTTCCATGGCAGGAGAAGAACAAGCCTTTATTGATGAAATGGCTGATTTTGTTCTGACTGTCCATTGTGGACCTGAGAAAGCAGGAGCAAAAACAAAGGGCTTTTATTGTACAAAGCTGAATCTATTATTACTTGCTCTCTATCTGGGACTTGAGCAAGGAACGATTTCTGAAGAGACATTTGAACAACAGATCCAAGGAGTGAAAACTGCTGCTGGACAGTTCCAAGCTGTTTATGAGACTTCATTAAAATGGATTTGTGCAAATCAGGAACGATTAGTCACTGCAAAAGAAATCCGTGTGACTGGTCCGGCAGCTATTTATGGAGATGTTTTAGAAAGTGCCCTGAAGTTGTTGGAGACGATGCGTTGTCCGGTAAGTGGATATGAATTTGAAGAGTTTATTCATGGCATTTATAATGCGATCAACGAAGATTCGATGGTCTTTATTTTAGACAACGGCGATGAGCCAAGGTCTGAGAAAATGAAAGAAGTATTGTCCGAATGGTCGGATACTATTTTTCTGATTACGACTTATGAGTCAGACGCAGCAGATCTGGTCTTACCTGTGACCACCGATCCAGAGTTTATGACTTTCAATTTCATTGTCTTATTGCAATTGATCTGTGGAGAAATTCCTCATTTGCGAGGTGTCGATCCTTCCACACCAAAAGATCCGCAATTTCATATGAAATTAGGCAGCAAAAAATTCAATCGTTGATCTGTAATAATGATTTATAATACGGGACTGTGACATAAGTCATCATCCAACAAGTTAAACCGAATAATAGTCTGTTGCTAGGATAGATTCCTCTGACTTTTGCGACGAGGAGTCCCTGCACCGCAGGAGCAATAATAATTAATGTTCGGCTAGTGTTACTTGTAGGAGACTTATGACACAGTCCCTTTTTTTTGCTTCAAGTAGACTAGAAAATCTGACAATATTTTTCTCCTAGCTAACTCATTGACAATGACAGGTGATCAAATGGGCGCACAACTTAGGTTAACGTAAGATAACGCGTAGGAGAAAGAATTATAAGTGATAGTTAGCAACTGATAGTTAGCAGCTAGGCTATCCTTCCTCTTTAAATCGCTCTTCCAGTTTTGCTTTATGATGACTCATAATGTCTTCGAGAGCAATATCGTATTTATCTGCGAGAATCAATACGTTGTCAAAGACATCACCAAGTTCTTCCATTAAATTTTCTCGATAGTATGCTTGATCTTTTGCAGACTCATCGGGCCTATCTCTACCAATTTCGACGCCGCGGATGGCCCGGGATAGTTCTCCTACTTCTTCCGTAAGAAATCCAACACGAATAAAAGAATCATATTGATACCAGTTCCGTTTTTTATAAAAGTCGATCACCCATGAGTTGTATTCATTGATTTTCATATTGAGCCCTCCTTATTTCTCGACTATAATAACATGAAGTGCAATCAGATCGAAAGGGGATCATTTGGGAATGAATGTCGCAGTCTATTGTGGAGCAAGTATCGGAAGTTCAGAAGAATACAAGCAAATCACTAAAGAATTAGGTAAATGGCTAGGAGAAAATCAGTATAACCTTGTCTATGGAGGCGGTAATGCGGGATTGATGGGGATAATTGCCGAAACCGCTATTGAAGAAAATTGTGAAGTAACAGGTATCATACCAGAATTCTTGGTGGCCCGAGAATTAGCAAAAGAGAATCTTACGTCACTGATCGTTGTTTCGAATATGCATGAAAGAAAACAAAAAATGATCGAACTGGCTGACTTATATGTGGCATTGCCAGGAGGGCCGGGAACCATTGAGGAAATTACAGAAGTCATCTCTTGGGGCAGGATCGGGCAACATGCGAATCCGTGTGTATTGATTAACTTCAATGGCTTTTTTGATCCATTGAAACAACAATATCAGGCAATGGTAACAGAAGGGTTCTTGACCCAAGAAGACTTCGACAAAATTCTTTTCGCAACCTCCCTTGATGAAATCGATTCTTTTGTCACTGATTTTGTGCCTCCTGCAATTAGGGTATATAAATAGAAGTATACTTGATCAAAAATAGAAGAATCGATTCGATCAATAATGGTTCTGTATTGAACAAGCCAACAGCTTTGTAACGAGGCTTTTGGCTTGTTTTTGTATATTAGTTATCTTTTTTAGGACGCGAATGGAGTAGTTGAATGAGGCTAACAGCTGAAATGATGCAGGATCAGCAGTGTTCAGAAAAATATCGATCGATCCCGGTTATATAAGCCGAATCGTTTGCTCGCAGAAGGAAGTGGTTATTCTTTTGAATCAGATTATTCTTGCATTATTTATCGGAAAAAGTTGCCATTTTAAGTAAAGGGCTTACATTGTATAGTTTATGTGAAGGCGGGAGAAAATTATGCGACAAGAAAAAATTGTTGAATACTTATATGCAAAGAAGCAAGCAATTGCTCCCAAGGCATTGGCCGCTGAATTTCAGATTTCTGAGCGGACCTTGGCTAATGATATCAAGTGGTTAAGAGATATCGGACGAACAGAAGGATTTTCAATAGAGCGGATTCGTTCGGCAGGCTATCAGCTGGAAATTTCTGATAAAACAAAGTTTCTAAGGTTTTTATCTCATGCAAAACGTCAAGAAAAGATCGATAACGGGAACCCGAAAGAACGAATTAAGAATATCGAACTTCTCCTGCTGTTTCATGAAGAATACATTACGATGCAGCAGATTTCAGAATGGTTAGAGGTAAGTCTTTCAACAGTTAAAGCAGATATCAAACAAGTCGAATTGTTTTGCAAGGACTACGGATTAACTTTATTCAGCAAAGCACATTATGGTTTGAAGATTGTCGGGACTGAAGAGAAGAAAAGACAAGCAATTCTTTATTTAATTCGCAACATTATCCATACACCTGTCCTGACGGAACGATATAAAGCTTTTCACTTCGTTTTTGATGAAGAGGAGCTACGTTCCTGTTTGTCAGAAAAGTTGCAACAGCATCAACTTAAAGCGAGCGATATTGTTTTTGAGAATATCATCCAGCATATTCGATTGCTTGTTTTTCGAATCACACAGAATAACACTTTAACGAATGACGAACGAACCGTAAGGACAGCAATCGATAAGTATGACCTTTTAACAGAAGATTTGGTCTCCTATTTGGAAACGGCTTATCCCATTACTTTTTCTACTATGGAAAAAAATTATTTGCATGAGCAACTGAGAGGAAAATTTTCGGTTCTTGATGATCGAACCAGTAATCAGCAATTGAAACAAGCAATTGAAAAAACACTAGAGCTTGTCGATTTACGTTACCATACACAGTTTAGAACAGATCAAGAATTAGGTAATGCCCTGTTGATGCATGTCGCTCCATTACTTCAAAGACTGTACACCGGACATCAACTAGATAATCCGATCATTGATGACATTTATACGCAATATGCCAATGTATTCAACGTTGCGATGGTGTTCATCAGTGAATTAAACAAAGACTTGGACGCAGATATCAGCAAAGATGAGATAGGCTACATTGCTATCTATTTCGCAGCTAGTCTTGAGAAGCAGGCGAATCAGTTAATCGATGATTATAAAAAAATAGCTGTCATTTGTTCTACTGGTGGCGGTGCTTCTTATTTATTGAAAGTTAATTTAGAGCGGTTTTTCAGCAATGCTGAAGTCACCACATTTGCTTTGAACGAAGTTGATCAGATTGATAAAAGTTTTGACTTACTGATTTCCACTGTTCCTCTGGATCAGGAACAGTTTGCTATCCCTATCATCTACACAAAAACGATTTTAAATCGGGCAGAAATCAATAAAATCGAAAAAGATTTAAGCCTATTGCGGGAATCGGAAAATAAAGTATTTGATGTACACCAGTTTATTCTCAGTTTATTTGATCCTCAGTGGTTTCAAATTGATACGGAATCAGAAGATTATTTGCAATTGCTAGAAAGTGAAGCGTCTCGTTTAGAAGATGGGTGGGCCGAGCAGGGATTTAAGCACAGTGTTCTTGAGAGAGAAAAAATGATCGATACCATCTATCAAAATGGTATCGCAGGACCCCATCCTATGGAGCAGGCAGCGATAAGGGAAGTCATCGATGTCATTTTGTTAAGAAAATCAATTTGGTACAGTAAAAAAGAAATCAAGGTTATTTTCTTGATCAATATCAAGAAAGATCATTTAAATCTGCATAAAGAAATCAGTCGATTGATGATCAAAATGATGGAAGACCAAGCGCTAGACAATCAACTAGCCAAAATCACGAATTTTCAAGACTTTAAGTCTTATATACAAAGTTTAATGAAAGAAGGATGAAACAATGAACGAAAAAGAAGTTGATATTTTTAAAATCATCTCTGCAGCAGGAGATTCGCGAGGAGCAGCTTTTGAAGCGCTAAGATTCGCCCGTAAAGGGGATTTTGAACAGGCAGAAGCAAAAATGAAAGAAGCCAAAGAAAGGAGTATTGATGCCCATGATGTCCAGACAAAGTTGATTACCGGTGAACTGAATGGCGAGAAAACAGAAACTAGTCTATTAATGGTTCATGCGCAGGATCATTTAATGACAAGTTTATTGGCACGCGATTTGATTGAAGAAATGATTGGTATGTTAAAGGAAAAAAGCGAAGAAAATAAGTAATCAAAAAAATAGTAGGAGGAAAGAAACATGAAAATATTGCTTGTTTGTGCAGGAGGCTTCTCAACGACAATGATGATGGAGTCAATGAAAAAAGTTGTCAAAGAATCAAAAAGCTTAGATGAAAAAGACTATCCAATGGAGGCAATCGGTGTCGACAAATTGGAACGCTATATCAATGACTATGATGTCATCTTAGTTGGACCACAATTGAGTCACAAATATGATTTCATTAAAGGGGAAGCAGATAAAGTGAACAAACCAACTGTTTTATTAACGTCGGATATCTATGGGTCCATGGACGGGGCTACGGTAATGAAACAAGCGTTGGTTGCATATCGTAAGAATGAAGCATTGAAAACTCAATAATTAGGAGTGAAAAAAATGGAAAGTCCAAAAAAACAGGGTGCTTTTGAAAAAGTAGAAGCATTTATTCGTAAAACATTGGTTCCGGTTGCTAATAAAGTTGATAGTAATGCTTACTTGACTGCGATCAAAAAAGGCATGGTCGTAATGACACCAGTGCTATTATTAGGGTCTGTTGCAGCAATTTTTCCGTCTATTCCTGAGTTCATTACTACACAGGGAGTTGCAAATTGGTTTGAAAGCTACGGTTATATTTTTGGGATTATTTCAAAAGTTTCATTAGGGTTAGTTGGTTTGTATGCGGTTCTAGCAATTTCGTATTTCTTAAGTGAACACTATAAGCTTTATACAGTGGGATCAATGATGTTGTCAGCAATTGCCTTTTTGATTGTAGCAATGGATGTGGATGACAACGGCAATATCGTCGCCAGCTATCTTGATTCTAAGGGCTTATTTACAGCAATTTTCATAGCGATTATTTCGGTCAAACTCTACCAATTCTTCACGAAGCACAAGTTGGTGATCAAAATGCCAGAGGGCGTTCCGGATTTTGTTTCCAGTTCTTTCGAATTGATCACGCCCACTGCGGCCATTGGGGTTTTGTTTATTGTGATCCGTGCGGTTACCGATAGTTTATCTGGGGGTGTTCTTTTACCGCAGGTCATCATGGATATTTTAGCACCGGCTATTGGCAGTCTAGATTCGCTATGGGTGATTTATCTAGTATTAGTTTTACGGTTGGTTTTCTGGTTTTTTGGTATTCATTCAGCGGTTCTTTCCCCGATTCTTTCACCAATCGCAGTGCAATATTTGTCCGAGAACATTGCAGCGCACGAAGCGGGAGAACCACTACGCCATGTCATTACGAATGGTACCTTATCGGCCTTTGCAAACTTTACCGGTTCTGGTGTGACAATTGGCTTAGTTTTAGCAATGATCATCAGTAAGTCACAACGATACAAAAAAGTAGGGGCAGTTGCTTTACTTCCTTCCATGTTTGGTATCAATGAACCTGTGTTGTTCGGTGTGCCGATCATCTTGAATCCAGTTTTGATGATTCCATTTATCTTTGGTGGGGCATTAGTAGGAATGTTCCCAATGATTTGTATGAAATTAGGTTTGCTGAACTACCCGATTTTTGATCCGCCATATGTGCCAATATTTATGGAAGGGTTTCTCACAGGATTCGATTGGCGAGCAGTCATCATTCAAGTGATTCAAGTCGCTTTATCTTTTGGCTTATATTTGCCATTCTTCAAAGTATTGGAGAAACAAGAATTCGAGCGGGAAGCATTATTAGAAGCAGAAAAAGGCAACTCAGTCATCTCAGATGAAGATGAACAATACTTAACAGATATTGATTTCTAGCCAAAGGGGCTGGGGCATAAGTTAGAACAAGTAGCGGATAAACAATAGTGTGGGAATCTTGTCTGGTAAATTGGGGTACTAGTCCTTTTGCAAAAGAAACCATTCTATCGGTCATCACTTATCTTGTGAACTTGTGCCCCGTTTTTACTAAACTGAGTATATTGTTTACCCTTGAGACGAGAATCAACTACTAAAGATGATTTAGGTTAGAAAAGGAATGAGGGGAAAATAGATGAGGATCGATGCATTAAGAGCAAAACTAGCGGAAAAAAAATTATCCGGACTTGTAGTCACAGATAAAATGAATCGTCGCTATCTTTGCGGATTTACGGGGTCAAACGGCTTACTACTAGTTACTGAAAATAAATTAACTTTGTTTGTGGACGGTCGTTATACAGAACAAGCGTCTCAACAAACAACTGGTGTGGAAATTTGTGAGATCCCGATTGGAAGTCATTTGATCGAAGCAATGCGACCATTTATTGCAGGAATGAAGGTAGGTTTTGAGGCGGAAACCATCTCCTATCAGACTTTTACTGAACTTCACTTTTTAATGAAGGAGGCCAATGGTCAGCTAATCGCCACCAAAAACATAGTGGAAAGTTTAAGAATGATCAAATCATCTGAAGAAATTTGTGCCCTCAGACAGGCGGCGCGTATTGCCGATCAAACATTAGAACGGATCATGCCAATGATTCGAGTAGGGATGACAGAACTAGACTTAGCGAATGAACTCGATTATCGTAGCAAGAAATTAGGTAGCGAAGGCCCAGCTTTTGAAACAATCGTCGCTTCTGGAGAGCGTACCGCGTTGCCTCATGCCCATGCTAGTCAGAAAAAACTTGAAGCGAATGAGCTGATCATGATTGACTTTGGAACGATCTACGACGGGTATTATTCGGATATCACACGGACGATAGGCTTTGGCGAAGTAAAACCCGAGATTCGAGAAACTTATGAGATCCTGTTGGCAGCTCAAAAATCAGCTGTTCAAAAGGTTTCTTTCAATAAAACGTTAGGAGAGATTGATCAAGTCGCAAGACAAGCACTGAGGAAAGAGGGACTTGAGGATCATTTTAGTCATAATTTGGGACATGGCATTGGTCTTTCTTGTCATGAATATCCGGCCCTAGCACCCGAAAATGAGTTACCAATTCAAGCCAATATGACGTTCACAATTGAGCCAGGAGTCTATTTCCCAAAAGAGAAATTCGGTATTCGCATCGAGGACGATGTATTAGTAAATGAGCTGGGGAATGCTGAACTTTTGACGGAATTCAGTAAGGAGTGGATAACCATTGATTGCAACCGATAAATTATTAATGCGTCTTTCTAATTTAGATGCACTGCCTGGTCAAGAGTCTCAAGTGCAAGAGGCGCTGATGACGATCATTGATTCGAATGGCTTCAAAGATTCATTTGGAAACCTCTATTTTGGAGATTTGACAACAAAAAAGAAAAAAATCGCACTCTATGCCCATATGGATGAAGTCGGTTTTTTTGTCCACCGAATCACAGAGGAAGGCTTTGTTTACTTCTATCCGATTGGTGGATGGTGGGGGCATGTCATTTTGGGGCAGCAAGTGCGAGCAACTTGTCGTAAAAACGGCTCTATCATAGAAGGTGTGGTGGGAACACTCCCAAAATCAACGCATACAATGTCGGAAGTAGTACCAATCAGTGAGATGTATATAGATTTTGGGGCCAAATCAAAACTTGAATTGGAAGCAGCTGGTTTGCAAGTGGGTGATATGATTTTGCCAAATACTCAAGCCAAGAAAAGTTTTAATCAGCAGAAGATTATTGGTAAAGCATTGGACAATCGTGTTGCCTGTACGATCATGGCTCAGATCAAAAATCAGATTAAAACGCAACATGTCGAAATCATTGGTGTGGGGACTGTTCAAGAAGAGGCTGGGACACGAGGATCGAAAGTTGCCGCGCAGCAAGTAGATGCCGATATCAATATCGTTATTGATGTAGCCAATGGGAAAGATACGCCAAAAGCTGCGGACTATCCTAATCGTATTCAAGGCAAAGGTCCAGGTCTTGTTCTGGCCGATAAAACCGCATTAGGAAATATAAAGCTGTTGGATTACTGCAAGGAAGTTGCTGAAAGCAATCAAATTCCTTGGCAATATGATTTGTTAGCCGGAGGTGGAACGGATGCTGGCTCGGTTCAGTTAGAGGCCGGTAAACCAACCCTAGTCTTTTGCGTGCCGGTTCGCTATTGCCATTCGTGGCATTCCATCGTGGACATCAATGACGTTGAAGCGACGATCGAGTTGATTTCTGCAGTTATTCGTTCATTGGATGAAGGAGGGATCGATCTTGAGTAACTTTAAAGAACAGCGCTCTCGCTACGGCACGTATTCGACCCAGTGGGATTATGTCCAAGATCGTTTCGGAGAAAAAGGGCTATTACCCTTCTCAATCTCAGATATGGATTTTATGATCCCTGAAGGAACCAAAGAAGTATTGGCTAAAGCTGTGACTAGAGGTTTTTTTGGTTATACTCGCTGGAATCATCTTGATTATAAGCAGAGCATCAGCCATTGGTTTTTGCAAGAATTTGATTGTACGATTGATCCAAACTGGTGTGTCTACTCGCCAAGTGTCATTTATAGCTTATCTCTTTGCATCCAACTATTAAGTCGAAAAGGAGACAAAGTAGTAACATTTACTCCATGCTATGATGCTTTTTATCATTGTATCGCCGGTAACGAACGGGAGTTGATTCCATTTTCCTTAACCAAAGATAAGGAACGATTTACAGTTGATTTTGATGCTTTAGCCAACGTATTTGCCATCGAAAAACCAGCGATTTTTCTGCTATGCAATCCGCACAATCCAACTGGCCGAGTCTTCACTGATCAAGAACTATCTACCTTGGTTTCACTATGCCAAATGCATAACGTCGCTATCTTGAGTGATGAGATCCATATGGATGTCCGCCGCCCAGGAGAAAAACATCGACCTATCTTAGAATTTATTGATTCGATTGAGGTTCCGGTTGTTTTGCTATCCTCCGCATCAAAGACGTTCAACACGCCGGGATTGGGCGGCTCTTATGCTATCTTTGTGGATGAAAAATTACGAGAAAGATTTTTGACGATATTGAAAGCAAGAGATGGTCTATCGTCGATTCCATATCCTGCGCTACTAGCGACAATGGACTGTTATCGGAATCAAAAGAAATGGGTCGTTGAACTCAATCAAACAATTGACGAGAACTTTTTCGAAGCAAAGAAGATACTGTCTGCTGATCCGCGGATTCATTTCACTATTCCAGAAGCAACCTACTTAGGCTGGATCAACATAAAAGATTTACCTTATAGCATGGATGAATTACAAAATGTTCTGGTGAAAAAAGAAAGAATCGCGATCATGAATGGTGAGGTTTATGGACCAGAGGGCAAGTCTTATTTGCGGTTTAATTTAGGTGCACCAAAAGAGAAAATCATTGCTGGGTTAGCAGGCCTCATGCAGGCCATTGACTCTTTGGATCAGAAACATCTGAATTAGTCAGAGCGTCATAGGATACTTGTGTATGAAAATTTGCTGATCAGAAAAACAGAAATCATTAAAGGCTCAAAAACTTTAACAAAAAGTTTTTGAGCCTTTTTTGTCGAAGAGATGTTCTTTTAACTTTCATTCCAACCCTTTAGAATTTCTAAAGATAAAAAACAATCCGTAAAAAAGATGATACCACTCTAGTTATTTATTTTAGCAGAAAAGGATTGCGATTATCGTTGATAGAACAAGGTTGCTGAATGTTCAAGTATAAAACAAACGAGGTCAGAAAGGAACATTATGCCAAAGTGTGACAGTGAAGTGACAAAAATGAAACGCCAAGCAATCGTCTATTATGCTATATTTTACACAATTAGGTCATCATTTATGAGAGGATAAATTATTCTTTAGACTATAAAAAATAAAAGTTCCGTAAAAACCAACCGGAAGTCCCATAGATTAACCAGCCACTCTTACGTAAGATGGAATGAGTGTATGACAAATGATAAGAAGAAAGGGTGAGACATCATCGAAAAAAAATATGGATTAACCACAGCAGAGGTAAAAGCACGGATTCAACGCGGAGAAGTCAACAAATCAAAGAAAGATAAGACGAATTCGTATCCGAAAATCATTTTTACAAATGTTTTTACTTTTTTTAATCTGATTAACAGCCTCCTCTTTTTCTTAGTGGCATTAACTGGTTCTTATCAGAATGGCTTATTCGTTTTTGTCGTTTTTAGTAATGTGATCATTAACATGTTTCAAGAAATCCGTTCGAAGCGGACCCTTGATAAACTGGCGCTGTTAAAAGTTGCCAAAGTCAATGTGTATCGTGATGGCAATTTAGAAACATTGCCGATCCATAAATTAGTCCTAGATGACATTCTGTTATTGAAGAATGGCGACCAAGTACCAGCAGATGCCAAAGTCATTGAAGGCTCATTGGAAGTGAATGAATCGCTATTGACAGGAGAAATGGATAGCATCAGTAAAGAACCCGATGCTGAACTGTTTTCAGGCAGCTTTGTCACAGCCGGTGAGGCACTTTGCCAAGTCATCCACGTCGGCGAAGAAAATTATATTGAAAAAATCAATAAGGAAGCGAAAACGATCAAGCGACAAAAATACTTGATTCAAGGAAGTCTGAACAAAGTCATTCGCTGGATCAGTATGATTCTGATTCCATTGTGTACGTTGTTATTCCTGAAACAATATTTTATTACGCATGCCTCTTTCAACAAAGCCATTTTGCGAACTGTCGCCGCAGCTGTAGGAATGTTTCCGGAAGGATTATTTTTACTAACGAGTGTGACCTTAACCATCAGTGCCGTCTATCTGGCACGAAAAAAAGTCTTGGTGCAAGAGCTTAACTGTATCGATGCGTTAGCACGAGTGGATGTTCTTTGCTTAGATAAAACGGGAACGATCACAGAAGGACAAATGACAGTAGAGAAAGTGATCCCTTTTACCTCCGAAGAAGAAATGGCAGAGATCACGCAAAATCTACTGGCACATTTACCGGACAAGAACCCAACGGCCATGGCATTAAGAGACTTCTTTCCAGAGAAGGAAACGTATGTGATGCAGCATGTCGTGCCTTTTTCTTCGGAACGAAAATTCAGCTGTGTTTCTTTTGAAGGGAAAGGGACCTACTTTATTGGTGCGGCCTCTATTCTTTTATCAAAAGAGCATGCCCCTGTTTTAAAACAAGAACGAGCGCTGGCTGAACAAGGGTATCGGGTCATTGTATTGGCACATAGCCCTCAGACTTGCGAAAATCATGAGTTGCCTGCAACGATTGAACCTTTAGGATTTTTCTTATTATCGGATACGGTCCGATCAGATGCCAAAGCTACTCTAGAGTATTTCAGATCCCAAGCCATTCAGTGCAAGATCATTTCTGGAGATGATCCGGTCACGGTTAGTCAAATCGCCAAAAAAGTCAATCTTCCCGGAGCGTCTGATTATATCGATGTTTCGACGCTTACCTCCGAAGAACTGAAAGAGGCAGTCGGCAACTATCAGATTTTTGGTAGAGTAACTCCACAGCAAAAAAAAGAAATGGTCATTTATTTAAAAGAAATGAATCATACGGTTGCTATGACAGGAGATGGGGTCAACGATGTCCTAGCTCTTAAAGAAGCCGATTGTTCTATCGCGATGGCATCAGGAGTCGATGCAGCCAGACAAGTGGCAAATTTAGTTCTGTTGGAAAACCAGTTTTCGGCGCTGCCTTCGGTATTGGATGAAGGGAGAAGAGTCATCAATAATATTACCCGCTCAGGGTCGCTCGTTTTAGTTCAAGTGCTTTTCTCCATCTTGATCACTATGGGAACACTGTTATCGGGGACCGCTTATCCTTTTGAACCGATCCAACTTACGATCATCAATGCTTGTTTTGTAGGCATTCCTACCTTTTTGTTGAATTTCGAACCGGATTTCAATCGGATCAAAGGCGCCTTTTTGTCTACTATTTTCAAAAATGCCTTTCCGGCTTCGCTGTCGATCGCAATTGGAACATTACTTATTATTAATATCGGGCACTTGTTTGGCAGCAGTGGTCAAGCTTTATCGATCATGTGTGTGATTTTTACTGCATGGAATTACATTTTGATCCAGCGGAAAATTTATCCGCCAAACAGCAAGTACCGGACATTTGTCTTCTTTGGCACACAGCTCCTCTACTTTATCGCATTGATTGTCGGTAGAGATCTATTTAATCTCGGCAATACGACCTATATCAATTTGATTTTGTTGGTTGCATTACTCAACTATTCCGTCTTTATCCAACGATTAGCGAGTAAACTGGTCCATCGCGTTTTTCGGCGCTATGCTAAAAAAGGTGCCCTTCAAAAATCCTAACTTGAAAACAGCGCTAGTGAAGGCGCTGAGATGGAGTAGGTCGAAGAACAATTGTGAATGGCTTGGTTGAATGTATAAAGAATCTCATCAATGAAGGAAGCTGGGACTACAGCTCTCTTTTTACTATCTTCCCTTAACGAAGCTCCCTTAATCCAAAGAGATACCTGTCTTGATCAACGAGACAGGTATCTTTTGTCATGCAATCGCTTCTTTGGATGAAATTACTGAGAATCTCTCAGGTTAAAGGTATTGTTTGAAAATAATTACAGAGAGCTTATATTTTGATGTAGTAAATATTTTATAAAAAATCATTTTAATAGTAAAATAAATCTATTACATGAAAAGTGAGGGGTTATATGAAAAAAAGTATCTTGTTTTGTGTTTTATTTTGTGGGTTGTTTGGGAGTACAGTCGTATATGGGGAACAGGAATCTACCGCAGAAGTGACACAGTCAGAAAGTCAAAAAGAAGTGACGAAAGCGTTTGTTGGCAGAGGAGACATTGAAAAAGAACGAATTCGGCAACGAAGAGTTTTCCGATATTCCAATTTAGAAGCTAGCGGATTATATGCAGAAAAAGGGGATCATTTAACGGTTGTAGTGAAGGATCAAGATGCTTTAGAACTTGTCATCGGAACGCCAGAACGAAATACGCAAAAAAAATATCCGCTACTACAAGGAACGAATGAAATAAATGTTGAAACGGAAGGCGCCATTTATGTGGTAAACCCCAATGAAGATGGCAGTGCATTGGTGACGATTAAAGGGGCAACAGGTCAGATGCCTTTTTTTGATTTAAACACAACTAGTGTGGAAGACTTTCAAACACAAATGGCTGCAGCAGAAAATGCAAAAGATGTACAATTGATAAGCAACAAAGCAATTGTTACAGTCAGCTACCGACAAGCCCAAAAAAATATTACTGATCCGAAAGAATTGATGGAATATTATGACAAATTCTTAGTGGCACAAGATCGGGTGTCGGGAATCAGTAGTGACGGTCGTCCAGAAAATAGAGTCGATCGCCATTTCCAACACTTCATCGAAGTATCAAGAAAGTATATGTTCTCTACTCAAGAATATATGGGATTTAACGGCGATGGTGCGCTTGCCAGACTTTTGAAAACGAATAATGGTTGGGGTGTTTGGCATGAAAGTGGCCATCAAAGACAACAAGATGCTTGGAGATGGGATTCCGTCATAGAGTCTTCAGTAAACATTTATTCCATGGCTGCTCAAAAAGAGACATCGGGTAAGATAACCGCTTTGGACAGTTACTATCCACAAATGCACACCTATTTAACTTCAGAGAATAAGGATTTCGAAAAACAGAACAATGACTTGAAAATGGTCATGTTTGGCCAACTGGCCAATACGTTTGGTGAAAACTTCTATCCGGTTCTGCATCAGTATTATCGGGAAAATAATTTGTCATATAGTACCGATGCGGAGCGTATTCAAAATTTTGTCATCAATGTGTCTAAGGTCACTGGATATAATATGGTTCCGTATTTTGAAGAATGGGGATTTGCCATTACTGAACCTACAAGATCACAGACCGATCAACTTCTCGATCTTCCTGAAAAGATTTGGTTGAATGATAATCAGTCTACTAAAAAATTACCGATGCGGATGATTGACAAAGTGACCCTTTCTGATACTGGAATCAAGGTTGATTTAACGGATTTTGACACGAATGTTTTTCAAGATCAAACATTAGTTGTTATCAAAAATGATCAAGAGATTTCCAAATTGATCAATAAACAATCGGATAGCACCTTGAATGACAACACGTGGCAAATTACGACACCAATCAATTCAACAGATAAAATTCGAATTGAGTTAAGAAATACAGATGGTGTTTTTCACCTGTATAATCGTTCGCTTGGTGTAGAACAGTTGCGGAACACTATTTTAGGGTACTTGGATTCGAAAGAACCTCTTGACGAAATACTCACTCAAGAGATCTTAGATGGCATTAGAACCGACATAGCTACTCTTGCGGATACAAATGAGCAACAAAAGCTTTTGTCCTCTTTAGAAAAACTAGAAAACAACTATTTATCTTCCCTTGTCAAAGATCTGTCCCTTGATGAATCAGGAAATCTGCTAGTGACATTTACAAATTCCAAATTCAAAGAATACAAAAAAATTGTTATTCTTGGAAACGGCAAATATATTGCAGAAGTAGCAACTGGCAAACCTTACTATAGCAGTTTATCTGATAAAACGTTGAAAGTTTCTGATCAAAAAAATCAAGCGGATTTTTCGGTTCAATTTCGGCTTCCCCACAAAACCTACACAGTAGCTGGGATCACTTCAGCAGAGATTACGCTGAAAAAAGAGATCAACGCGTTGTTTATAACTGATCATCAGTTGAATGACAATGTCACACAAGAAAAATTAGATGATTTACGAAGCAGAATTTCTAGTGTCTCTGCAGAGTTTAAAAAGTCTCTAACAGATCGTATCAATAAAGCACAACAATTGTTTTTCGAATCCATGATTTCTAGTTTGGATTTCAAAAATAGTAAAGTCACTGTTTCTTTCTCAAACGACTTATATAAGGATTACAAAATTGTGGTTTTAGAAAACAAGAAGTACATGGCAGAAGTAACGAACGGCAAAGCCTACTATGGACAATTGAATGGACTTGTTTTCACTACCTCTAAGAAAGCTACTTCTGGTGTTTCCTACGTAGTAGAAGTTAGACATGCTAGTGGGAATTATCGCATGAGAGAGAACACATTTAACTAATCCTTGAATCCAAAAATCCTCAGGCGACGTTTTGTCAGTTGAATTTTGTTTTATGCACAAAAACTAATTCAACGCAGGACTTTTATTGAGGCATCGTTAGGAGACGGACAAAGAAAAGATAGGTCAAAAGCTACCATGAAAATATGGTAGCTTTTTTTATGTGTCAAGGAACCTTTACAACTTCTTCGAGGTATGATAACTTATATGTAAAGGAAACTTGACAGAGGTGAGAAGATGCCAGTTATCAATCGTTTAAGAAGTATTCGTGAAGGGCATGGCTTGTCCCAAGGGGAATTAGCAGCGATTTTGGGTGTTTCCCGGCAAACGGTCAATGCTATTGAGACCAATAAATATAACCCTTCGCTAGAATTGGCATTGCGGATTGCTCATTATTTTGAAATGTCAGTTGAAGAACTGTTTAAATTGACTGGAGGCACAAACGAATGAAAAACAAGTGGGCAAGTATTTGCGAGAAAGTATTACATGTTCTGTGGGTGGCAGCAAATCTGATTTTCTTTACGTGGGTAGGTTATTGGTTTGTTGGGGTCTTATTTATTCTTGGTTTTTATCTGATTTATGGCCTGCTTTTTCGATCGGTGAGTAGAATGGAAAAAGAGTCTTATGATGAACGGCAAGATCAGTTGAAAAGCAATAGCTATAAGTGGGGATTGAAAGTTGGATTTATATTATTATTTACTATGCCCGGTTTTTTCAGTAATCCTAGTGATTTTGCGTTTTTCCTCATGGGAATCGTTGGAAGCGTGATAGTGGGCTATCAAATGCTGAGTGGCAGTTTTTTTGGTCACAATGCGAGTAAAGTAGAAATTTATACTGCATTGATTGTCTCCACATTTATCGGTGCAGGTGGAACATTTCTTTACTGTCGAGACATGGTCATTGGTTCACAGAAGTTAGTTGCCGAGGGAAGAATCACCATTGATTCCGGGTTTTGGCTTGTCTTAGCCAGCTTAGTGATTAGCCTAACGGGCTGGGGCTATTTGTTGAGAGAGCACAGAGTAAACGTGACAACGGAATGAATAATCCATTAAGTATAGTCGCTATCGCAGAGAAAAGCAGACCGACACCTTCTTGTTAGGAGGTGCTGGTCTGTTTTTTTCATTTCATCTTTAAAAAGCGTAATATGAACGGGAAGTGCGGTATTTTTTGGGGGTAACATTGGTATGTCTCTTAAAGCATTCAGTAAAATGACTTTGATTGGAAAAGGCGAGATCAGTTCCAATTTGCCCAATCGGTGAATCTGTAAAGAGTAATTGTTTTTTCGCCTCGTGAATTCTCCTCAGGAGTAAGAAGTCTTTGAAGCTGTAATGGACTTCCTGTTTAAAAAGCCTGCCTAAATATTTAGGATTCTTGGAAAGGGAACAAGCGACATCATTTAGTGTGATTTTTTCGTGTAAATGATTTTCAAGATAGTTGAGCATTTGCATAACAGTGGCAGAATAGTCTTGTTTAGGGAGGTGCTCAAGAATGGTAAAAAAGTCAGCAATCGCCTGCTTTAGATAGTGGGTTGCTGTTTCTGGCGAAACAATATGATCCACCAGCCTAAAGTGAAACTCTTGTTTTTTGAAGACCATTTGAACGGGATTTCCTTGCTCGATCTCGACTCTGGTTAGCAGAGTAATGATCGAAATAAATTGGGTTCGTAGTTGGGCAATACTAAGTTGAGAAAAATAATGCTTGTCTAAGAGTTCCAAAATTTTAAAGGCTCCTTGCCGGTTGTTGTCTTTGATATGGCAAAAAAGGATCAGTTCCACCCGGTAAAATTCTTCGATGCTTTCCGCTGTATTATAAGGACGCAACAATGCTTGTTCTTCTTGCGAGAAAAGATAGATGTTCAGACTTTGTTCTTTGACGATTTCTTTGGGAGAGGCTAATGAAACTAAGTGATAAATAAGCTCGATGAATTCATCAATCAACGAATTGAGATAAGGAAGATCAATATCTGTTTCAGGTAAAAAGTAAGGTCCAAATAGAATGAATGAATCATTTGGTTTTGTTTCCGCTGGATCGGAACTCTCGGAAAAATAAGCATAAATATAAGTTTCTTTTCGCCAAAAATAAAGTGTTCTATGATTTTTTGAGGGGAAGGGGAAAGCGAGATCCTTTAGCGTAGCAACCTCATCTATGGAATAGCGCTTAACCGGAATACCTAGTGATAAAGAAACTTTTTTTAAATGATCGAATGTGCTGTTCAGATTCATCATGTATCCTTTCTAATAAAAAAATCACATTTCTGATATAAAGTTACCTGATTTATGCCTATAATTCAAATCAATAAAGCGCTTTATTAATTTAAATCATACTATTGATGGAGGAAACTATGAACAAGTTCGAGAAGTTTTTAACAGATAAATTATTACCGCTCTCAGAGAAGATGCAGAATAATCTTGTTTTAGGCGCTTTATCTGAAGGGTTCATCAGAACCAGCCCAGCCACGATTGGCTCAGCATTTATTTTGATTGTCGCAAATTTTCCGATTCCAGCATGGCTTGAGTTACTGCAAAAAACGAATTTAGCTTCGTCTTTAGGTGCAGTGGGGAATGCGTCAATCGGGATCATGGGCATGCTAGCGGTCTACAACATTGCGTATGCCTATGGAAAAAGACTGCATACAAACGCTCAAAACTCTGGTTTGATCGCATTAGCCTCTTACTTTATTTTGATTCCTCAACAAATCGTGACCCACGTAGAACAAAATGGTAAATGGGTAGAGTCAGCTGTTAATGCAGTGAGTTTTGATTATTTAGGCGGACAAGGAATCTTCATCGGTATGCTAGTTGCTTTATTGATCACTAAGCTTTATTCAATTTTAGCGGCCAGAAAATTCACAATCAAATTACCAGATTCAGTTCCGCCGATGGTTTCAGAATCATTAGCGCCGACTTTTATCGTGACGATTATTTTTCTGATCGTGTGTGGCATACGAATCGCCTTCTCATTTACACCGTTTAATGATATTTTCAGTTTTATCACTGAAATGATCAGTGCACCATTGAATAATCTGATGGCCAATCCGTTGACGATGATTTTCATTCAAGTGCTGCTTTGCTTTTTATGGTTCTTTGGTATCCACAATGCTGTTTTGTCGGGGCCATTGTCTGCAGTGACATTGACGATGATCACGGCAAATATTGATGCATTCACTTCAGGAAAAACGTTACCTTTTGCCATTGCCTATATGGTTTACGGTGTTTGTGGAGCTGCAGGAAATACTATGGGATTGATTATTAATTTGATGTTTGCGAAATCCAAACGATACAAAGAAATGTTTAAATTAGGGGCTCTTCCAACCGTCTTCAATATCACCGAACCTTTGGTGTTTGGTTTGCCGATCATTATGAATCCAATGTACTTTTTCCCAATGATTTTAAGTCCGCTAGTTTCCGGCCTTGTTTCTTGGGGATTAATGACTACGGTACTCCCAATCACTTATAATCCGACGGTTGAAAATATTCCGTGGACAACGCCTGGTTTTGTGAAATTCGCTTTGTCAGGAGGCTGGCAGTTTTTCTTGATGTACATTATTACCACAGCAATCGTGACATTGATTTGGTACCCGTTTGTACGAGTAGCAGATAAGAAAGAATTGGAAATTGAAAGAAATCAAACGAAACAGGATGTGTCTGTATGACGATTATTGTAACACACGATGCGTATCAAACGATTGCTGGGATTCAACAGCTACCGCCAAGTATCACAGAATTATGTGGATGTAAAAATGAAAAAATTGCCTTTCAAGTATATCTGGAAGGGATGAAAGGAATTTTGACTGCGGCTCGTGAAAAAATTTTTGTTCCTGAGTTGGAACAACCTCTTTACCGGGTAGAGATAAGCAGCGACTGTCCAGAGGTTGTTGGTGAAGCCTTTATTGAAGGCTATATCCCTGATGATGATAATCGGCTGGTGGCTGATCGGGTGAGTCGCGAGACCTATACTACTTTTTCCCAATATCAACCGGGAGTGATTTTTGCCGAGTATGCCATCCCGAAAAATTTCTCCAAAAATCAGTTTACGGTCACTGTTATCGTGTATCACTCTTTGTTGTTTTCAGATGAAGAACTGATTTTTACACAAGAACTTTCCGTAAATGTTCTGGACTACACTCTGCCTGATCCTAAAGATTATACGATGTTTTTAGATATCTGGCAGCATTCTTCTAATGTGGCACGTCAATTTGGTGTGCCATTATGGAGCGATCGACATTTCCAATTGCTTGAAAATGTGATTGCTTCTCTAGCGGACTTGGGCCAAAAATCTATCATGATAGTGGCCAGTGACTGTCCTTGGTGCGGTTGGGGAACCGCGATCGGATCAAAGGACGGCTCGAACTTCTATGAGTATTCGATGATCGATGCCATTAAAGATACGGAGGGAAAGCTTACTTGCGATTTTCGGAATATGCAACGCTATATCGATCTTTGTAAGAACTATGCGATCAATGGCGAAATTGCGTTGTATGGATTATTAGGTGTCTGGAACAGGGATGGCTTTCCCCGAAACGAGATTACGGATTACTCAGAAAATATTTCTGTCCGCTATTTTGATGAGGCGGACCAAACCTTCAAGTATATGAAAACTGCGGAGGAATTGATTGCCTACTTTTCCTGTATCGTGACTTACTTTAAGGAAACACATCAATTTGAGCAATTGAAGATTGCTACGGATGAACCAGAAATCAAAGACGTCGAGTCTGTGAATGCTTTTAAAGTATTAATAAATGAATTCAAAGCTATTGCTCCAACGATAAAAATCAAAATGGCCATTGATCGTGAAATAGCCATTTCTCACTTTATTGATGATCTTGACACGATTACATTGTCTTTTCCTTGCATTACCAAGCATATTGCAATCAATAAGCAACAGACGGAGAAGCACTATCTATGGTATGTTTGCAATATTCCGGATAAACCAAATACATTAGTAAAAAATCAATTGGTAGAAGCCAGAGTTCTAGGGATACTCAACAGCTTGTTTGATTTCGATGGACTGACTAGATGGGCTTACTGTGCCTGGACAGCAAATCCGAGAGAAGATATCCGCTACGAGATCCATGGGTTTCCTACGGGAGATTTTAGTCTCGTTTATCCAGCTAAAAACGGTGAGATCGAACGCTCACTCCGAGTCATCCAATTAAAAAAAGGCATCATCGACTATGAATTACTCACTAGATTAAAACAGGTAACAGATGAATCAGACTTGACACTTTATTACAATCAAATCGCATTGAATCAAGATCCTCAGTCCTATATGATGGATAAACGACATACAAAACCTAATTTATACAGTACGAATTATGAGGACTATGAACAGTTAAGACAAGCAGTTATCAAAGAATTGATCGTTCATTCCTTGAGAGAAGCGGTGAAATGAGAGATCTTAGGACTAGTTGATCCTGAAAAGCTCTATTCAAAAAGATAATCGATACTAAAAAACGTTTTTTTGCCAATCATTTTTGGCTCTATACTAATGCTTTATTTGTATAAAGGAATACTAGGACAGTCAGTGAATAAGTGAAATTCTGCAATGAAGGAAGTGGCATAAATGGCTATTTTGGCTTTAGATTTTGGGGGATCAGCTATCAAATATGGTGTTTGGACGGAAGATGGAATGGCGCAAAAATCCTCCATTCCTTTGCCAGAAACATGGGAAAGGATGCTTCAAAAACTGGCTTCAATAAAAAAACAATTTGAAGAACAGTTTGAGATTGAAGGGATCGCTGTCAGTGTTCCGGGAGCAGTAGATCAAAAAAACGATCAAATCTTGGGCACTACAGCGATTTCTTATATCCATCAGCGTAAGTTTACGCAAGAGCTATCCCAACATTTTTCTGGATTGCCGGTTCACATGGAAAATGATGCAAATTGTGCGGCATTATCTGAGATTTGGCAAGGAGAAGCGAAAGAAACCAATAATAGTTTATTTCTGGTTTTTGGCACAGGCGTAGGTGGAGCGATTATTTCCAATCGAAGAATTCACATCGGGAAACATTTTTTCGGTGGCGAGTTTGGCTATATGTTTTTGAACGAAGAGAAGACGTTTAGTGAGTTGGCTAGTATTGTTTTATTGACGAAACGATATGAGCAAATGACTGGCAATTCTGTAGATGGTCCAACACTTTTTGCACTTGCTGAAAAAGGTGATCATCTAGCAGATGCGTTATTAACTGAGTTCTTTCGCTATGCTGCTAGAGGCATCTATAATTTGATAGTCAGTTTTGATCCCGATAAAATCATTCTTGGTGGCGCTATCTCAAAAAATCAACGCTTTGTCGAAGAGGTCAATAACGAAATCAAAAAATTAAAAGCACGTTCTGGCGCCACAGCCTTAATGAGTGAAGTCGCAGCTTCAAGGTTTGGCAATGAAGCAAATCTGATCGGAGCTGTCTATAATTATCTGCTGAATGAAGAACGGTAACAAACAACCCGAAGTAGGGAAATCTACTTCGGGTTGTTTGTTTGAACAAGGTTTAAAACTTCAAATGGACGAATTTGTCAAAATAATGAATACAATATTTATCGAAAAGCAATATAATACTTGTATTCATTCCCTGTATAATAGCACTCGGTGTACTCCTTGAAGTCATGCGTTGTATCTGAGGCAAAACGGCTTCTCTTTAAAACGGGGGTACCAGATTTGATCCGCAAATGATAGGCGACTTCTTGCATCGGCATGATGGCTTCGATGACTTCTTTGTCGTTGACAACAGTAATGCCCTGTTCTTTTTTCAGATAAGTATAAAATGAACCGTAGTAATCAAATGGATCTAAACTAAAGGACTCACTAAATTTAAAATAGGTTAGAAAGTAACCAATATTTTTTTTGTCCTGCCCCATAAGACGTTTTAGTACGATTATTTTCTCTCCAACTTCGACATCTAAATAGGTGGCGAGTTTTTTGTCAGCGTGAGTAATCAATACATTGACTTTTTTTGTTACAAAAGAATCACCAAACTCTTCGATTTGATCGGTCAGACTCTTGATCAATGTGAAACGATTATCCTCTAAAACACTATTCTTTTTAACGAAGGTCCCCTTGGAGCGTTCCCGCTGCAATAAATTTTCTTTGACTAGTTCATCAATAGCTTTTCGGATCGTAATACGGCTAACATGGAATATCTCGCAGAGCTGAAACTCGGTTGGGATTTTTTCCCCTTCACGCCATCTTCCCATTTGTACATTATTTCTCATTTCTTCTGCAATCTGTAAGTAATAAGGAATTCCGCTAGACATAATGAACCTCCATTTATTGTTATATACAATAGAACATAATCTGAAAAAAGCTGCTGCTTCAACCGTTAAAAATGTACAATAGACGCTATTGAAAACGCTTCTTTTAACGATTATACTATTGTCATAACTAAAATACAATATCGTGTTTCAAATGATCGGACAAACGGAATTTTTGCATAGGCAATCTCAAATTTATTGGAAAAATCGAGACTGCCAGAAGGAGGATCTTATTGGATCAGTTAGTTATTTGTTTAGATGTTGGGGGTACTTTTGTTAAAGGAACTGTATATAACAACAAGAATAAGCCATTACTCGAAGGGATAAATTATTATCCTGCCCATGCAAACAAAGGCAAAGAGGAGATATTGGAGAATTTTTTTCGGATTATGAGTGATTTGTATCAGCAAGTGGCTATCAATGAGAAAATAGTCCAAACACTAATGATCGCCTTTCCCGGTCCATTTGATTATGAGCAAGGTATTTGTCTTATTCAAGGGTTAAATAAATATGAGAGTTTGTATCAGACGAATATCAAACATGCTCTGAGACAAAGAATCAAGCATTCACAAGAGCTGCCCACTACAACTGACTTCAGTATTTCGATTTTTAACGATGGAACTGCATTTGCGTTTGGGGAGTATGCTTCACAGTCTTTTGCCCAAAAAAAGGGCATCTATATTGCGATAGGAACGGGGTGCGGATCAACGTTTATCAAAAATGGGGAGATGATTCGCGGAGCCTATGGGATTCCTAGATCAGGAATGATTTTTAACGAACCATATAAAGAAGGCGTTATTGATGATTATCTTTCAGCAAGAGGACTCGAACAAATGATTGAGCAGGTAATCGGTGAGAAATTAAGTCCCAAGACAATTTCAGATCGTGCCAAAAGGGGTGATCAAGCTGCATTGGCAATTTTTAATCAATTTGGTCAACGAGCGGCAGAAATATTGACGCCCTATGCCAGACTGTTTCACCCTGATGAGATCGTTTATGGGGGGCAGATCAGTAAAAGCTTTGAATTTATGGAGACAGGAATTCTGGCTGTCTTTACAAAGGAGAACATTCAGACAACGATCAGAGCAACAAAGGATACCTCGAAAGCAGTTATTCAGGGATTAAATACCCTAAAAATAAAGAAAGCAGGTTTATAGATGGCGACAAAATTTAAGATGTATTTGATTTCTCATTCCCATACGGATATCGGCTACACAGATCGACAAGAGAAAATTGAACGGTACCATGTAGACTTTATCAAACAAGCAATCAACATTTTTCAGTCGATCGAGTCAGGCATCCACAAAGAATGGGAAGGATTCAAATGGACTTGTGAGAATTATTGGCAAGTTGAAAATTTCATCAATCATGCGACGGAAGCAGAAATTGCAGAATTTAATCGATTGGTTTTGGCAGGAAAAATTGATGTTTCACTGAATTACTTGAATATGACCGAGTTGGCTGATGATACAGTCTACCGATCAAAATTGGCAGCAGGGAAAAGGTGGGCGCAGGAGCTTGGATTTACCGGTAAATCAGCCATGACGGCTGATGTGAATGGGTATAGTTGGGGCTATGCTTCTGCGCTTGTTGACAACGGGATCGATCACTTGTTTTCATGTGTCCACGGGCATCATGGGTTAGCACCATTAAGGAGGCAGCAGCGACCTTTCAAATGGCGAACGCCAGACGGTAAAGAGCTGCTAGTATGGAATGGTGGACATTACATGTTAGGCAATGAATTTTTGCTTATCCCAAATACACGTTTTACGTATCATTTAAAAGACGAGTTTGAGAACGATACAACTACCGATCAATTTCAAATCACGGAGCGACGCATTTTTAGATATGTGGCTTCGTTGAAAGAATATGGGTATGCGTATGATTATGTGCCAGTAATGATTTCGGGGGTTGTTTCTGATAATGCGCCCGCTAATGGGGCATTGATGGATACGATCCATCAATGGAATACGCGCCATGGCGAAGAAATCGAATTGGAAATGATAACGCTTACTGATTTCTTTGCGCTTGTTGAAAAAGAAACAGTGCCAGTGTATTCAGGTGACTGGAACGACTGGTGGGCCGATGGTGTGGGTTCAACGCCGGCTGCAACGAAGATTTACAAAGAAGCACAACGAAAATATCATTTGGCGAAAAAATTGGATCCCGATTCAACAAGAGGCATTGCATCAGAAGTGAAAACAGCTGAAGATAATTTGATCATGTATGCAGAACATACGTGGGGCTATTCTTCATCGATCTCTGAACCATGGAATACGCTGGTCAATGATTTAGAATATCGAAAAACCAGCTATGCCACGCTTGCGAATGTGGCTGCTTCGAAAAATCTCGATGAGATACTGGCAAGTTATGGGCAAGTATCCATCTATCCAAATCGGGAAAAGAAATACAAATTGCTCAATCCCCATGAGCAATCGGTTACAGATATGGCAACGGTTTTGATTGAGGAGTGGGAGCATGTTGATGGAACCTATATCACTGAAAAAAACATGTCTTTGATAACAGCTACAGATTGTGCAACAGGTGAAATCATCCCTTCGCAAACAGTCAGAACGGCACGAGCAATCGAAGTAAAAGTGTGGGTCACTTTGAATCCTAAAGAAGAGAAGACGATCAAGCTGTCAATTGGAAAACTGCCAGAAAAATTATATGATCTTTCTTTGTCACAAGGATCGGAAGGTGTAGTAGATATCGTACCATCTTCCAGCAAAGAAATCGCCACAGCCAATCGAATTGAAAACGACTTTATTCAACTAAGTATTGATTCAACTCAGGGAATCGATGAATTGGTATTTAAAAAAGCGAAATCTGCGATTTTACATCCAAAACGAACACAAGCTCCATTTTCAGGAGTTTATGAATATACCCCGATACGAACAAATCCAGTAGAAGAACGACGCGTGATGGGAAGAAATCGTAAAGGAAAATTTGCCAAGCGTTATACAGCAGAATTAACAGATGTTCAGATTTTGTCTGATGGTGACTTATTTACGAGTGTTCTCTTAGATTATCAGCTTGAAGGAACCAATATTTATGCTGTCTATCTAAAAATTTACAAAGTGGCTTCTAGAATCGATGCCACGATCCGTGTGCACAAAACCAGCGAATGGGCACCAGAAAATCTATACGTCGCACTGCCCTTCAGCTTATCCAATAGTGAATTGTTCGTAGATAAAATGGGTTGTTTGATTCGTCCGGGTATTGATCAACTTCCAGAAACAAATATGAATTTTTATCTTACTCAGAACGGCATGCTTTATCAGTCTGAAGAAGAGCGGCTTTTGATCAATTGCAATGATGCGCCGTTAGTGACATTTGGGGACTTAGCAGCAGATGAAATTACGTTGGCCAATGATCAGACTGCATGGAAAAACCAAGAAATTGCCTATTCTTGGATAATGAATAATTATTGGGAAACGAATTTTAAAGCAGACCTGGGCGGCTTTTATGAGTTCAATTATTCGATCCAATACAGTGAGGATATGCAGCAAGATAGTCAAACGCAATTTACGAATTTAGCACAAGGGATAATCGGTCTATCCATTTAATTCAACTAAAGGGAGGTCATCATGTGAAAGTATCAAGAATTTTGTCAGGGATCATGTTGTTTTCAGTTTTGTTCATTACTGTTGGTTGTGCCAAAGGATCGGATTCCACAGCAAGTAAAGATCAGAAAGACTCGATTGAGATCTTGAATGATAAGAATCAGGGGACGGGGAAAGCAAAAACATTTGTACCAATTTTGGAAAAAGAAACGGGATTATCAGTCAAGTTTGTCAATACACCAGATCTAAGCTCCTATCAAACAAATATCCAACAGTCCTTACAAGGAAATGATGCACCGGCTTTGTTTACTTGGTGGACAGGGAGTATGTTGAAGGACTTGGTCAAAAATGATTTAGTCGAAGATTTGTCTGATCAATGGTCGGATTATGAAGCGGCGGGTGTCAGCGATCAAATAAAGGATGCATTATCTGTGGATGGTAAAGTTTATGGTGCACCCTTGAATATGATTTATAACGGCGTTTATTACAACAAAGAGATTTTCAGTAAATATGGCATTGAGGAACCAAAAACATTTGATGAATTTCTTAATGTTTGTAAAGTGCTGAAAGAAAATGGAGAGACACCAATTGGAATCGGTAATACATGGCAGTCATTCTGCTGGCCGCAAGCGTTGATGGGAAGTCTTGATCCAGACTTGTATGAAGAATGGATCTCTGGGAAAGTGCCATTTACAGATGAACGAGTTAAAACTGTTTTCTATCAATGGATCGATATGATTCAAAAAGGCTATTTTTCCGATGTGCAGCAAGATCAGATCAAAGAATTTTCCGGTAAAAAAACAGCGATGTTCTACCATGCAACGAACTCTTTGACAAGTTTGAATGAAGATTACGGTCTGGAATCTGGGAAAGACTTAGATATGTTTATTCTGCCAGCAAAAAACAGTACTGATAAAAAAGCCGTTTTTTATGAAGTAACTCCATTGCTGATCGGTAAGAACAGTAGCAATAAAGAAAATGCAAAGAAAGTATTGAAAGGGTATTTCAAACAAGACGTGCAACAAGAGTATGCAGACAAAACTGGAATGGCCGCAGTGACAAATGTGACGTTTAACGATCCAATCAGTAAAAAACTGGTTGATGAAGTAAATGATACCGATAATTATTCCTTGCATCTGCGGTATTATGAGCAGTTCAATCCAGAACTTGTCAACTTCTCTATTGATGAATACTGGAAAATCTTTTCTGATCCGACAAAAGATCAGGTGGATAAAAGCTTAGAAGCCATCCAGAACAAATGGGAAAGTCTGAATAAATAAAGCGTGGCGGAGGCTGCAAGATAGATGGAATCAGAATATAGACCTACTAGTCGAGCAGCCTCTTATGAGGAGGAACTATGGAACATACGGAAAAAGTAATACTGCGAAAAAAAGCAAAACGATTCTCTCTCAAATCACTGGTCCCTTACCTATATGTACTCCCAGCAGCTGTTTTGGTCACGGTATTTTTCGTAATGTCTGCGATTTACACCCTAGGGTTAAGTTTTACAGATTGGGACGGATTATCCGCGCTTCATTTTATCGGATTTGATAATTATCTCCGATTGTTTCAGGATGAGTATTTTATTCAATCATTTCTGAATACGTTGATTTGGGTATTCTTTTCTTTGATTATTCCGGTGATCATCCCATTATTGTTAGCCATAATGATTACAAATAGTCGCTGGGGCTCTATTTTCAAAAATCTGTTTTATTTGTCGAATGCCGTCTCTCCAACAATTGGTGCATTGATCATGACTTCATTATTGTCGAATTATGGATTACCGAAATTACTAGAGTTATGGGGTCTTACTGAGAACACCACCTATTGGTTAGGCATTCCACATGTCAACACATTTGTCATGATCGGCGCAGGTATCTGGCAGGGGATCGGTACAAATCTGATTCTGTTAATTGTTGGATTGAGCAATCTTCCCGGAGAGCCAATCGAAGCAGCAAAATTAGATGGTGCTTCAACTAGTCAGCTTTATCGATATGTGGTTCTTCCTTTATTAAAACCAACATTGATCGTTGTGCTTTTAATGGCGATCATCAATAGCTTCAAAACCTTTGATGGCATTTGGTTAATGACCGGGGGAGGACCTTATAGAAGTTCCGAGACATTGGCAGTGACCATGTATAAGGAGTCTTTCATCAATGGTTCCTATGGTTATGGATCGGCTGTAGCAACTGTGCTATCGGTCATTGTTTTGCTCATCTCAATCATTTATCTAAGACAAACATTTAAGGAGAAGTAGATGGATAAAACAAAAAAGAATTTTAGAATAAATAATTTGATTTTATGTATCTTAGGTTTTATTTGGCTGTTTCCTTTTACTTTTGTATTAGTAAATAGCGTGAAATCAGGCGCTGAATATAACCAAGGGAATTTCTGGGATCTTCCTACGGGAATAGCGATCCAACAATCCATCGATTTCATCAGTGAACGGGTTTCACTGATGAATGGGTTCTTGAATAGTTTGCTCTATGGGGTGCTTTCAGCAGCAATAGCGATTTTATTAGCAGCTCTAGCCGCTTATGCCATTACCAAATTAAAGATAAAGGGACGCTTCTTTTGGTTTATGCTGATATACAGTGGAACGATTTTTCCCTTTCAGATGTACCTTGTTCCCGTGTACAAAATGTATACTCAATTCAACTTATATGATACTCAAATAGGGATGATCCTTTTTTATTCAGCGATCTCCATTCCATTTTGTATATTTGTTTTACGAAATTTTTTTGATGGATTAGGCAATGAGCAGATGGAAGCGGCTCGCATCGATGGTGCATCTGATTTTCATGTGTTCTATAACATCTATTTGCCAATGGCTAAAGCACCTATTTCCGCATTGTTTTTGTTCCAGTTTTCATTCGTCTGGAATGATCTTCTATTTGGTTTTACGTTTAGCAAATCGGGAAACATCCGTCCGATCATGACTGTATTGTCCCAGTTGAATGGACCAAATGGAGCAACGACGAATGCGCCTGCAGTACTATTAGCTTGTGCGATCGCATCGATTCCAACGATTTTTCTTTATATTGTTTTGAACAAAAACTTTGAAAAAGGACTGGTGATGACAGAGAAATAGTTTTTGTTCCTCCTCTCAACAGGAATGTGATGACTATTCAGACGAAAAAAGCAGTATCCTTTGATCGCAAGTAGACAACAGTTCTCCTTTGGGAAGCGCATTCATTATTGCTTGCTATTTTTTTCTGAATATATTATTGTTATGACAATAAAGCTAGTAGGAGGACGAACAGTGAACGACAAGTTAGCCAAAAAGAAAGGATCCAGTCCGCTCTATAGTCAAATCGCGGATGATTTAAGATTTAAACTCTTATCAGGGGAATGGGCAGCAGGAGAAAAAATCCCTCCAGAACTTGAACTATGTACGATATACAATGTCAGTCGAATCACGATTAGAAAAGCGATCGATGAACTTGTTCGAGAAGGACATTTATATCGTGAACGGGCAAAAGGGACATTTGTTTTATCCGTGGATCATACGACAGAAAAAGAACATTATACAATGGTCCGCGGTTTTACACGAGAGATGGAGGAGTTAGGAAAGACTGTTCGTACACTGACGGCACATGTCCAATTGATTCATGCTTCTGAGCGGATTTCTCAGCAATTAGGGATTGAAAATGGCGGAGAAGTGCTTCAAATCAGACGGACAAGGGGAGTCGAGGGCAGTAAAGCATTTGCTTATTTTGTCACTCATATTCCATATACAGAGAAGTTCTCCTTAGATAGCAGTGATTACTACGGGTCACTATACGAGTACCTCAAGAAATTCAACATCGTTTTGAGCGAGTCCAAAGAATATGTGGAAGCAGTCATGGCAACACCTGAATTGCAAGCAATTTTAGAAGTATCGGATGTGACGCCTATTCTAAAACGAGTTCGCATGGTTTCAAGCAGTGATGGACAATATAAGGAAATCAGTGACTGTTACTACGTGGGAGACCAATATCGTTATTACGTTGAAATGTAATCCTTAAAAATGTAAAGTGCAAGATAGTCCAGCTATTTTGTACTTTCTTTATAAGGACCAAGTTTGGAACTTATCTAACTGGAATATCTTCTCATCCTTAAATGTTATGACAAAATAACATAAGAGGGACTAACCAAGCTGCCTCCATTTAATCAATATCAAAAAAGTTAAAGAGAGGAATCCAAATGTATAATTTACAACCAGAAATCAAAATCAGTCAGACTGCAGACACTTGGGAAAGCTATCAAGCAATCAGCAAGGAGTTGAACCGTCTATTTAATGAAGGAAAGAGCCGAATTGCTTTAGAATGCTATCCCGGAGTGAATCTCGAGGAACTAGAGCAACACTTGTTTCGTCATCTAACAAATATATGCTGTGTCAAAGCGGATGACTATGCATATGATGCTGAAACGGTAACGAAAATGATTGCAGAAAATTTAACGGAAGACCGTGTGTTTGGCAGAATGTCTCATGCCGATCTTGCACAATTTTTCCCCCACTATGAAATACAGCAATGGCGAAAGAAAGCATCTAAGATGGAAAAAATTCTTGTTTATGGTACTGGAGCAACTCTTTTGTTACCTGATCCAGATATACTTTGCTATGCTGATTTGACACGTTGGGAAATCCAAAAGCGCTATCGTAAAGGTTTAGCCAACTGGAAAGCTGCTAATGAACATGAAGACAATCTAAAAAAAGTGAAACGGGGATTCTTCTTTGAATGGCGTATCGCAGATCGACTGAAACAGAAACTTACAGACAAAATCGATTACTTGATTGATACGAATGTAGCGAATCAGCCAAAGATGGTAACAGGATCTGGCTATCGTGCTGCATTAGACGAAATCGTCCAGCAACCTTTTCGACTGGTGCCTTACTTCGATTCCAGTGTTTGGGGTGGTCAGTGGATGAAGGAAGAATTCAATCTGGATCCCAACCAACAAAATTATGGTTGGGCATTTGATGGGGTACCAGAAGAGAATAGTATATGTTTAAATTTTGCAGGAACTAAAATCGAGATACCCGCGATCAACATCGTTCATCAAAGACCGATCGCCTTACTTGGCAAGAAAGTACAGGCACGTTTTGGCAATGAGTTTCCGATCCGCTTTGATTATTTAGATACCGTTGGAGGAGGCAACTTGAGTCTGCAAGTTCATCCGCGAGTTGATTATATTCAAGAGAAATTTGGTATGACTTATACTCAAAATGAAAGTTACTACATTTTGCAAGCTGGTGAACATTCGACAATCTATTTGGGGGTGACCGAAGGAACGGAGAAAGAAGAATTATTTAGAGAATTAAAAAAAGCAGAGAATGGCGACTATCGTTTTCCAGACGAGAAATACATCAATTGTTTTCCAGTAAAAAAACATGATCATTATTCGATCCCCTCAGGAACGATCCATTGCGGCGGACCAGACACGGTCGTTTTAGAAATTAGCCAGACACCTTATATTTTCACCTTCAAACTCTGGGATTGGGGACGTCTAGGATTAGATGGGATCCCAAGACCGGTCCATCTTGTACATGGAGAAGAAAATGTCAATACAGCGTATGATACCGCCTGGGTCCAAGAAAATTTAATCAATCCCTTTGAAACATTGTATGAAGATGAAGAAATCCGGGTGGAAAAGACAGGGTTGCATGAGCTAGAATTTATTGAAACACACCGCCATTGGTTCAAAAAAGAGGTCACTGTATCTGTCCATCAAAGTGTGAATATGTTAAATTTGGTGGAAGGAGAAAAAATCACAGTTGAAAGTGTGACCGACAGTTTTGCCCCATTCGAGATTCATTATGGAGAAACATTCATTGTACCAGAAGCAGTGAAAGTCTACCGATTAGTAAATCAAGGAGATCCCAACAAAGAAGTTGCTGTGATTCAAGCATTTGTTCGAGGGTTATCTACAGAAGCAACCAAGCTCTGATCACAGAAAAATAGGAGTCATTGTGACAAGCGAGCAGAATAGGGATCAAAGGCAATCATTGACATAAAGAAAATCAGCCGAAGGAATCGAGTCATTGATCATACAAGGACTAGGATTGAAGTGATTCGTTGATAATCTACCCGAAGAAATGGCTAATAATGAGCGGTTGTGAAGGTGCAACGAGGCTCATTGAGATTATGAACAAGCCAACTATTCTTCGGGTATTTTTTTGTTCACAGATTTTGTTTGGTAACTTTGACAGTGCCAACTACTCTTCGCATATCGCTTTGTAGCGAATACTCCCGAAACGTTCCATCATAAATTTCATAGCCAGCAGTCTGTCCTTGGACTAGTTTTATGGTAGACTACAAAGAGATAGAGATATAAAACAGCAGTGAAAATACATAGCATAAGGAGCAACTGTTTATGGCAACGATTCGAGATATTGCAAAAATGACTGGTTATTCCATCACTACGGTTTCCCGGGTTATCAACGGCCATCCGTATGTGGAAGAACAAAAGCGTCAAACCATTTTAGCCATGATGAAAGAACTGAACTATAAGCCGAATAAGATCGCTCAGAAACTAAGCTCAGGAAAAACATTCAATGTGGGGGTCATCGTACCATTTGTCAACCATCCATTCTTCGATGGCATCCTCAATGGTATTATGGAGGAGGCATTTGCGCAACAATATAAGGTGACGCTTTTACCAACTAATTTCGATAAAGCCTTGGAGAAGGACTATTTAGAAGAGTTCGCTGCCAAAGGATTCGATGGGTTGATTGTCATCACGCGTGCTAACCATATTGAGACGTTTCGTCCCTATCTTGAAAATGGCCCCATCGTTTTTTGCGAAGATGCAAGCGGAACGGATGTCCCATTCGTAACGATCGATCAAGTTGGCTCAGTGACAGCCAGCATCCTTTATCTTAAAGAACAAGGCGTTAAACGGTTAGGCTTGACTCTTGGTCGCAGCAAACGACTCAGCTGTAATTCGATCAATACGATCGCTAAAGCAAAGGAGCTCTTTCCTGGGTTTTCAGAAGAGGACATTTTTTGGGATTGTATCAAAGCAGAAGATGGCGAGGCTGCGGCTGCTTTTTTCAAAGACCGGGGCGTGGACGGGATCATTACCAATGGAGATGAGATCGCAGCGACAATATTATCTCAATATGAGGAAAGCAAAGCACCTCTGGTTATCGGTCAAGAAAACTTACTGATCAGTCGATTACTGAACTTTTCCACCGTTGAATTCCATTTGCACCTCTGCGGAAAAGAAGCGTTTCGTCTATTCCAGGAACGGAGTAGGGAACAAATCGTTTTACCGTTTGAATTGCTTGTTCGCAGTTAAGCAATGCTCTAAAAATGTGTTACCAAAAGCACCATTCTTTTCTAGGAGACTGCCGTTTTGCAAGAAAAGGAGGAGAAAGCCCTCATGAGAATAGAGGGCTTCTTTTGTTGCTATTTTTTAGTGCAGTCTTTTTTTACTTTAAAGAAAAATCTTTAATTTGTTATGAAATACCTATAATTTGTTCCTAGATATTTCGTTAAGTAAGCGCTAACATTAGGTGTATCAAATTTTATTCTGAAAGGATGGATGTTGATGAAAAAAGTCGTTTTGGGATTGTTTGCCGCCAGTTCGTTGTTGCTTTGTGGGTTTTTGTTTGGGGTTGAGGGATCTGCCACCACTGTTGAGAAATCGGAAAAAACATTTATGGTCTATTACCGCACATGGAGAGATCAAAGTATTCCATCTGAACAAAATAATCAGATCCGAATGACAGATATTCCTTATGGTATTGATGTGGTCAATGTGTTCCACGCAAATGTGAGTGATGCAGATAGTAAAGTCTTTTTTGATGAAGTCGCCAATGTGTATGCACCAGAATTACACAAGCGAGGAACAAAGCTTGTACGAGGATTAGATTATCGCGAACTATTGAAAGTTCCTACAACGCAGAGCCAACCAACAGCAAAAGAATTTGACGATTATGCAAAGCAGCTTTTAGATAAATATATGACACCAGGAATCGATGGTCTTGATTTTGATATGGAAAGTACTTATACTACCAGTCAACTGAAAATCGCCCATGGGGTGATCGAGGCCCTATCACACTATATTGGACCGAAGTCAGACACAGATACACTGCTGATTTATGATACTGTAGATATCTTTTCCCTAGAGCCATTTACTCCTGTTTCATCAGCGTTCAGTTTTTTGGGTGCACAGCAATATGGATCGAATGCCACGCGGGCGGAGTCTTCATGGAACAACAAGTTCTCAAAGACAGGAATCGAACGGTCTCAGTATTTAGTCGGTCTCTCTTTTCCTGAAGAACGCACCAATCAAACATGGGGAGATACCCGTGAACCTTATGAGTCCAGCAATCTCTATAGTGTCGCAAACTATGTCCGTACAAGTGAAACTGGCGGCATGTTTCTTTATGCGATTGATCGCGATGGTATCCAAGGAAGAAACGATCAGTTGTTGAAAACGGACTTTCTCTGGACAAAAACGGCGATTTTGGAATCAAAAGGCTACTCTTTGGCCGAGTCGCAAGCTTTTGCTAAACATTATCTTGCTAGAAAGAACGACCAGTTTTCCGATCGCCAAGTTCAAGAATTAAGTCAACAAATCGAACGTGCCACTTCTCATTATGAAGTGAATCGAGTGTTTTTGGCTGCTAAGTATGAAGAAGCGGTCAGTCCCGAATATGACCCATTGAAAGAAGCTGCGCTTATGGCAGCAGAACAATAGACTCTATGCAAAAAAACTCTTCGTAAATGATGCGTAAATATCTGATTATTATAGGAGGCGTTGACAGTGAACAATAAGAATCAACTAGCAGTGAAACCATCTCAAAGATTTACAGTTGCTTTTGTGGTGATGGTTCTTTTAAGTCTTTTTTCTTTGGCCACACCGGTTTTAGAAGCTCAGGCTGCCGATCAAGTCACACCGAAAACAGTGATGTATGTTGAAGTCAATGACAACGAATTTAAAAACATTGGGAAATATACGCTAGCCGGAACGGACAAACCTGCAATCGACATCGGGATCATTTTTGCTGCGAATATCAATTATGATCCAGCGACAAAGCAAGCCTATCTTCATTTAAATGAGCAAGTACAAAAAACACTAGCTGAAAAGGAAACCCAGATCAAACCGTTACAAGCACGAGGCACAAAAGTCCTTTTATCGATATTAGGAAATCACCAAGGAGCTGGTTTTGCAAATTTCACAGATTATGCCAGTGCTGATGCGTTTGCTGCGGAGCTAGAACAAGTGGTTAAAACGTATGGTTTAGACGGAATCGATTTTGATGATGAGTATGCAGAATACGGGAAGAATGGGACACCACAACCAAATGATCAGTCATTCATTTGGCTTATTCAAGCATTGAGAAATCGTCTTGGGGCAGATAAGCTGATCACACTATATAATATTGGTCCCGCTGCCGAGAATTCAATGTATAATGAAAATGTTTCAAAGACGATCGATTATAGCTGGAATCCATATTATGGCTCTTGGCAGGTTCCTTACTTTGTTGGAATGGGTGCCGACCGTTTAGGACCAGCGGCTGTAGAAGTAGGAAGAAACCAAGCACAAAGCATTCAATATGCTAAACGGACGAAGGCTGAAAATTACGGGATTTTCCTAATGTATAATCTTCGCAGCAATAACTCTGCTGCTTATCTTTCGGGCATCACACAAGAATTGTATGGAAGAAAGACCGTTTATACAGAGAATATTCCAAACTAGAAGGATTCAAATCAAAGTGAGAAATGTGTCATAGATAAAGACTGTGGGGGACGCTTCAACAAGAAGTGCCTTCGCAGTTTTTTTACTCGAGGATAGGATTATCAGCAGATCTCCGTAGCTGGAAATTTATCAACAAAAATAAAAGAAATGTTTTTTTATTGGGAGATTTGAGGAAAATAGAATAGTAAATCTTTGTTTTGTTCAGCAATAAGACCACTTGTAATTCGTAGAAGAATGGCTTACCATTGTTCTATAGTTCCGAAAAACAAACAAGGAAGAAGTACCAGGCAAGAGCACTTGGGGAAGATTCTCTTGGGGGAAGCCTGATACATCTCCTGTTTTTTTATTTTAACATTATTTGCAAATAATGTAGAGAGATATTGAATAAATAAAATAAAAATACTTTATACATTTTGGTGTTTCAACGAAGCAGCACTAATTGGGCTACCTTTTTTCTGTTTTGGGAATCCTGTACCTAAAATCAGTTTCCTCAGTCTCTGAAAGTTTTACCCCACCAATGATGCAGTTTTGATTGAAAAGTTGCAAAGTCTCGCAACTCCTGTTTCAGAAGTACCTTGAATCAACACTGTAGCTGTATTTTCGTAAACATGAATAACGCTAACATCTTGTAAACCACTAAAGCCAATAACCTTTGCCTGATAGTCTTGACCAGGAAACACTTGATATTTTTCCATGTTTGTTCTCCTTTTTTATTTTAATTTATTCTTATTTCAAAAGAATAATAAGTAAAAAGTATAAAAAAGTAAAGGGAAACGATTTAAAGAAGACAACTAAGATTTTGCTGTTCATTTTGTTCTTTTAAAAAGGTCTTGAAGGGGATAGTCAAAGCCGATGTAGTTTTCTTAGAAGAACTTAAGTTATTTAATTATCAAGTAAATTAAGTAGGCATTTGGCAAGTTTTTCAAGTTATCTGGTGCTAGATTATTTGCCATATCATCATAGATTTTTAATCCATCATTTCCTTCTGCTAAATAAAGCAGTGGGACTTTTTTGTTTTTCTCGAGTTTCACTTTGCCGTTTTTGATAGTAGTCACAGCACCAAATTGTCTGTCTTCCTGTGTAAGGGGAAAGTCATAGTCTGAAAGATCGGTGACTGTTTGTGACATGGCGCCATTGGAGAATAGCTTCACCAATAAATGATTCTGCCCTTCCGCAATACCAAAGTTTAAATAGCCACTGATGGAAACATCTTGTTCATAAGTCAAAGAAGCAACTGATTCATGAGTATTTAATTCACCTTTGCGATAGTGATCAAAATAGACTGTTAATGAGGTTGCCGTGGTGTTGAATTTTAGTTGCGAACCATATGCCAGTAGCAAACCCGTTAAATCTGGTTCATTTTCTAGTTGAACAAGCTGCCCATCAGGGACACCAGCTATTTTGCTACCCTGAAAAGGCCAGTAATTGAAGTGATTCAAGAATAGACCTAATGCACCTACAAGGATGACAGGAAGTAGAATGAAAGCAATCAGAGGTCTGGATTTTCGCGGAGTTTTCTTTGTTGGGTTTACAGGTTGATTCATTTTGCGTTGCTCCTTTCAATAAAAGCAGTTCTTTCCAACAATTTTCTCATAGGGTAGTGTTTAAAACAATATTAAAAGTGAAAAAATATTCCATCGCAGAAAGAAGCATTAAAAGATAGGGAAGCACTATCTCTGGGTGAATCTGTTAAATTGCGTTCTCCTATTTACGGGTAACGAAAAAGGAAGGCCGCTAAGGGTCTTCCTTTTTTAGCAGTTTAAAGAGATCACAAATCAATACTTTGCTTTTGCCAAGCGTCATATTTCAGCAACAAGTACTCGACTGCAAAGAAAAGTGTAGAAGTCGATTCAAAAGGATAGGTGACCGTATCAGAAGAGCGTATCTCCGGATTTAGGACAAAAATTGTTTCTGTACATAGCTTAGAAACCGTCGAATTTCTTAGTTTGGTTAGTCCAATTGTATCGATATTTCTCTGCTTTAACTGTTTAGCAAGTTTGACGACGGTATCCGATTCGCCATTGAGTGTAATCAGCAAAACAAGATCATCTGGCTGGATGATTTTATAAAACTGCTCATTGATCGATACAGCATCAAAATCGTAGACAAGCAAGCCATTGTGGAGAAAAAGTAGTTTCATATAACTTGAAACTAGATTTTGAATGTCGCCAGATCCATAAATAAAAATGCGGTTAGCATTTGCCATCATGGCACAAATCGCTGAGAAATCTTTCTTCTCTAAATTTTCGATCGTTTGGATATGATTGGCGAGAATTTCTCCCTCGATTTCTGATAAAAGAGCGTTCTCCTTCATCAATTCAGCTTTTAGATGGTACTTAAATTCTGAAAAACCATCAAATCCAATCTTTTGGCAAAACCGCATGATTGTTGTTCTGGAAACAATGCATGCTTTGGCTAAGTCATTGATCGACATGGTGAGGCATTGTTTTTTGTGACTAACGATATAGGACCAGATCATCAGATCATTCTCAGTCAATTTTGTTTGAAACCTAGTAATACGATCTTGCAGCATACTATCTCTCCTTGCACTCCGTTACTTTTGTTCAAGTGTGACGATTCACAATTAGTGTGAAAAAATCTTTTCAATGGTGAATTACTCTTAAAGGAGGGAAAAGGGTTTCACAAGCCTATTTTAATAGTAAAATGTGAATCAGTAAAGCGCTTAACTAAAAAACGTGAAGGACGAAAGACTATGATGAAAAAAATTCAAAGGTTCGGCGGAGCGATGTTGGCACCAGTAATGTTGTTTTCATTTTTTGGTATCATTATTGGCTTTTCATTGCTGTTTTCGAATCAAACGATTATGGGAGATATCGCAGCACCGGGTACGCTGTGGTATAAATTTTGGAATGTCATTGCTGCAGGAGGCTGGACACCATTTTTCCAATTGCCAATATTGTTTGTTGTAGGATTACCGATTAGTTTAGCAAAGAAGTATGCCGCTAGAGCAACGATGGAAGCATTAGTGACCTACATTGCTTTCAATTATTTCGTAAATGCTATTTTAACTTTATGGCCAAATTCGTTTGGTGTGGATATTACTCAAGCCGCTACTACTGGCTCAGGTTTAACTTCAATAGCAGGAATCACTACTTTAGATACAGGAATGATCGGGGCACTCTTAATATCAGGAATCGTTGTTTATCTCCACAATCGCTATTATGAGCAAGAATTGCCTGAAATGTTGTCGATCTTTAGCGGTTCTGTCTTTGTCACAATGATAGGCTTTTTCGTAATGGTGCCTTTAGCAGTGATTATGTGCTTTGTTTGGCCAACGATTCAAGAGGGTATGAGAAGCATGCAAGGGTTCTTTATCAATTCTGGAAGCTTAGGAGTCTTTGTCTATCAGTTCTTACAAAAAATACTGATTCCAACAGGATTACATCACTTTGTTTATGCGCCATTTGCCTATGACAATGCAGTAATCGAGGGTGGAATGGCTGCTTACTGGGCAGGACATATCGGTGATTTTCAAACAAGCGCTCAATCACTAAAAGAGCTGTATCCTTTTGGCGGTTTCTCTTTATCCGGTATGTCTAAGGTTTTTGGAACAGCAGGTTTAAGCTTAGCAATCATTCAAACGGCTCGCCCCGATAAAAAGAAGAAGGTTATTGCGTTGATTGCACCGGCTGCTTTGACGGCAATCTTGACTGGGATCACAGAGCCAATTGAGTTTACTTTCCTCTTTGTTGCCCCAGCATTATGGGTGGTGCATGCGTTATTGGATGCCTCAATTGCTACAGTTTCCTATGCGTTTGGTGTCGTTGGCGATTTTGGCGGTGGCCTGATCAATTGGCTAGGACTTGACTGGTTACCTCTATGGAAATTCCACAGTTCGACGTATATTACCCAAATCATTATCGGGCTGATTTTCACGGCAATTTGGTATTTTGTCTTCACTTTTATCATCAAAAAGTTCAATTTGAAAACACCAGGACGGGAAGATGATCTCGAAAGTATGCAGCTTTACTCGAAAGCAGATTATGAGAATAAGCAGAAAGATAAAAATAAGGGGAAAGAGGAGGAAATTCCCAAACATCTCAGACAGGCACAAGCGTATATGGCATTGGTGGGAGGAAAAGAGAACGTAATTGATGTGACGAATTGTGCAACTCGGCTACGACTGACCATCAAAGATGCCAACAAAGTTGCCAGTTCAACGGAATTTCAAGCGGCAGGAGCCTCTGGATTGGTCAACACAGGCAACGGTGGTATTCAAATCATTGTTGGATTAACAGTACCGACAGTTCGGGAATCTTTTGAAGAACTGATGAAAGAATAAACGGTAAACAAAATCATTTTAAACAGAAATCTTTTAGATAACTATTGGAGGAAAAGACGATGAATAAGAAAAAAAGTTCCATTTTGATTGCTGGAGGAGGAAGTACCTATACACCATCCTTAGTAATTATGTTACTGGAAGGTCAAGAGCGATTTCCAGTAAGAAAAATCAAATTTTATGATAACGATGCAGAACGTCAGGCGGTCTTAGCAGAAGCTTGTCAAATCATTATTGCAGAACGCGCACCGGAAATCGAATTTGAATATTCTACTGATCCGGCAGCAGCTTTTTCTGATGTAGATATTGTGATGGCACAGTTACGAGTCGGCAAGTACGCAATGCGGGAGCAAGATGAAAAAATTCCCTTTAAGCACAATGTGGTTGGTCAAGAAACTTGTGGTCCTGGTGGATTGGCTTATGGGTTACGATCAATCGGTCCGGTTTTGGAATTAGTAGACTACATGGAGAAATATTCACCAGAGGCATGGCTCTTAAATTACTCGAATCCAGCCGCTGTGGTCGCAGAAGCAACCAGAAGATTCCGCCCAAATTCAAAAATCATCAATATTTGTGATATGCCGGTTTGTCTGGAAGACATTATGGCACGGGTTATTGGATTGAAAGACCGCAAAGACTTTGAAACATCCTATTTTGGCTTGAACCATTTCGGTTGGTGGACCAGTATCAAAGACCATGACGGAAATGATTTAATGCCTAGTATCAGTGCCCATGTAAGGGAATATGGCTATACAGAACAAACACAAAAAGGACAACACAAGGAAACAAGTTGGTTGGAAACAATGTGGGCAGCGAAAGAACTTCATGAAATCGAACCTGAATATCTGCCAAATACGTATTTAAAGTATTATTTGATGGCGGACTCGACGGTTGCACATGCCAACAAAGACTATACTCGGGCAAATGAGATTATTGATGGACGAGAAAAATATGTTTTTGATGAATGCCGACGAATCATTGCCAACAGTACAGCAGAAGATACTTCATTTGCTTCCAATGAACATGCATCGTTCATTACCGACTTAGCTTGCGCATTAACATTTAATACAAAAGAACGAATGATATTGATCGTTGAGAATAACGGCGCAATTGCGAATTTTGCACCGGATGCCATGGTAGAGTTGCCTTGTCTTGTTGGAAAAGATGGCTACGAAGTTCTATCGATCGGTGAAATTCCGACTTTCCAAAAAGGGTTGATGGAACAGCAAATTGCTTCAGAAAAACTTGCAGTCGATGCTTGGGAACAAGGTTCGTATCAAAAACTATGGCAATCGTTTACTATGAACAAGACAGTTCCAAGCGCAAAAGTTGCCAAAGCAATTCTCGACGACATGATTGAGGTCAATGCACCTTATTGGCCAACGCTTAGTTAAGTGCTAGAAATGAGGAAAGGAATCGGAAGTGTGACATAAGAAAAACTGAGACGAATCGCTCCGAACGATAGGGATTAATGACTGCTTTTTATGAAATGGAAACGGGGATTTACTGAACCGTAGCAGCAATTCTTATGGTTCGGCGATTCGACTTGTTGGGAAGCATATGTTCACAGACCGATAGTTTTAAGATAGAACATGAAAGTCAAAACCAAGTTTCAACTAGTCTACTTTGCGCAATATGCAATTATGGCCATTCTTATGACTCAAATCGTTCCCTTTTTGACAGAGCAAGGGTATGACGCAGTCCAAAGAGGATGGTTTCTCGCATCCTACAGTGTGACAACTATCCTCTTTCAAATTGTTCTGGGGTATTTTTCAGATAAGAATAATCGCTTGAAAAGGATTTCGATGACGGTTTCGTTTTTACTGGTTCTTTTTGTAATCAGTTTTTATCTTTTGGGAAAAGAACAATGGGTACTTCATTTAGCAAGTTTAGCTATTGCCGGCGGATTAGCTAACACTGCAGCAACATTATTGGATAACTGGGTTTTGTCAGAGCCACCCACAGCCAGACATTTATCCTATATCAAAGCCATTGGATCCTTAGGCTGGAGTGTGATGAGCTTGCTGATCCCGCTGTTTATTATCGGAGCGGATTATCGTCTTTTGAGTTTGCCACTTGTGGCACTTTTAGGGATGACACTCTTTTTTTCAAAAGCTACACCTGAGGCGATGCAGGGGAATCAGGAGACTGTACCGAAACAAGTCGCTAAAGTTCAACTAAAAGATATTTTGGCATTGTGCAAAAGCAAACCATTTCTGTTATACAATAGTCTTTTCTTTCTTTTGTATTTGACGATCGTTGCCAATAACACATTGGTCATTGATAAATTGATCGACATGTCGAGGGGCAAAGAATATGTTGGTTTGAAATGGTCGATCCAGTCTTTTTGCGAAATACCTGCTTATCTTTTGCTGAATAGAACGATCACAAAATGGAAAAATGAACGATTGGTTATGATATCAGGTGCTTTTTTGACCGCGCAGTTTTTTCTTTTTTATTTAGCTGATCGGCCATTGATTTTATTAGGCGCCAGTTTTTTGCAATTTTTTACTGTACCGATATTTACGATTGGCAGTCGTTTACTGATTAGTCAGATCACTCCAAGAGCTGTGTTTTCTTCGGGACAATTGATATCCGTCAGTTTCTATATCGGCTGTTCTTCATTTCTTTCCCCCTTGCTCTCGGGAATTTTATCAAACTATCTTTCCATCGATCAAACTATTTTTATTTTTGGCTTGTTACCAATTCTTGCGTTTATTTTATACAGAGGATTTACTGCTACAAAAAAAAGTTGAGGAGGAAGATAAATGTTTTTTTCAAAGAAAAACTGGCTGCAGGCTCCTGCTTCAGGGAATGTGTTGCCTATTGAAGAGGTAGGAGATGCGGTATTTTCATCAAAAATGATGGGTGGTGGATTTGCTATAACGGAGCATGATGGTCAGGTTTTTGCACCTGTTTCAGGAATCGTACAGGATATTTTTCCAACTAAACATGCAATTTCCCTCAAAACAGATCATGGTGCAATCGTACTGTTGCATATGGGATTAGAAACAGTGGAGATGAAGGGGGCTCCGTTTACTATTCTTGTTGAAAAAGGACAGAGGATCCAGCCTAGTGATTTATTAGCACAAATGGATATAGCAGCACTGGAGGAGGCAGATAAAGATAGTGTACTGATCGTTGTATTGGTAGAATCTGACGGTACCTTGAAAAATGAAAAGGGTCATGTTCACTTTGGAGAAAAACTCTTTCACTATAAATCATTTGTGTAAAGAAAAGCAGCACCTTAAACAACTTTTCTTTTTCAAAAATTGGAAAAGAATTATTGTTTAAAGACGCTGCTTTTTAGTTATGAACCGGTAGAAACATACCTGCTCAGACCAAAGCGCCAAAATAAGAGGGCGGGAATACCAAATGGCAAGCATAGTAATGGGGCGAACGCCCATAGTGGCTGCTCCAGCCGACCAATGATAAATAAAAAGGGATAGTATTGAAACCAAGCCATTGGAATGACATAGGTCAAGATCCGCAAGACTTGTTTGCCGTAGATACTAAATGGATAGCGGCCAAATTCGCGGGCGCCGTCCGTAAAGATGTTCATGAATTCCAATCCCTGAAGGGTGAAAAAAGAAATGGCGGCATAAATCAAAAAGAGAAAAAAGAACAAGACGGCACCACAGAGAATCATCAAAGTCAGAGTCAGCACTTTGATTGGCTGCCAATCGATGCCGCTTGTTGGCAGTACATAGCAAAATAAGAGCAATGCTTGCAGGAGCCGACCAATGCGAGTGAATTCCATTTTAGCAGCCAGTACTTGAAAGACTAGCGATCGGGGCCGGACCAATGCTCGATCAAATTCACCATTGGCGATCATTTGCGGGAATAGGTCGAACCCGCGAGCAAAACATTCCGCTAATGAAAAAGAAAAAAGGACTGTCGCAAAGCACAGCAGCACTTCCTCAAATGAGAAGCCATCAACTTGATGGAACCGGGAAAACATAAACAAAATTCCTAGAAAAGCGGTAAAGGAACCAAGAAATTGGCCTAACGCTGTCAAGAAGAACGAAACCTTATATTGCATTTGACTTTTCAAATGGATATTAAAATATTTCCAGTAAAGAGACATTTTCAACCCCCCTGTACGATCACTCGTTTTAACGCACGAGCCATCCAAAACTTGCCACCAGCTACCAATACCAGCAGCCAAAAGAGCTGCATTCCCAGCATCTGCCATAACGCATTTCCAACCAAATCCCCGCTATAAATCCGCAAAGGCACATTTTGCATCGCGGCAAAAGGCAGCAATTCAGCGATTTGTCGAAAAGGCTGTGGGAAAAATGGCAACGGAATAATACCGCCAGCGAGAAATTCACCGATTGCCCCCATCACGACCCGCACGCCGAGGGAAGAAAGGGTATAGAACGTCGAAATGTAAATCAACAGCGACACAGCCACCACGACGCCCAGACTTAAAACCAGCGACAGCATAAATAGCAGTATGCTCATCAGATTTTCTGGTAAGACCAAACGATAGGGGGCTGGCAACAAAAAGGCGATAGCAAAAATCGGCAGGCAGCGCAGCAACGCTTTTGCACAGCGATTCGCTGCCGATTGGCAAAACCAGCGGTCATAGAGATCCATTGGACGAGCCAACTCGTAAGCGATCGCTCCTGATGTTATGGCATCAAAAATCTCACTTTCAAAAAACCATAACATGAATAATGCTAAGAACGCTTGCTGCATCCAGACATAAGAGACGGTTTGTTGAAAGGTCATTGGAAAAGCTGTCGGATCGGTCTGATAAAAGGCGCGAAAAGCTAAAATCTCCAACATGCCCCAAACGAATTGTGTCACCATTCCAGCTAATGCGGCCGAGCGGTATTGCAAACTATTGGTAAAACGGATACGAAAGAGTGCCTGATACTTGCTCATATGTGGTACTCCTTATACAACTTAGCGACCATTTCTTCTGCTGTGATACTGGAAACAGACAGATCAGTGATCTCCACTTGCTGGCTAAGCTGTGTGATGGCTTGCGGAACGGTCAGCTGATTTGGATCAATCGTTAGTTCCAATCGCCCGATTTCTGCTTGGGTCACAGTGGCGCCTGCTGGAAGTGTCGGTGGGGTTCCTAGATAATCGATCTGCAATGTTTTGGCGTCAGAGAAGCGTTGCTTCAACTCTGGCAATTGACCATCTAATAAAATTTGCCCTTTACCAATCAGTAAAATGCGTTCTGTCAATGCTTCAATGTCCTGCATGTCATGGGTCGTTAGGATGACAGTCGTTCCTTTTTCCTGATTACGCTTTTTGATGAATTGGCGCACTGCGATCTTAGACACCGCATCAAGGCCAATCGTCGGTTCATCTAGAAACAAAATCTTGGGATCATGGAGCAACGAAGCGGCAATCTCGCAGCGCATACGTTGCCCTAGACTCAACGAACGGGCGGGGGTTTTCAACGTTTCGCTTAGGTCGAGCAGAGCGACTAGCTCTTCCAGATTTTGCCGATAGACTTGCGGATCGACCCGATAAATATCACGAATCAGCTCGAAACTGTCAATGACTGGGACATCCCACCAGAGCTGACTACGTTGACCAAAGACAACGCCAATGTCTTGGACATGATCGACCCGTTCTTTCCATGGAACGCGCCCGTTAATCAAGCACGTTCCGTCATCAGGTGTCAAAACACCACACATGATTTTGATGGTGGTGCTTTTTCCAGCACCATTCGGGCCGATGTATCCGACCATTTCTCCTTCTTGAATCGTAAAGCTGATATCTTGTAAAGCGGGGATTGTCGAAACCTCTCGATGGAAGAGCGCCTTGGCAGCGTTGCGAAAACCACTTTGGCGTTTCGCGACTTTGAAGCTTTTGTTGAGGTGTTGCACTTGGATCATTTGGATTCACTCACTTTCTTTTTTTGGCAAAAAACGCGACAAAAAGAGCATCCGAAAACACGAATACTCGCAACGAGTTGGTCCAAACGAACATGGTTGGGGCAGCGGTTCGTCAGCCAAACAAAAGTAACGCTAGTGTAGCATAGCGAATGTCTGAATTCAATGGAACAAAAGATGTAAGTGATAAAAATGATACTCTAAACGAGCGATAAAGGAATAACGCCTTCGATTCTCAGTTTCTTTTTTGTGGAAAGCCGTGCGGTCTTTATATAGAAAAGGTATAATAAATGAGAAACGATCACTTGTACACGTCAATAGATCGTACTACAGATGAGTGATTGGTAGAGAGAAACAAGGAGGTTCCTGATGGTTCAACGAATCAAAAAATGGCTCGTGACGTTTGCACAAACGACCCCATTTCTTTTAAGTAATACGGTAATCGTGATTCCGTATTTGTTATTCCTAGGATTGAATGATGGCAAGAGTTGGTTAACGATTCTGCCGTTTACTTTATTTTATACATTACGGATGACAGGAATTTTTCTTATCCGCAGTATACGTTTAGGATTAGACAGTTATACACTGCTGATTGGTGCTTTGCTGATGGGTGGTGTTGGAGCCTTTGCTGGAATTTTAGGTGTTTATTATTTTCCATTTTTCTATTTATCCGGTAGTTTGCTAGGGCTGAGTGCCTCTTGGCTAGTTCCAACGAATCGCACGGTCAATCTTCATGAAAAGAACTTGGGATTTACCAATATGACTCGTAAAAAAATGCCTTTTGCATTGTTCTTACTGATTTTGTTGTTAGTGGTGATGGAATGGTCAGGCACAACGAAGCTGATAGCCGCATTTGGCTTGTATACGATGTTTTACGTCATGGCTTACCATACAGTTACCCACTATCCTAGATATAGCATCGACTTTAAGCAAATGAATTCAAAAGTGATCGCCTTTAAAGAATTGCTTCTTTTTCTAATCTTTTTCTTGTTACTCTTTTTGCTGCGGAATGCACGTTTATTGGCAAATATCCAATTGCTTGATTGGGCGATTTATGGTTTCTTTGTCCTCTTCTTAGGTGCCGTATTTTATCTAGGACGAGCGAAGAAGCATTGGAAACTGCCCTCATGGCTCAACGTGCTAACTTTTTTAAATGGCATGTTAGGGAATTTTGTTTTCTTATTTGGAGCACTTTATCTAGGAAGTCTGTATGGGACAGAGGCGTTGACTCGCTATTTGTATTTGCCTTATCTTGCAGGAATGATTTTGTCCATGATCTTAGGCAAACGTATTCTGCAAGGTATTTCTCCAAATACAGTTCCAGTTCTGCTTGGTGGTTTGGCTCTTTCATTGTTTGTGCTTCTTTTTCCACAAAGCTTTGTTTTTGGTTTGTTTTTATTAAGCTTTTGGCAATCTTTGACCAGCAGCTGGTTGAATCAACGGTATGCGCAGGAACCTTCCTTGCCTGTTGATCAGCGAATGATCGCCAAATTTACCACTCAAAATAAGGGGAGTGTCACGCATCAATTCGTCATGATGGCTTTTCTACTGATTATGACAACTCTCTTTGATCGCCCGCTGAATATCTTGTTACAGCTATCGGGAAACGATCCATTGTCATCTCCAGATTTACACGTGTTGAATGATGCCAAATGGTTGAATTGCGGTATCTTAATGGTTGGTGTCATCGTTGTGTACGTCTTGTGGAAAAAATCCCGCTCAACTGGAGAAAGTGACGAAACAATAAAAACGAACGACGATTTTCCAATGGAGTAAGGAAAATCCCACTAGACTAGCAACTAGTCCAGTGGGATTTTTACGTTTTGATAACCATTGGATTTCCCCGATCCGCTTAATTGATGATCCAGCTCAAGCAATGTCGGGTTAGACAGGCAATTTTTTTCTCCTAATCGAAAGAAAGAGTGGAAATATTTGGATATTTATTTCGTTAAGAAAGATTCTGCAATTAAGAGGTAGGCTTGTAAGCGAACCCAATTCACTTTATAATTAAAGTGAATACATACACAAATTCAATCAAAAATAAGTAAAAGAAGCGGGGTTTATGAAGAAATATTGCGATATCAATGTGTTGGAAGCTGCTGAGGAACGTCTGACGTATATATTCAATACCTTTTCTCATGTTTATTTCTCTTTTAGCGGTGGGAAAGACAGCGGAGCAATGGTCCAATTAGCTGACCAAATTGCCCAAAAAAGTGGAAAAAAATTTGACTTATTGATTTTAGACATCGAAGCCAATTATCGCTCGACTCGGAACTTTATGGAATCGATCAAACAGCTGAAAAGCGTTCAACAGGTCTATCATTTCTGCTTGCCGTTTTATGAAGACAATACGACTAGTATTTTTCAGCCTCAGTGGAAAATGTGGGATGAAGCCGAACAGGATAAGTGGGTCCAAGAAATGCCCAGGGATGCGATTTCGCTGGCAGATCTCGATGAATCAATGATGGAACTGTACCAAAGTGCAAATTTAAATCCAGATAAATTCCTGAGAAATTTTGCTTTTTGGTATGCGAACTATCACAAAGGGGAGCCGGTTGCTTGTGGCATCGGCATTCGAACACAAGAAAGTTTGCATCGCTACCGGGCCATTTTAAATCGAAACTTCAATTATCAGGGGCATTGCTGGATCAAACATCAAACCAATCAAGGAACGATCGTCAACTTTTATCCATTATATGACTGGAAGACAGAGGATGTCTGGGGAGCGTATGCCCATTTTGATTGGGAGATGAATGCTTTTTATGACAAGCTTTATACGCAAGGGGTCTCCATCACGCAAATGCGGATTTGTCAGCCATATGGCCTGCAACAACGAAAAGGACTCTCTCAATATGCGCTAGTCGAACCGGATACTTGGGAGAAAGTCGTCAACCGTGTCTCGGGAGCGAATTTTGGCCGCTTGTATGCACGAACTTCCTTGTTGGCCCATTACAATACTCAAAAACCTGCCCACATGACTTGGCAGGAATACGCTGTCTTTTTGCTGGAATCGATTGGGCTATATTCCAAAAATCTGCAAGACCATTATTACCGTAAAATATCGATTCTGATCGCTCACTATCGGGACAAGTACGGTGTTCATGTAGAGGCGATCCCCGACGAAACCAAACGCAAAGAATGGCTGAAGAATGAAGTACTTTGGCATGACTGGAAGGGGATCGCTAAAGCATTGGAAAAAAATGATTTCTCTTTGAGTACCAGACAATACGCATTGACCAAGAAAGACGAGTCTGAACTCTATGCGTTAGCTGTGGAATTTGGTGCAGCATTAGGCATCGAACACCTGCCAAAATATCAATTGAAGAAGTTAGGAAGGACCTATGAACAATTGACCAAGAATCAGCCGTAATCAGTTAGTTGCTGAAAGGATGTGGAGTAGTTGAAAGAACAACTGATCGTCTTTTTTCCACCATATAAGAAAGGACATTTCTATCAATTGATGGGACCTTTCTTTGCTGAGCGAATCTACCAAAAGCAATTTCCTTATCTCGTTAATTCTGGGGATTGCCATTGGTATGTGATCGTGGATCCGCTGAATCAGGTGATGGCCTTTTCTTACTATGAAAAAAAAACCGCTCGCATCGAGATTGGCGAATTCTATGAAAAAGAGCCTGCTTCAGGCAGAAAAACTCTTTTGTTAAGAAAAATGCTGCATGACATCCGAAAAAAATATCCGGATCAAGAAATCACAGTCACAACGAATCACCCTAATGAAGTGGCGTTGTTCCAGACAAAAGGGTTCACCGTTTTTCGCCAAACGAAGAACTATTATTTTCTCAAAAGGGAGTGTTCTATTTAATGGGAAAAATTGCTTTTCCTGTGCTAGCTGTCAAAATGGTTCCATTGATTCAAATTCACGCCAATCACTACAATCCCAATAAAGTAGCGGAACCCGAGTTGGAACTTTTGGAGTTGTCGATTCGGGAAGACGGCTTCACACAACCATTAGTTTGTTATTTTGACAACGAAAAAGAAGGGTACTTACTGATTGACGGCTTTCATCGCTATCAGGTGGCCAAAGAACGTCTGGACTTGAAAGAAGTGCCAGTAACGGTCATCGACAAACCGCTAGAAAATCGTATGGCTTCTACTGTTAGACATAATCGAGCTCGAGGCACTCATGGTATCGAGAAAATGAGCAAAATCGTTCAACAATTAGTAGCAAGCGGATGGACAGATGATCGGATTGCCAAAGAATTGGGAATGGATGCAGAAGAAGTTTTTCGTTTCAAACAAAGCTCCGGCTTAAAGAGTGCCTTTTCGAATCATCAATTTAGCCGATCATGGACTGATTTCGAAAAAAAATATTATCAGAAACAAGAAGAACCAGAGAATATTTGATTAAAAACTAGAAAATTTGCTGTTTTAAAATAAGAAAAACGACCATTGTACTACGATGAAATAGACTCATCGTAAAACAATGGTCGTTTTTTGATGTGGTTCTCTGAGTTAGCGAAGGAAAGCCAAGTGATCAACTTTGCAATGCTGATTGTTTTAAATAACGATAAAACGTTGCTTTCTTGACACCGGTCTTTTGACAAACTTCTGCTACTGAATAGCCCTGCTCTTGATACAAAAGGAGAGCTTTTTGGATTAACTGAGGATCTACCTTGGGTCTACCACCAATGTTTCCTCTTGCCCGTGCAGAAATCAGCCCTTCTTTGGTACGTTCTACGATAATATCACGTTCAAACTGACTGAATGCTTGAAAGACTGTCATCATCAATTTTCCCTGGGGAGTCTGCGTATCAAAATTTTCTTTGATACTGATTACTTTCACACCTTTTTGTTCAAAAAAATAAACCAAATCAATCAAATCCTTGGTGCTACGGCCAAGACGAGAAAAGCTTTCGATAATGATTTGATCCTGTTTCTTCACCCGCTTTTTTAATTTGATCAACTCTGGCCGATTGGCTTGCGTACCACTAATCTTTTCTGTATAAATTTTGTGGCAGTTATATTTCTCAAGTAAATCCAATTGACGTGAAAGATCTTGCTGTCTTGTAGAGACTCGCGCATAACCATAAACCATTCCTGACATCTATATTCCTCCGATTAAAAATTTTTCTTAGTGAAAGAATACCTTTTTTTGTACATGAAGTATATAAGGTAAAATAACGAATTATTTTGTCTAACTAGATGAAAATTCGTTTTCAAACAGCCTATTTTTCCCCACTCAGTTTTTTTCTTTGAAGATAGCAGATAAACCAAAACAATAATTGCTGAATTTGTTTGTCTAGAAGAGAGCAGGGCGTTGAGTAAGGACATGAAAAAAATGGCGGTCGTTAAGATTTTTTTGCTATTTACGGAAATGAAACATTCTGAAAAAACAATCCCTATCATATTGCTGTTTTTAAATATATCGGTTCGTTTGTTATGTAATCCCCTGAGGAAGAAAGTATTTTCTGCTGAAGAAGGGGAACATCACGTCAATTTTTTCACTAGGTAAAGAAAATATTGGTGGGTTTTATTTTTTTTGAGGTGTTATGATTGATCTCGAGAAATTTGAATTTCTCAATCTTTTGTCTCAAAAACCTTCGTTTTTGAGACGCTTACTTATGGGGAACACACTTCATCTGCGCTGTCTAGAGACAAAGGATTTTTGTCTTTATACAAAGTCATTTGTCCGTTTTTTTATTTGCTTATTAAAAACGAAGATTTTTGATTTTAAAAGGTGGAAGGAGGAATGTGTCTAAAAAAATAGACAATAAGAAACGGTCGAACGTTAAACGAGTTTAAAAACGTAGTTATTGCTTATATAGAGTAGGAAACGCATGGTTAATTTCGCTAGTTTATACAAAAGGAGGGAATGATGGAAAAAGTAAAAAAAATGAATCAACTGATTAAATTTCTAGTTGTATTCTCCATTCTTTTATCGCATATTCCTGTAGGTATGGTTTATGCAGAGGAGACCTCTCAATCCAATAATGAGGAAAATACCATCGAATCAAATAGGCAAGAATCAGAACAAGTAATGAATCATTCTGTAGAGCGAAATAATCCCCTAGTCCAGTTAATTGCTAATCCGCCAGAAGGAGGAAATCCTCAACAATTTATGAGTCCAACACCTACGGGATCGATCCCAGGTATAATGGCAAGACCCAATGTTAATTGGCGGTTTGTCAAGTGGGAGATTATTAGCAGCATTGGGGTTTCTGTCAATGATCTTTATGCAGAATCTTCCTGGATCACGGTACAAGGAGCTGGTGAAGCAGTCATTCAAGCAATATATGAACGGATTCCTGGAGGAATAGTGACAGTTAGGCATGTTGATGAATCTGGAAATGAGATTGCGAATACCGTGCTTCTGAATGGCTATCAAGGAGAATCTTATACCGCAGAAGCCAAGACTATTCCAGGTTGGGGGCTAATTGCAGTTCCTGATAATGCTTCAGGAACTTTCTCGAATACAGATCAGACAGTGATCTTTGTTTATCAGCGTCAGCTTTCTTTATGGGGAAACGTTCCTTGGGAGTATGACAGCGACTCAAAAACGATTACTCTATACGGTGGAAACGCTGGTACTGTGGCACAAGCCCCTTGGAAAACGTACACAGATGTAGAACGAATTATTGTTCAGGACCCGGTGATATTGCCGCAAAATTCAAGTCGACTGTTTGAAAATCTATCGAATTTGATCAGCATCAATGGCGCTGAAAAATTTGATACATCGTTAGTTACGACTATGGAACGAATGTTTCAAGGAACATCTGCTTTAAGAGAAGTAGACGTTCGTAATTGGAACACTACACGAGTGACAAACATGATTGGAATGTTTGAATCGGCTAGTGCTTTGACAACATTAGATTTAAATCAGTGGGATACATCTTCTGTAACAAACATGAGACGTATGTTTACAAATGCGCGAGCACTTGTCGATTTGGCTGTCAGTAATCTTGATACATCACAAGTCATAAGTATGGCTGAGATGTTTTATGGTACCACAGCCTTAAGAGAACTCTCCGTTAACAATTGGGACACAGCCCGCGTTGAAACTATGAATAAGATGTTTATGGGAAGTGGTATACGACATTTGGATTTAAATAGTTGGAATACGATGAATGTAACAAATATGGACTGGATGTTTCAGGGAATGACGTCATTAGAAGAAGTTTTTGTTAGTGAATGGAACACCTCAAAAGTAACGAACATGTCCGCTATGTTTGGTTTAACGCCATCTTTAAACAAACTATCAATAGGAAAGTGGAATACATCGAGTGTTACAGATATGAGTGCTATGTTCAGTGGAATTGGTGTAAAAGAGCTGGATGTAGGTGACTGGCAGGTGTCTCGGGTGACCGGTATGTCTTCCATGTTTGCCAATAGCTCGTTGACCGTTTTAGATATTCGAAATTGGGATACGTCTAGTGTGACCAATATTAGTTGGATGTTCAATGGAGCGAGAGATTTAGAGACTCTCTATGTAAGTAATTTCGATACTTCGAGAGTGACCAATATGAATGGTGTTTTTCAAAATGCTAGTTCGATTACTGCTTTGGATTTGAGTAGCTGGTCAACGCAAAGTGTTTCTCCAAATTTCATGAATAATTTTTTTGGCGGTATGTCCTCTCTACGCTCTCTTACTTTAGGGGAACGTAGCATCTTTCAACAAGGTGCAGGATTGCCGGCAATTCCAAGCAACGATGAATTTACCGGCCGGTGGGTTCTAGATGATCCGGTTAGCAATGAACCAATCACTTTTCCTTCTTCAATTCAGTTTATCATTGGCTATGATGGTAGTCATCCCGGGACTTACATCTGGGAGCGGGTAGCACCAGAAGAACTAGTGGCGCAGTTAGCTCCTGTTAGCGATCAGTCTGAATCAATCACCGGATATATGACGGAAGCTGTGGATAGTCTGAAAATCACTTATCAAAATACAGCAGGAAATACAGTGACGATTGATAAAGACTCTCCCCGCATTGAATGGGGAGATTATCACGATATGCAACAAAAGATTCGTCATTTCCAGATTAAATTAGCAGAGAACGAACGTCTAGCAACAGATACAATCGTAACACTTTTTCTTTCAAAACCTTCCGCTAATACAACGGGAGATGTCACAGAAAACCAGAGAGTAATCAAAGGAATTGATTATCGAGCCAACAATATCACAGTGAGTCGCTCAGCCATCAATGCCTTGACATCGAATGAAGAATTAGGTTATCTGATTCTACGAGAAAGTCGTGGAGAGGCAAAGGACTTACTGACTGGAGCTGATTTGTCTAATGATATCCGAGTAATCGAAACAGATGTGACTCGCGAGATTGCCGAAGATGGAACCTACTATGCGCTATTGGAAGTGGGAAACAAAGCGTATCAATTCTTGATAAGCATCGATGTGACAGCTCAATTAGACCATTTAAAGGTTACGATCCCTACAAAAATATTGTTTGAATCCCTTTATGATGAAGAGGAAAGCAATCGCAATTTTGAAAGCTCTGCCTATGAGATCCGCAATCACTCAACGATTCCAGTGGATACTTATGTGAATCAGTTAGTGGTTGAAGATGATGCTGGAATCATTTTACTGCCCGAAGGTGAAAGCCCATTGGACCATGTAGCGCCAGACTTAGGATCGTCGAATTTAGGAGATATCTCGGTGCCGTTGTTAAGGCTCAGTTTAAAAGCAGAAGATGCAGAGGTCCATTTGACTCGTAATATGGATGAACAACACTTCATTCACTTATCTGAAGGTGCTCGTACCTCAATGCTTTTATCAGGAGTTTTCTATGGGCCGTATCCCCGTTGGGTAGCTGATAATCAATTGGAGCAAGGTGGGTATTACCAAGAATCATTAACACCGAAGTATCGGATCATTCTACGCTTTGTTCCAAACTGATCCTGCAAAAAGTTGGAGGTGTTGTTGCAGACACCCATTTTCGAGGAGGTGGAACCATTGGAGCAAACAAAAAAAGCATCTAACAAACATAGAGGATTGCTTTGCTTATTATTACTTGCATTGCTCGCAGGCGGAATTGGTTTGTATTTTTATTTTCAAAAAGGAACAGTACCGATCATCAGTGCAGAGCTATTACCAGAAATCGGTGATGCCAATGATCAACGTCTCTCAGAACGTGCGCAAGAAATTGCAGATGCCAATTATTTTACGTTGCAGATCAACCCAGAAGCAATATTTGAAGATGGAAACAGCTCTGGATCAATCGAGATTGTTAACCCCGGAACAAATGTTTATCCAATTGCGGTTGATATTACCTTATCGAATGGAGAACTTGTCTATTCGTCAGGAGCAATTTATCCCAATCAGTTTGTGGAAAACGTCAATTTGATCACGCCATTAGCTAAGGGAGAATACCAAGCAAAAGCAACAATTAATATTTACGATCCTGAAACGAAAGAAAAGCAAGGGGTCACTGAAGCTGAATTAACGATTATCGTTAAGAATTAAAATCAAACAAAAAGCGAGGAATATAAAATGAAAAAAGCAACAGCGTTATTAAGCACAGCAACAATTGTGGGGATTTTGGCAAGTAGTATACCGGCATTTGCGGAGCAAGTTGTGGATGGACGAACAGGACAAACAACGGGAGATGTTACAGTAAATGGGATTATTGGTGAATTTGACAATACCACCCCTGGACCCAATCCAGAACTGACCGATGATTGGATCAACGTGACAATTCCAACGACGGCATTGTTCTACACGACAGCGTCTTCCAATCATGAAGAAATTGTTTCTCCAACTTACACCATCACCAATAATTCAGCGGTAGGTGTGACTACTTATGTATCCGGTGTAGATACACCTACCGGCATGAGTGAAATTGATTTGCTAGAAGTAAATGGGATTGAATTGTTTGCAAATGGAGCACCTACAGTCTCAGAGACAGAACTATTTACATTGCAAGGAAATCAAGGTTCAACTACTGTAGGCTCATTCTCATTCACAGGAGATGCAAGCCCAAGTAATGCCGCCACAGAGCTAAATCCAAGTTTTAATTTAGTTTTGCGTTTCGCACCAGTCATTTAGTGACGGATCGATTCCTTCTCTAATTTCCGAAGGGAGCAATACAATGAAACGATTATGGAAGTGTTTATATCTGCTGATGATGCTTATTCTCCTAGGAAATATACTTCCACAGACTGTAACAGCAGAAACTCAGAATTGGCTGACTCATGTTCAGAAACAACCCTCTCATCAACTGACGGTCCAGGGACGCGTAGGTGAAGAGCCCGTCAAAAATGATGTACTTGAGAAAGAAAACTCTCAGCCGGAAAAGGATCGGAAAATCATTGTTGCCGATGCATCAAAGATAGGTCGACTGCCTCAAACAGGCTCGATGGGGGAGTATCTCATGTATTTGGGACTAGCACTCCTCGTGTTGTGGGGAATACTGGTTAAAAAAGCAACAGCTCATGGTCAAAGAATGTAATTGTCATATTGGTTAAATTGAAACATGGGGAAAAACTATTTGAAGACTCAAAAAAGAGCCTTCGGATAGTTTTTTTTCGCTGTTTTAATTTGCTTAGACAGTAATTAACTATCATTCTAAAACGATTTCATTTATACTGATTTTAATAGATCATTCAGTGATAGGGGGAAGGAAAGATGTCAAAGTTCCTAGTAGGGATACTTTCTTTGTTAAGTGTCACCATCGTTGGAAGTTGTCATACGACTCGCGAAACAAGTTCAAATGCTGAAATTGATGAATCAAGAACAATCACAGAGTTTGAGGCAGTTCCAGAAGTTGAAAGAATGAATGCCAACAAGTATACCATTCACCAAAAAGCTGGTGAGCGTGTCTTTGTTTTCTCCACGGACTTAAAGACCAAAGATTCAACTCAGTCATTAAGTACCCCATTTTTTAGTACGAACGATAGCCAAAAAATGGAATTGTCTTTTGCTGAGAAAGACCGTCAATTTGAAGTCGCTCTATCTGTCGCAGGAAGTGAGGACATCCAATCTACCAACTCTTTTTCGATTGAACAGAACTATAGTGAGTTTATTCCTTACGAATCAATTAGCGACGGAAAGTTGGGAATGATTGTACTTACTGACGACTCTACGATTATTTCAGAACTCAAAAAAGACCCTGCTGCTGTTGCAAAATTTTTGGATAGTAAGGCTGAATATTATGAGCAATCGCTTATATCTGAATAAGTTCGTTGGAGTAGATGGTTTTTAAACGACTAACTGATTTTTGGTGAGCTGAAACAAGGCTATTTCTTTTAACTCAGGATTATGGGATAATCAGACTGCCCAAAGCTTCTGGGAAAGCTAGGTATTCGTTTTGAATCCTATCAGATGAATCTTATACGGGTTTAAAACTTATTCTAAATCGTTTAGGTGGAATGTGCCAAGATGAAAATAAAAGAAATCAGTGAAAATTATGATATCACGCCTCATACACTTAGGTATTATGAAAAAATCGGTTTATTGTCACCAAAGTATTCTGAGAATGGTTATCGTGATTATTCCTATGAAGAAATCCAACGATTGAATACGATTAGAGATTTGCGATTTTTTGATGTACCTTTAGAGGATATAAAGAAGTATTTAGATACCAAGAACAAGGCTTTAACCAAAGAAATCTTAAATTTTGAGCGTGAACAATTGGATGAGCGGATCAAGGAATTGAAGCAGAAACAAGCGTTGTTACAAGAGAGAATCGATTTACTTGAGTATGCGGAAACCAAGCAAAACCATGAAATCGAAACGGTTTACTATGACGATCGCTATATTGTTTTGAGCCAGGAAAAAAATACATTGGGAAAAGATTTGTATTTTGAGCTCAAACGATTACATAAACAATTTGAAAAAGAATTACATGCCAATAATCAAAATGTATTTGGCACCGTCTTAACCCCTCATGGAGAGACGTTTAAACATCAAGTTTTTTATTGTTTAACCAGTGATCTTTCTGATCAGAAAGCCTTTGTTTTGCCAGCAGGTAATTATGCCTCTATTTACTATACGGGGACCTATAAGAATCGTGGAGCAGCGCTTCGTCAATTAAACGATTATTTAAAGCAACACCAACTTGCAACAATAGGTGACTACTATGAATTTTATTTGATCGACTTTCATGAGACAAATCAACCATCAGAATATGTCAGTAAAATCGAGATTCTCCTTGATCAACCGTAGATAGGTTGATCGGGGAGAATCTTTTTTCGGAGATTTACGATTTTGCCGGAAAAATACGGACAGTCAATATTGCAAATAGAAATTTTCGATTTGCGCCGGTCATGTAGCTGGAGTATTCATTAAAACATATTGATCAGATGCTGCAATCTTCTTTTAAAGAAATTATCCAGAAATATGTACAGATGAATATTGCTCACCCGTTTCGAGAAGAAAATGGACGAAGCACTAGAATTTGGTTGGATCTCATTATTACAACCAAGGACGTCAAAAAGCAACAAGCACACCAAAGAAAAGACAGGTATATGAACGTATTGCTTCTGGAAAGTCGTATAAAGAGATTAAAACCATAACCGGGTTCAGTCAAAGTACGCTTTTCAGGATAAAAAAGAAAATTGAAGAAACTGAAGGGCTATGATAATTAGATGGAGTCCTTAAAAAGATGGAAAAGAAGCGAGGTTGTTTTGACTCGCTTCTTTTTTACTTATATATTGATACTTCTGTTTGATTTGTACAGATCGATCTGAGCTGATAATAAACAAATCATGTCGATTCGAAGTGTTACCCAAAAAGGATCTGATTGTTGGTAGGAACAATTCGATTAGAAAACAATATGAATATTAGGTTTAGCAGGTGACAAGTCCAATCGTATCAAGACTATCAAAAGGCATATTCATTTTCGAGCTTGTGCTTATTATTCGAATGAATTGAACTGTTCAGAATAACTTTCATTCAGAATCACTCGTGTAATGTGCTTTTCCGATTCGACTAATAGAAACAGTAATAAAGCAGGAAGAATGCTTATCAGCATGTTGTTTAAGCTTAATGAAGTGGTGTGGACGATTCCCTGCAGCGGTGGGAAATAAACCATGGCTAATTGTAACAAGGCCATAACTAGCAACGAATAGATCAAGGCTTTGTTTTGCTTGATTTTATTACTGAAGGCAAAGCTAGTGATTTCACGACAATTGAGCATGTAAAATGCCTGACCAAAAACGATCGCATTGATGAGAACGGTTTGTCTTGTCGCTTCATCACTAAATAAATTCATGGTAAGGAATCCAAAAAAGGTCAATAGGATACCAACGTATAGGATTCGAAACAACGTATATTTGGAAATGATTTTCTCATTCATGTCTCGAGGTGCACGGTTCATGATCATTTTGTGCGCGGGTTCAAAGCCTAGCGCATAAGAAAGCGTGATGGATGCGACAAGATTAAGCCAGAGAATCTGAACGGTGGTCAATGGCAAAGGCATGTTTCCCAGCATGGAGACGATCAGTAATAGACCTTGCGCCAAACAAGTTGGTAAATAGAAGAGGATCGTCTTTTTTAGATTGTCAAAAATTCTGCGGCCTTCTCTAATAGCTTTGGCAATCGTCGCAAAATTATCATCGATCAGAATCATGTCTGCCGCTTGTTTACTTACGTCGCTCCCTTTGATCCCCATAGCAATGCCGACATCGGCTTTTCTAAGTGCGGGGGCATCATTTACGCCATCGCCCGTCATCCCTACGATCTCACCTTGTTCTTGTAGGGAAGTCACGATTTGAAGTTTGTGCTCTGGTGTAGTCCGGGCAAAAATATTGGTGTTTTTCACAACGGTTTGCCATTCTTCTGCTGACAAACGATCCAATTCAGTACCAGTAATTGCTCGATCAGCATGATTGATTCCTAGTTGCTGGGCGATCGCTTTGGCTGTTGTAGGGTGGTCTCCGGTAATCATTACTACTCTGACACCCGCTTTTTTACAGTCTGCGACAGCCTCGATCGCGGATTCTTTCGGCGGATCAATAATACCTGCTAGTCCGGTCATTACTAGATCATTTATTTCGTCATGGGTTAATAGGGTATCGTTTGCTACATCCTTGTAGGCAAAAGCGATCACACGCTGACCTTCAGAAGCAAAAGATGAGTTGACTTGTTCCCATTGCAGGCGATCAAATTTTTGCATAGTTCCATCGATATGAGCTGCGGAAACTTTCGTCATAATGACGTCCGGCGCTCCTTTGACAAAAATACGTTTCTTGCCATTTATTCTATGACTCGTTGCCATATATTTATATTTTGAATCAAAGGGCAATGTCTCTACACTTTCTATTCGTTGGGCACCGATCCGATTCGTCCACTTTAACAAGGCTAACTCTGTGGCATTTCCTGTAACTGGACAATGAACATCCTCAAAGCTTTGCGTTTCTTGACAATTTTGCATGATCTCTGCGAGCAGTTCATTCTTCGAATAATCTTCCTGGTTTGTCTTCAACACATCAATCACCTGATTGTTTGTAAACAAAGTAGTTAACGTCATGTCGTTTTTTGTTAAAGTACCAGTCTTATCAGAACAAATCACTGTCATGGATCCAAGAGTTTCTACTGTGGGCAATCCTTTCACGATTGCGTTTTGCTGAGACATATTTTTTACTCCAGAAGACAGAATGATCGTCAAGATTGATGGCAATCCTTCAGGAATAGAAGAGACGATCAGTGCAATGATTGCCGAAACGATATACATGATGCTCATATCGTAAATAAAATAGCTGATCAGTCCGAGCAAGAAAATGAACAGTCCAATTCCTTTAAAGATCGCATGATTCATTTCATTGACTTTTTTCAGTAAAGGCGTTTCTTTCACTTCAATCGATGCTAATGATGCATTGATTTTGCCAATCTCAGTCTCGGAACCAATCGCAACAACGATCCCTTTTCCTGTCCCTGATTGGACTTGCGTTCCAGAGTAAGCCATATTGGTTCGATCGGCTAAAGCTGTATGCTCATCTAAGCGAGGGACTGTCTTAACGACGGCATCTGGCTCGCCTGTCAAAATCGACTCATCGATTTTCAATTCATTCACGGATTCGATTCGTAAATCAGCAGGGATAATATCGCCTGGTGCCAAATAGACACGATCACCAGGAACCAGCTCTTCGGCATCGATAGAAATTCTACCATCCTTGGATTCGATAGTTGCCTTGGAACTGAGAAGTTTTGTGATACTTGATAACGATTCGTCTGCCTTTCTTTCTTGGTAATAACCGATCAGGGCATTCAAGATAACAACTAATAAAACGATTGCGCCTTCAATAAAACTTCCTGTAATAAATTTTAAAACAGAAGCACCGATCAAGACATACATCAGTGCGTCATTGAAGTATGAAAAAAACTTTTTCCATTCTGGTGTTTTTTCTGCAGCAGTAAGTCTATTTTTTCCATGGGTTAGTTGATAATTTGTACGTATCTTCGGTGTGATAAGTTCGGTACTCGTTTCAGATCGTACTGCTTCGATTTCTAAATTATGCCAATGTTTCATTTTTTTCCCTCCATATTCTTTACATACTCAGCATAAAGGTTAGAGCCGTTCTAAGGTCAACGGTTATTTTTGACTTTTTGAAAAAAGAGTCCGTTTCCTCTTTTTTTATAAGATGTGAACGATACTTAGTTCTAGAATCTGTTTGGGATCAATAGCTTCAGACGAGGAAAAAATCAATGATTGTTTTCTATCAAAGAATAGGATACGATGAATAAAACTTTTTGATTATGAAGGGTGAGGATGGAATGGGAACCAAGGGCTTGATTTTTGACTTTGACGGGACGTTAGGCGATTCAAGAGAATGTGGGATATTAGCTACTCAAAAAGCCTTTAGTGAAATGGAATTAACGATTCCCGATGAAAAAACGATCGAATACTATATGGGGATTCCTATTGAAAAGTCTTTTCTGGAGATGGCAGACAAACAGTTATCGGAAGAGGAGTTAAAGGAACTTCTCACCATTTTTCGAAGCCATTATCAATTTTTTGAAGAAAAGTCGCTTAAGGTTTTTGATGGCATTCCTGAATTACTGACAATTCTTAAAGAGCAAGGGATCAAATGTTTTGTTGTTTCCAGTAAGAAAACCGATATATTGAATCGGAATTTGAAGGGGTTAGGCATTGCTGCTTTTTTTGCCGAGACGATCGGATCAGATAAAGTGACGCACTACAAGCCCCATCCTGAAGGGATAACTTTGATTTTAAAAAATCATGCATTGCAAAAAGAAGAGGTTAGGATGATCGGTGATGCTACCTTTGATATCGAGATGGGGCAAGCAGCCGGTGTGGGCACCGTCGCTGTTGCCTGGGGAAGCCATACGAAAGAAGCCTTGTTAGGCGTTGGTCCGGACTTCTTCATTGAGCATCCACTGGATTTGATTGGAACACTTTAAAGCTGGTTTGCTATTTGGTCAATAAGTGGATGGATTTCCAACCTTTTTAAATGACGTTTTTCTGCTTTTATTGAAGGGGAGAAACGTTTTTTTATGTATGCATGGCTACTTACTGTTCAGATAAAGGGAGAAAGATTCTTTGAAGGAACTGAAAAAGATTAGAATATGATAGAATTTTCAGAAAAAATAGATTATTTTTTCAATTTTTTGTTGCATTAGGTTATTTAACTGTGTATGATCTGGGCAAGGAGTCTAGCTCCGTTATTTTTTTGAAACCAGTTATAAAAAATGATGATTTTTTTGATTGATTTCATTTATGCCTATCAGAGAAACAAGGAGGATCATATGAAAGAAGAAAATCAATTAAAAAGACAAATGAAAACTCGCCACATTACCATGTTGGCTCTTGGAGGAGCGATTGGAGCTGGTCTCTTCAAAGGAAGTGGAGAAGCGATCGACTTAGCCGGACCTTCGGTATTACTCGCCTTTATTTTTTGTGGCCTTATTTTATTTATGGTGATGACAGGACTTGGAAAGCTGGTTCTAGAAGATCAAAAGCAACATGGTCTTTCTGGATTGGTCCAACCGTATCTTGGATTACATACAGCTGACTTTATCGATTGGCTCTACTGGTCGATGTGGATGATCAACATCATTGCCGAAGCAGTGGCAGCTGCCAGTTTTTTGCAGCTTTGGTTTCCCAATATTCCGGCGTGGATCTTTGTTTTGATACTGGCTCTTTTAACGACAGCCATCAACCTTTTCTCCGTACGTTTGTTTGCAGAAACGGAGTATTGGCTCTCCTGGGCAAAAATCAGCGTAGTGATTGCGTTGATCATTATTGGAATCTATCTAGTCGGCACACAACTACTTGATATTGGCTTCTTGCCGACCTTTAGTCAAATCACTGACCATGGTGGTTTTGCCCCTCATGGGATTCAAGGATTTATCAACTCATTGCTAGTAGTTATTTATTCCTATGGTGGCTCAGAATTGGTGGCAATCACGATCAGTGAAGCAGAAAATCCGAAAAAAGCGATTCCTAAAGCGATCAGAGGGGTCATGACACGGATCACGGCTTTTTATATTATTCCGTTATTTCTATTACTGATTATCTACCCATGGAATCAGTTAGCGGATCCGAATGTGAGTCCATTCGTGATGGTCTTTCAAAAGATTCATTTGCCTTTCGCATCGGACATCGTGAATTTGGTAATCATTCTGGCTTTATTTTCTTCGATCAATTCAGGAATCTATGCGTCTTCGCGAATCTTGTATTTCCGAATGAGCAACAATGGCAATGCTAAGCATAAATTTATTGCTTTAAATAAAAATAGTGTCCCGCAACGAGCAATCATGTTTTGTAGTGGAACGTTATACTTAGGTGTTGTGCTTTCCTATTTTTTAGGAGACAAATTGTTTGGTTATTTAGCTGGCTCTCTTTCCTACACTGTTCTTTTGATCTGGCTATTGATCAGTCTGGCCGCTTTTGTCTTAGCCATTAAGCAAAAAAATCTTTTTCGTAAAGGCTATTTAAGTTTGGCGATTGTTTCTCTCGTCTTGCTGTTTCTGGGGATTCTGATCACAAATTCGATTGCCGTCACTGGTTTTACAGCGGTGTTATATGCAATCATTTTTCTCAGCTTTTATCGTCAACATAATCGGAAAGAAAGCAATCTTTGAAATAATAAATAAAGCAACGAATGAAGCAACGAGCAATCAATCGTAGTTATCGTTTGGTGGAAAGACGAAAAAACTGCTACCTCTGTTTTTGAGAGGTAGCAGTTTTTTATTTAGCTGACTTGACAACGAGCAAACCAACTTGTTCACTACTGTGAAGATTTCCGTTATATTCTCTAAAGCCATCGCGGACGATAACTGAATAATCCGCCTTCAGTTCGATGACAACTTTTAGCACTTTGATAAGGGCATGATCGTAGATATTTCCATTGATCACGACCTTTGTGCCATTCTCAGAAATTTGGTCTTTTAATTTATGACATAACTGATCAGGGGATCTTAATAATTCATGGATTGTGATGAAGTAGATGATTTCGTTAGGGGAGTGGCCTAAAAAAATATCTTTTTCCACGGTTTGCTTTGTGGATTGCTGCATTTGTTGTTTTAAATAATCATCGATTCTGGACACTCATCTGTTCTCCTTACATATAGAAATAATAAAAACGAGGGGTAGCGCGTTAATGAATTTCATGAGGTTTAAATAGTTGGGAGGAGTGGCAATCATTTGTTGATTCAGGCAAAATGTGCGTTATCATTTTGCCTTTTCATTGACTAGCTCTATCCAAAACATTGAAGTAGACAACAAATGACCCAACCAACTAACTCAACAATCAACTATCAATTGTAGAAACATTTCTTAGTATCAACCTCCTTATTCTTTCTTTGTTGCTAAGTGTCACTAATAATAAGAATCGGTTGATTCTTCAAAAAATTAATCAGAAAAGTATTTATGAGAACGATGGCAGGTTGAGAGCTGATTTTTCGAAGGTGTGAAGCTTTTTAGAGAAGCACTGCTTGGAAAGAAATTGTAGTGAAAAAAATTACTTTGACTGGAGATTATCTATCAAGACCATCCGAATGCTAGCAAAAAAACAATCTGTCAGCCAATTTGGAATAGTGACAGATTGCTTATACGATTGTTTGTCAGCATCAGGTAAGAGATAATTGTCTTCCTCCAACAAACTCTAACTGGAACTAACGAATGCTGTAGCAAGAAGGGGGTTTAGGGAGCAGGATATCCTATTTTTCTCAATGAATAACTGCATGCTTGAGTTTCAATGGTGCGGACGATTTTGCTGGGTCAGCTCCTCGAGGGCTTGATGGATCGCCAACAAATCAGGTAGTGTGATCTGGGCATTGATCAGTAATACAGGGACTTTTTCAAAGGTTTCAGTCAACGGTGTGGTACTTAAGCAAAGATCATAGGCCTCTTGGTCAAAGTGTTCGCGAATATCGATATTATAAAAGCCTTGAAAAGGCATTTTGATCAGTTTTTTTATTGTCAGTGAAACGGCTAAAGGTAAATCCGTTTCGAGTTTGATTCTGATTTGTTTCTGAAACGCGGCTGGTGATACCACTTGCGTCCAAGCCGTTGCGACATGCAATGCAAGTCCTTTGCGATTGAGTGGTTCATCATGATACAAGCTTGTCTGCTCTAAAAGTTTTTCTGACTGCATCCGCAATTCTGGGAAATGTTCTGCGAGAAATTGGACGGTGTCATAGCCTGCCAACGTATGATCGGTTTTTCCAAAAAGCGCAATGGAGAGAATGCCATTTAAAATGGTGTTCAACATCAAATTTTTCTGAGAGGTTGGGAATGTTTTTCTCTCATGATGTGATGTCATTGAAGCAATCACTTCTTGAATGGCAGTAGGGGTCTTCTCCACCTCATTCGAAGAAAAATAAGTCTCTAGCTGAGATTCCTTAAATGTACGGTCAAGATTGGATTGCAGCCAAAGAAAACAAAAACGGCGTTCGTTTTCTGGTAGAAAGAAGTGTTCGGATAATTCTTCTGCTAAGCGATTGAATATGGGCGTATTTTGATCAGTCAGTTGTCGAAACAACTGCAAGTCTTCACCTGCGAGAAAAGGTGCCACCTCCAATGAATCTGTTGGGAGCGACTGCCCTTTGCGAAAGCGTAAAATAGTGACGGCTAGAATATACGTCGTCATTCTTAATTCGATTTTATTGAAAGGAATCTGGTTATTCTGATAGAAATCTTGAGCGATCGTTTCGCATTTTTTTTGCGAGAGTCCCTTGAACGGCCATTGCAACCCAGAGAATGTCCGCCAAAAGAAGGCGACCATAAAATATCTGATACGTGCTTCGTTGCCAATCAATCGGACCATGCCTTTTTGTTTTCGCAAAGAAAAGCCAAGAGGAGTCAATGCGTTTTCTAATTCATAAATTCTTTTACGAACAGTCGATTCAGAGAAAAAATTGTTAGCAGCAAATTGGATCAAGTTGATCTCATTTTGCAGCAACAGGGTTTTAAGTAGTTGAAAAAAAGGATTGGATGCTAAAAGCTGACTCGTCAATCGTTTATAGTCTGTTTTGGTGCCGCTGAATTTATACCCGGATCCGTGTTTGGCAATTAGGATCTCATTTTTTTCTTCTTGATTGTTTGCCAGCTGTTTGGTCAATGAGTCAAAGCTCTTTTGGACAGAACGACGATCGAGACCTAATGTTTGACTGATTTCTTCTATAGGGACAAAGCGTTTTTGCAAATACAAAAAGCGCAGTAACTCGACGTCTTTTTTGAGGCCACTCCCAAAAAATGTATGGAATCGCTCCATCGATTTGCCTCCGATCTAGTAATTTTTTTGTATCAATTTTCTCTCATGATAGCACAAAAAAGGATATTTATTTGTATTTGAGTTTTGCATTTTTTTGCCTCTTTTGTTTGTCAAAACAAACTACAATTTGGTTTGGCAAATTTCGTCCACAAGTGAACGACGATTCTCCCTTCGAATGAGTGGACATGAAGTAAAGGAGTGTAAGAAATGAAAGTTAACAAAATAAAATCAAGTAAGAGTTTGGCTTTTTTACTATTAACTATTGGATTGATGATCACTTGCATGAGTCTACAAGCAAATGCTGACACCTATGATTTTGATTATCAAAACAATCAATCTGGTCAATACATTACTGATGGTGTCGAACAAGGGGATACCTATAATTATGATTACGGCAATGCGCCGGGAGTCGATTTTGATAATGAAAACTATGTGAACTATCATGATGAAGCTTATGTAAAGAAGAGTGTCAAAGAGGTAGCTGGGCAACAAGGTCTCTTTGACGTCACTTTAGATGTGAAAGGGAATCAAATAGATAATCCAGTTGATCTTGTCCTTGTGATTGATTACTCATCCTCTATGAAAGGAGAAAAATTAACCAATGCCTTAAAAGGGCTGCAACAATTTGGTGAGGAATTAGGAGATTCCCTGTCAAACGGCTCTATTCGTATCGGAATTGTTGCCTATAATCGAACAACTTATTCTACGAATGGCTTCTCCACAGACATCGATTATCTGCAAAATTTTTTACAGCATACGGCGGAATCACACTCAGGAACATTTATGCAAAAAGGCTTGATGGAGGGACAACGTCTGCTCCTTGAACAAAGTCGACCTGAAGCTGAAAAGATGTTTATCCATATTGGCGATGATAGTGCCAATCGCAGCTATTTGCCTGCTGAAAATGCAACTGTGTATCCCAATACAGGAAAGATCGATGATTACAATGGCTATCATACTAGCAGCTATACCAAAGCTTTCCAAACAGCTAATCCTCAATACCATACAACAAGTAAGACTTCAACAGATAGTTTAGCAGTTCCAGTCAGCAGTCAAGTGGTGACTGATGAAACATTAGGAACGATCGTTGACATCAAGGAATCGAACTTTACGGTTTATTCAGTGGCAACGGCACCTTCGGCAAGGGGCGAATACATTGCCCGTAATCTTGCTACTGCACCGGCTAATTATTTGACGACGGACGAAAATCTTAGCGGTCTTGGTTCAGCATTGAAAGAAATTGCGAACCACATTGATAAAACGATTCCCAATGGGACGATCACAGACCCTATGGGGGAAAGCATCCTTTTACAAGGAGTCAGTATGTTTGATAATAGCCACTATCAATTGGTCGGGTGGCGCAAAAATGATCAAGGAGCATGGATCCAAGCTCCTGAAATTGTTGCAGCAGTTCAAGTAACTGAAGCTAATCAAACCATCTCTGTTAGCAACATCGCGTTAGGTGAAAATGAAAAACTTACCCTAACTTATCAGGTTCGAATAAATACAGAATCCGCTGAGTTTCAAGGAGAAACATGGGTCTTGTGTAACGGACGCACGACATTAACAACAGGAAGTGATGGTGAATATTTAGATTTTCCTATTCCATCCATCAAGGCACCTGTCGTAGAATTGAAAATTATGAAGAAGTGGGTCAATGTTCCTGATGCTGAGATTCCTGATCAGATCGAATACCAAGTCAAAAGAACAACCACCGTTAGTGCTGAAAGTTGGCAAACGTCAGATAGTTTAACCTTGAATAAAGGCGAGGGCTATCAAGGAACACGCACAAAAGTCCCAGTTGAAGGCCAAAACGTAGTATTACCAAAGTACAATAACCAAGGGGAAGATTTCTTTTACACTGTCGAAGAAGTCAATGTTCCAGATGACTTTGAAAGTGCGGTAACCAATGAGGATGGTACCATCATTATTACCAATACTAAAAAAGAAACATCGAGTACCACCGAGCCAAGCGTTACCGAACCAAGCGTAACGGAGCCAAGTACGACAGAGCCAAGTACGACAGAGCCAAGTACGACAGAGCCAAGTACGACAGAGTCAAGCACGACAGAGTCAAGCACGACGGAACCAAGTACGACAGAGCCAAGTACGACAGAGCCAAGTACGACAGAGCCAAGTACGACGGAACCAAGCACGACAGAGCCAAGTACGACAGAGCCAAGTACGACAGAGCCAAGTACGACAGAGCCAAGTACGACAGAGCCAAGTACGACAGAGCCAAGTACGACAGAGCCAAGTACGACAGAGCCAAGTATGACAGAGTCAAGCACGATGGAACCAAGCACGACGGAACCAAGTAGCACAGAACCAAGCGTCACAGAGCCAAGTACGACAGAGCCAAGCACGACGGAACCAAGTAGCACAGAACCAAGCACGACGGAACCAAGTAGCACAGAACCAAGTACTACGGAGCCAAGTGTCACGGAACCAAGCACGACGGAACCAAGTACGACGGAACCAAGTATGACAGAACCAAGTGTCACAGAATCAAGCGTAACGGAGTCAAGCAGCACAGAACCAAGTACGACGGAACCAAGTATGACAGAACCAAGTGTCACAGAATCAAGCGTAACGGAGTCAAGCAGCACAGAACCAAGTACTACGAAACCAAACACAACTGATTCGTCCATGTTAGGGACTCAGAACAATCAATCAGGATCAAGTCACTCTGCTACATTAAACGCTTCAAATAAAACGAATGATAAAAAACTTCCACAGACAAATGATGAGAAGGCGAGTTGGATGCTTGTCCTCGGCATCATGATTGTGAGTGTTATAGGTGGGACAATTATCATACGCATGAAATAACTATCTATCTTTCACGATTAAATCGTGTTCTCAGCTAGGCTTTTGCCTAGCTTTTTTTGTTTATGCTCAGTAAAAACTCAAATTTTTTTGATAAACAGTATATAACACTTGATAACAGTTGTGTGCTGTTATATACTGTTTGTAACGAGAAGGGGGAAGAAAATGTGAGATTGATTATTAATACTTCCTTAATGGTGCCGATTTATGAGCAGATTGTCGATCAAATCAAAGGGCATATTCGTAGTGGCGAGCTTAATGAAAATGATCCTCTACCATCTGTTCGGACGCTTGCAAAAGAATTGAAAATCAGTGCATTAACGGTCAAAAAAGCCTATGACACATTGGAAGCAGAAGGCTTTACCATAACTGTTCATGGCAAAGGAACCTATGTAGCTGCCACTAATAAAGAGCTTCTACTGGAAGAGCAAAAAAAAGAACTAGAAAAGGAATTGGAGCAAGCAATTCAAAAAGGGCGACGTTGCGGGATTAGTGATGAAGAGATAAAAAGTTTGTTTGAATTGATATTGGAGGGTTGAAACATGTTGAAAATTGAGCATCTAAAAAAGCAGTATGATAATTTTTCTCTTGATTGTTCATTAGAAGTTCAAAAAGGTACTATCACAGGGGTGATTGGTCAAAATGGAGCAGGTAAAAGTACTACGTTTAAAGCGGCGCTTGGTTTAATTCCTTTTGATAGTGGGAAGATCACACTTTTAGGTAAGGATAGTAAAGAACTCACCCCAAAAGAGAAGCAAAAGTTAGGTGTTGTTTTATCCGATTCTGGCTTCAGCGGCTATTTAAGGATTAAAGATATTATTCCTATTTTGCGGACAATGTATAGCGAATTTGACGAAGACTTTTTTACTGAACAAATTCAGCGATTCCAACTCCCAGTGGATAAAAGACTCAACGACTTTTCAACAGGGATGAAAGCAAAACTAAAAGTATTAGTAGCTATATCGCATCACGCTAAATTGTTGCTTTTAGATGAACCGACAGCTGGCTTGGACGTGATTGCTAGAGATGAATTACTTTTGATGTTGAGAGAGTTTATGGAAAAAGATGAAGAGTGTGCGATTTTGATCAGTTCCCATATCTCTAGTGATTTAGAAACACTTTGTGATGATCTTTATATGATCCATGATGGACGAATGATCTTACACGAAGAGACCGATGTCTTGTTAAGTGATTATGCACTATTGAAAGTTGATCCGGAGCAATACAAAGAACTGGATAAACAATTTATACTCCGATACAAAGAAGAAAGCTATGGCTATAGTTGTTTAACGAATCAAAAACAATTTTATATGGAGAATTTTCCTAAAATAGTCATTGAAAAAGGATCAATTGATGAAGTGATTATGATGATGGTAAGGGGGCGTGAATAATGACAGGTTTGTTGGTAAAAGATTTTAAATTGATGGCCACACAAAAAAATTTCTTTTTGGTTATTCTTTTGATTGCAATAGGAATGATCTCGTTTACAGAGGATGTATCATTCCCACTAGGCTTCTTAACCTTTGTGCTTTCTTTATTCACATTAAGCACCATCAGCTATGATGAATTTGACAATGGATATGCGTTTTTATTCACTTTACCTATTACTCGAGTGGGCTATGTGCTAGAAAAATATTGTCTAGGATTTCTACTGGGATTTAGTTCATGGCTTTTGGCAACTTTCTTAGGATTGATTGCAACAGTTGTTAGAGATACTACTTCTCTCACTGAGATCTGGCAGATTGCAGCAATGATTTTGCCTGTTATGATCATCATCCAGTCTCTCATGATTCCCTTCCAACTAAAGTTTGGCGGCGAAAAGGGCAGAATTGCCATTATTGCTGCTGTTGGACTTCTGGTAGTCGCTGGTGTTGTGATTGTAAAAGGGGCAAAGCTCTTCTTTAACGTTGATCTGATTGCTCAATTGAATACATTGCCCATTGTCAGCATAGGAATGCTCTTTCTTATTGCATTAGTAATTGCTCTGCTACTTTTGGCACTCTCTGTAAGGATCAGTATTTCGATTATGAAAAAGAAACAATTCTAAAGAGTTCTTTTTTGAATAAAAGAGAATACGTGTCAGAAAAGCAGATGAAACGAACTGAGGGAACAAATCAGCCATTCGCCAGATAGAGGATACGTATGTTGTTCCTTCTGACCATATTGAAAGAAACACGGAATGTATTGAGAACACACTCTTAGAATGCAATTTGCTAAGACGTTCTTGTAACCAAATATTTACTTAAAGATAAATGCAAATTGCAATAAGTCATTCAAGTACTAATCAAAATAATTTATCATTTCATCACAACTAAAAACGGGTATCGCCCTCACTCACAGACAATTCTTCTATAGGAAATCAACTGATACAAGACTGTGAACGATAGTTAAAGACTAAGAGATTCGTAGCATGAATTGCTGATCTCTTAGTCTTTTTATCTGCTCCGCAGGAATCATTTAAAAGTAGAAAATTTTGCGATAAAGGTAAATAATAGTTGTTTTAGTATCTACATTAAAATATTTTAATATAAAACGGCGATATGTTATAATCTTTTTTAACTCATAAATGTCAGAAAATTTAGATAAAATCCTGGTAACTTTTATTTTTACTGAGAATTGCTGCAGACCTTAATAAGTGAAATATCGTACAACCTTTTACACAAAAACAGTGATTCAACACAAAAATTCTCATCATTTATCCATAAATAAGAAAGGGGAAAAGCTATTTAAAAGGCCTAAATAAGCAGTTCTGATACTATCCTGTAATCTTTCACTGAATTTTACTGGATAAGTAAGTCTAGGCTAATACAGAGCGAATAAGAAATTTTCTTTAATCGATAAGCAAAAAAATAAAAGAGGAATTCTAGTGTTGAGAATGACAAAGGGATATTGCTTGCAAAAATAAATGAATATGACATATACTGATGGACTGCCTATTTGATTAGAATAGAATGATAATAAATAAGGTAGAGATGAGTCGGACTTTGTGAATGAATGTTCGTTATAATCTCAGTCAGATTGACGTCCCTTCTTTTGCAGAAAAGAAAAAAAGTATTTTAAGATATTTTAGGGAAAATTTCTGAAAGTGTTGAGAAAAGGGAAAAGTTTTCCCAAAATTAGATTTTAGTTTGCTAAAAATTATCCGTATAATTTCTAATAACCTTAGTGAGATTGAGGATGGTGAAAGAATGTCCAAAAAAATGCAGCTTGTAGGTATCGTCTTTTCCCTATTTTTTCATTTTTCGGTTTCAGTTGCTGCAGAAGAAATGACGGTAACTGAAGAGTCGATACCAGAGTCACAAACTTTAGTGGATGAGTCACAGACAGAAGAATCGTTGATCGAGGAAAGCACTCAAGAGGAGTCTTCTCAGTCAAAAGTTGCCCAACCAACAGGTGATGAAAGTCTGGAAAGTTCATTGACGACGGAATCCTCTTCGGCTCAGAAACAAGAATCTATGGAACAACCAACCGTTTTTGCAGGGGAAGCTGAAGCTGTAGTTGAGGAAATAGGTACTGCTGGAAATCCATATTTAGTGACGACTTTTTCTGAATTCAAACAAGCACTGTCTGCTTCTTTAGATTCCGGGTCAACAAAATATATTCAATTACAAAATGATATTGTCTACGATGGCACTGCGGTTATTGGACACAATACGGTGATCGATGGCAACGGATTTGCTTTCTTATATAGTGGTACAAGTTATGGTGCTGCCCATTTTAGTACAGGGGCTAATAATATTTCGATCACCTACAAAAATATATCGTTTGGGAACAGTGCCTATCCAAATAGCACCTATTACGGAATTTTATATAACGGAAACTCGAATGTCCACTTTATTGTGGAAAATATCAACTACAATATTCAAAATGGCGGACAACCTTTTTGGGGAAACAATGATGCTGGGAATAGTTTAGAACTAAGGGGGCAAAATAGTTTTTATTCTTCTGGTTCATCATATGGCGGAGAATTCGTGGAAGGTTACCGGACTATTTTATTTTCTGAAGACAGCAACACGAAAATCTATAATGATACACCTACGGCTATGGCTATTTTTTGGAGTACTGCGCAAACCGTGACAATTGCCCCAAGAGCGCTTGTTTCGATCGAAACAAGCAAACCTTTGCTCTTCTACGGGGATAACGCCACTTTAAACATCCAAGAACAAGCAGAGCTACATTACAGGAAGTTTTATGGAACGAATTATCAAACAAATGACGTTAGTTTAAGTTATATCGGTACGCTGACCGGGAACTTAGCTGAAAATTCGATTGCACATTTTACGACAGAAGCAAATAGTTTCTCCGGCAATAGCCCGATATTCAATCTATCTTCACCGGATTATTTAGTTTTTGACACGAATAATCCGTCAAAACAAGTTTTTGCTTCCGGCTTTAACCCAAAATTCACTCGCAAAGATACGGATGCCTCTACGTATAGAATGGATTACTTAACATCAGAACAACAGTCAACCTATATTGCCGATGTGCAGTCGAACACCGCTTATACAATTACAGCAGCTGCTATCGAAAATGGTTATTCAATGGCTTACAGTCGTATGCCCAAAATTGAAAACCTATCAGCAATACCAGAAGTTGCTGCAGATATTAGCAACATCCATGGACAAATTGATTCGCTAACGCCTTTATCATTCGTTGGGAAACAAGTTCAATATAAATTAGCTGCCAAACAATTATATGCAGGCTCAGATCTCTCAGATCCAACTGCTCAAGATAGTATTGAGCAAGCGGGAGATGGGGTTCTTCAGAGCAAGGAAGTAACCTTAGAACAAAATTCTCCATCGACAGGAACCGTTACAAAGGCAACTTTCCAACAATTAACTGCAGCCACCTATTATTTATATGCGAAAGTGGAAGGGTCTCGTATTCCTGGTTATTTGTTCCAAAGCCTTTGGCAAGAAGTGGCTGTAGAAGTACCTAAATTTACACTGCTGCAGTTTTCCAATCAGACGATGGCTTTTGATAGTCCGATTCCTGGTGAATTCGGAAAACAACAAAATCTAGACGAATATACCGTGAGAAATGCTGGCAATGTGCCAACAGTTCTAAAATTAAAAAGTATTACTCGTGATCCTGAGAATACTTCAATCATTTCGTTAGTGGATCAATTTCTAAGTAATGAGCAGGAATTGCAGCTTTCTTTAGTTGCAGAAAAAGTAGATAGTAAAGAAAGAGTCACGATGGGACCATTGATTGAAAAAGAGAATATGGATCAGCCGAGTATTCAACTCAATCCATTTTGGGAATCGGATGATCAGGCAGCTCTTTATTTCACTGGAAACTATTCTGGGCCAATGAATGGTCCGCAAGCGATCAGTTACCGCTTTTCTTTTGCTATTACAGCACAAAATACAAATCAAGAGGAGTAAATTATGGAAGAAAAAAAGAACCGAAAAAAACGAATTTTATTATTGCTCCTTCTTTTACTCTTACTTTTGGGCGGTTACGGAGTCTACCATTTCTTCTTGTCTCCCAAACCGATACCGATGACAGTCATCAGTGGGGATTTCTTGCCAGAAGGAAAAGATGCGACAAAAATGTCCGAAAAAGAATTAGCAGTTCTTGCTCAGAAGAAAGTTGATGCGAGTAATTTCAACATGATGATCGTCTCGGAAGCAATCATCGATAGCAAAACTCAAACAGGACAGTTAGCAATTAAAAACCCTGAAAGCAATGCTTATCCGATCAATGTCGAGATCAAAGAGGATGAAACGGGTCAGCTTATTTATACATCCGGTGCAATTTATCCCGGAGAAGAAATTAAACAGGTTCACTTAGAACAATCGCTATCTGCGGGCGAGTATCATACTACTGCTAATTTTAGCCTCTATGATCCGCAAACAAAGAAAAAGCAAGGAGAAGTTTCTGCAGGCGTCACGCTCCTTGTTGAATAATTTAGGTATTACAAACATTTTGTTTTATATAATAAGGGGGAATTTATAATGAAAAAATTACTAGCTATATTACTAACATCCGGTGTGGTTCTCGGGACGGCAACAGCTGTTTACGCGGAAGATGGTTCAGGAAGTGGTAGTCAGCAAACGATTAGTGGCGAAACTACCGCTGATATTCAAGTCAATGGAACGTTAGGTGCTGACAACACAGATCCAAATGCGAATATTCCTGAAGGAGATACGAATTGGATCAATGTGACTGTACCGACAAAAACGATTTTTTATAACACTGTGGCTAATCATACGATTTCAGCACCATCCTATACAATTCTTAACAATTCGGGGCGACCAGTAACAGTAACTGCGAATGGCTTTAAAGCAGAAGGAACGAATCCCACATTGCCAAATGACTTTACTTTGAAACTAGCAGTTACCGGAACAGCAGGCAACACAGCGACAACAGCTTCAACGAATTTGATTACAGATGGGACTGTCGTATCTTCTTTAAATGCACCGCTGATTACTTTAGCCAATGTAAAAAATCAGCAGCAAGCTAGTGATACGCCCGCAACGCCAGTAAACAATAAAGCAACATTCACGTATACAGGAAGTGCTACAACCACCACACAAGTCAACGTAAACTATACGTTGAATCTTAAGTTTGATGCAGTTAGTTGGAACTAAAAAACAAATGGGGTGATTGCATGGCTACTGCAACTGATATTCAAGTTTTCGGTCAATTAGGGCTTGAAACAGCCGACAGCAATCCGGAGAGTATCAATGAATTAAATCATCACTTGGAAGAAGTAACGACTGCTTCGGTTGTTCCACATTATGTTGTAACGCGGGAGTATCCCAGAACAGGAGAAACGAGCCAATCTTTTTTCACCTTGTCTGGAATAGGGATATTACTTATTGTGTTATTGATCACTTTAAGTAGAAATGGCGAGCAATCTGAATGAACTTGGGATTTTGCCTTTTGCCCCTGGTTGAAAGGATAGTTTCATCAGAGTTAATTATTGGCGAATACTAATCGGCTTCAAACGCATCTCATCAATGATGTGAATAACCATTAAATACCTTTGTAGAAATAACCAATCTTGTCAAAGTATTGGTTATTTCTTTTGCATTAACTTCTATCTCAGTGCAATTTTTAAACAATCCGACGAAACTAAAGGAATGTTTTTACCTAGTGGATAAGCCCCCAAGCACTCATGCATTGTGAGAATTGCCACTAAATATGATAAAACGATTTTAGGCTAATACTTTGGAAAAAATAAAGTTCTTGAATCGTTTTTAGCGAAAAAAGAGAGCCGTCTTTCACTACTTCTTCCACTTCTTAAAGTGTAGGAAAGCGTGTATAATCATAAGAAGAGCCTGGGCGTTTTATCTGTATCTGTGGTTCGGTCAGTCGCAAAGTAATTTGTAGTGATTCAAATAAAGCAATGGAGAGTGAAAAGAATGAAAATTTGTATTGATCAAGCATTCTGGGAAATCTTTCCCCAAGCACAAATTAGTTGTCTCGTTGTGAAAGGGATCGACAATTCAATAGATCCTGCAAAAGAAAGTTATTTTACCGAATTGCTGGAAAACGGCAAACGCGAAGCTAAGCAATTCTTAACGAATGAAACCTTCAGTGAAAATCCAGTTGTCCAAGAGTGGCGGGAAGCTTTCCAAAAATTTAAGACAAAAAAAGGTGCCCGTTCTTCCATTGAAGCGTTGTTGAAGCGTGTCAATCAAGATCGAACTTTTTTTCCAATCAATCCATTAGTAGATCTCTACAATAGTGTCTCTATGAAGTATGGAATGCCTTTAGGTGGAGAAGATTTGGCTGCAATCGCAGGTGATTTACACCTCGGATTAGCCAAGGGTGGGGAGTCATTTTTCCCATTAGGAGCCGAGACGGATGCGCCAGCTCTAGCAGGAGAATTGATTTACTATGACGAGCAAGGAGCCATCTGCCGCTGTTTAAATTGGCGAGAAGCGCAACGCACGATGTTAAAAGAAGAGACCGTCAACGCAGTATTGTTCATTGAATCAATCAATGAAGAACAACATTTGCGGGCCGATGCCGCAATGGCTGAGTTGAAAAAATTAGTCGAAGACTACTTCAAAATCGAAAGCAGCCTGTATGTCTTGAGTCGTGATCATACGGAAGTAACGATTTAAGCTTGACTTATTTTTATAGTGAATGTTTTTTAATGATACAACTACTTGTAAATGTAAAAGAAAGAGTCTACGGTAGGACTTTTTAAGTGAAATCAAAAAGACAGCTTCACCCAAAGCTACCTTCTTATTGATTCGCTGACTAAAAACCTACAGTAGACTCTTTTTTTCTGATAATCAGTAAGAAAGTGTGCCGTTTTCAAAAGGCAGTGCGTCCAGCTCTTCAGTGGTAAATAACAAATCTCCTTCTGTAGGAATGCTGACTCTGTTCACTGCTGAGGAATCTTTTTTATAAGCAGCACCGGCTTTTTTCGTGTTATACAAATAAAGGTCTTTGCCAAAATTCAATTGCGGATCGGATAGATTTTCTTCTCGAGAACTGCGAACAAGAATGCTGCTTTTCCGGGGGCCCCATTCCAATTCGTGATGCCCCTCTGCCAGCAATAGACTCTGTTTCTCATTGCTATAGTTTTTGTAGCCAGCTATTTTTGGCAAGCTGATAAGTGGTTTATTCGTTGTAAAAGAAATCAAATATTCTACATCTTCTGGTAATCGAACGGTTTGACCGGTGGCTTTATTGGTGATGGTTGTTTCTGGCAATCGGTACTTTTTGATTCCAGTGATGGTGATGTCTTCTTTCGTAAGCATGACTGGATCGATCCAAAAACCAATCGCTAATACGGTTAATAAAATGATAGAAAGAACGGACAATATACCAATCAACCATTTCCCCCATCTCTTTTTTCGACTATCGAGATTTAGTTCCGTCACCATTGCTTGATCTTCTTTCAGTAAATAATCCAATGGCAATTCAAAATAATCACTGAGCTTGACCACCTGATTTAAATCAGGATAACTTTTTTCATTTTCCCACTTGGAGATTAGCTGACGGGTGACAAAAAACTCATTGGCCAATTGTTCTTGCGTCAATCCTCTCGCTAATCGTTCTTCTTTGATAATTTTTCCGATATTCATAGGTTCCTCCGTTTTGTCTTTCCCATTATAGCAAAAATTCTAAACCCTCCCAATAATCCCCGGGAATATTCGGGTGCAACAAAGGGTAACATGTTGATGGAGCAATGTTTTCTTTTGTTGCAGAAAAGAATATGGCATGGAATCCTTTGTCGCTTTGATTGATGAGAACGAACAAGTATCGTCAAAAAAGAAGCGGAGGGAAGAGGAATGAAAAGAAAATTCTCGTTATTGGATTGTGCGCAATGTTTTGCTGCACTGTTGGTTGTTTTAGTACATTGTGGGCGACTTGCTGAAAATGATTTGGTTCATTTTCTTTTAAAGAGTCTCCTCTGTCGCTGGGCGGTACCATTCTTTTTGGTGTTGAATGGGTACTTTTTTCGGAAAAAGCAGTATCTTCTAAAAGAGTGGATCTTGCGACAGTTAAAAATATATATCCTATGGTCAATAATCTATCTGCCATATGGCATGATGTATCTTCAGCAACTAGCGCTCCCTGTGTATTTCTATCCCGTAGCCTTCGGGTTCGCTTTTTTTATGATCGGTATCTGCTATCACTTATGGTATTTTCCGGCACTGATCAGCGGGATGTGGCTTGTCCACAAAACAAGGAAGTGGGGCTATCCTATCCAATTTGGGCTGGCTAGTTTTCTCTATGTGATTGGTTCCTCAGAAACCTACTCCAGTTATTTGGAGGGACCATTGCTGACATTCTATGATATTTACAAAAGCTTATTTCTGACAACACGTAATGGTCTATTTTACAGCTTTATCTTTTTGCTTTGCGTACATTCTTGGCAGACTATCAGAAACATTCCATATTTCAAAATCATTTACGGAAGAAAATTGCTTTATTGTTACTATTTCTGTTGATCGAAGGTGGAATCATTTATATCAATCAAGGAGATGATAAAAATTTCTTATTGATGATGGTTCCAGTTGCATTATTTATGACTGCTTTTTTAGTGAAAAACAGCAAGATCCAATCATCACAGTCTTCTTTATTACGGCAAGGAAGCAGAGCATTCTTTTTTATCCATCCTTTTGTCTTGGAGAGTGGCAAAACGATAGCTTCACTTCATGGCATACCCCTGTTTGTTTTCACTGTACTAGGCGTGAGTGGATTGGTCGCTGTCAAAGTCAATCTTGTCAAAATCATTGATACCCTTTATCAAGCAGAATATGGGGAATGGTGAAGCAAATAAACTAAAAGAAAACTGTTTCTTACAGCACCTCTTGGCTTTTCCAGGAACGTAAGCTATGATAAACGGAGAAAGAGGACAAGGAGAACAGCGATGAAAGAACAATTACTTGCTTACTTGCAAAACCAGACGGCTTTTTTCTCTGTAGAAAATGTAAGCGATGTCTTCACAGCGAAAGATATTGCCGAGAAGTTTTCAGTCAAGAGAAACACGATCAGTCACTATTTGAATCAGCTAACGGAAGAAGGTCGTTTAGTGAAAATTGCGACCCGACCCGTTTATTTTTTTCATAAGCAGGCATTTGAGAGCCAAAACTACCCCTTAACACAAAACGTATACGAGAGTCTGGCTGCTGTTGCGGCGGAAAAACCTTTTTTTGATCAAAAAGAAGATTTCTTTTCCAGTGTGATCGGCAGCAAAGGCAGTCTGGCAGAAGTCATTGAACAGATCAAGATGGCCGCCTTCTATCCAAATGGTGGGCTTCCCTTCTTGCTGACGGGAGAAAGTGGGACGGGGAAGAGTTTTCTGGTAAAAATGTTCCATCACTATTGTGTGGCAAATGAATTGTTAGAGAGCGATGCACCGCTGATAACCATCAATTGCGCACAGTACGCCAATAACCAAGAGCTATTGACTAGTAATTTATTTGGACATGTGAAAGGAGCCTTCACCGGAGCAGAAGAAGATCGTGGCGGTGCTTTTGAAGCAGCAAACGGCGGTGTCTTGTTTCTCGATGAAGTTCATCGGTTGAATGCTGAAGGGCAGGAAAAATTATTCACTTTTCTGGATCAAGGTGTCATCTATCGAATGGGGGATACAAGACGACCAATCACGTTGGATTGTCGGTTGGCGTTTGCAACGACAGAAGATTTGAAACAAACTTTTCTAACAACTTTTTTGCGGCGAATCCCGATCCAAGCGACATTGCCTGCTTTGGAAGAACGAACGATTTCCGAACGGAAGCAACTAATCTTGCAAGCATTTTTTGAAGAGCAAAAACGCATCGGTTTGCCGTTAGAACTCTCACCTCAAGTGATCGAAATGTTAACGACGAGTCATTTTTCTGGGAATGTCGGTGAATTGAAAAGTACGATCAAGATTATTACTGCCAAAAGCTATACGGCTAGTCTAAAGCGGAAAGCCAAAGAAATAGCAGTCACGGTCTATCATTTACCAGAACATTTACTGCAATTGACAGATGAACCCAATGAGTCAGCGACGACGCAATCGATTCTTATTGATGGGCAAACGCAAATCCAGCAGCTGACTGCCGAAAGTGAGCCAGAACAACAAAAGATCATTCAAACATATGAACAGATCCTACTCAATTATGTCCAGGCGGGACAGGATTTTACAGCTGCAACTGATCCTATTTCTAAAGTGATTGAAAGACTATTCGAAAATTTATTGTTTGATCATAAACAAGAACAAAAGCAGCGGACGATGATTTTTGTGACCGAGCACGTCCAGCGAATGATGGAGCAGATCGAACATTCCTTCCAAATCAGCTTTAACGGCAGCATGGTTTATACGATCAGTTATTATTTATGGCTGCGGCGAAATGTGGAGTGGCTGCCGGATGATCAAGACAAACTTTTATTGACAGAGAACCTACTGAAGAGCGTTAAAAAGCATTATTCGACAAGTGATCGCTACACCGAAAATCTGTTAGGGCTAGTGCAAAAAGCATTGGATATCGAGTTAACGAGTATGGACCGCATTATTTTTACACTCTATATCAACGATATGGGGTATACCAAAGATTCATTGCTTCCAAGAAGTATCATCGTGGCCCATGGCTACGCAACTGCCAGCAGTATTGCGAATGTAGCGAATCGTTTGTTGAATGAATCGGTTTTTCAGTCTTTCGATATGCCATTAGATGTCACGCCTAAGCAAATTGCAGAAAGGGTCACCGCATATATTCAAAAAAATGATGTATCTAATGGACTAGTGGTCTTGTTCGACATGGGTTCGTTGAAAGAAATCTATCAGTATATTCCAGAATTGACGGTTCCAATCGTCATGATGAACAATGTAACGACAAGTGTAGCCATCGCTGTGGGGGAATGTATCCAGCAGAATGTTTCGTTGAGGGAAATTCCAGAACGGGTAAATGCCTACAGTCAAAATGAATGGGAGATTATTCTTCCGCAAACGAAAAAAGAGAAAGTTGTCATCACAACGTGTTCAACAGGGATTGGAACTGCGGTTCAAATCTCTAATTTATTAGAAAAGAGCATTCCAGATCATTTACAGATTCGAATTCTCCCTTATGAGTTCAATCAGTTGGAAAATAGGGAACATGTCAAGCAGGCTTTGACATCGTATGACATTGTTGGTGTTGTAGGAACCAACAAACCTCGTCAAGAGCTGGCTCCTTTTATTTCTTTAGAAGAACTGATTTCTGGCGCAGGTACAGCAGTACTATTAAGTTGGCTGAAAGAAGAATTGGATGAAGAGATGATTGCGTATGTGAACAATCAATTAGTAAGAAACTTTTCGCTAGATCGAGTGATTCAATCTGTGACGATTCTAGATACAGAGAAAGTGATTTCTCAAATGGAATTCTTTGTGGGGAATCTGGAACGTATGTGGCAGCAAAGAATCACTAATGACCGCAAGCTTGCGTTGTTTGTCCATACGAGTTGTTTGATCGAACGACTGATTCGAAATGAAGCCATTGAGAATTACCATGCCAGCGACACACTGCTCCAGTGTCATGAAAAACAGCTGAAAGAGATCAAAAAGGCGTTTAGTGTCATTGAAAAGGTTTACAGTGTCACGATACCAGAATCTGAAGTTTGCTATATCTATGATGTTTTATTTGGAAACACTGATTCTTCAATGGTTGAAGCGGATTTTTAATCGATAAGGAAAGCGTGCCACTTTTTTTGGCACGCTTTTTGCGTTTAATAAAGTGTAACTTGGCGCAAAGAGAGGTGAAAGCAGTGGAGCAAATCGTTATTTTAGCATCACACGGTAGATTTGCATCAGGAATCTTGCATTCTTTAGAACTTATTTGTGGAAAAAAACAATCAGTCATTGCCATTGATTGTTATGTTCAAGAAGCATTCGATCTAACGGCAACTATAGATACACTGATGGAAACCTATAAACAGCATGAAATGATCGTTATCACAGATATTTTCGGTGGCAGTGTGAACAATGAATTTTTACGTTATATCCAACAACCGAATTTCTACTTGATCGCAGGATTGAATTTGCCATTGTTGATTGAATTGACAACACAACTTCAAGGAGGAGGTGCCATCTCAGAAACAATCCATCAAACGTTGGCTAATTCGAAAGATATGATCCAGTTCTGCAATGATAGTGTAGCAAAAGAAATCGAAGAAGAAGAATTTTAGGAGGAACGACATGATTATTTTGACACGAGTCGATCATCGACTATTACATGGACAAGTCGCATTTTCTTGGACGCAAAGTTTGGGTGCAGATTGCATCTTGATCGCTAATGATGATGTGCCGACAAATGACATCCGTAAGACAACGATCAAACTAGCCAAACCACAAGGCGTCAAGCTAGTGATCAAAACGATCGAAGATTCTATCCATGCGCTGAAAAGCGGCGTGACTGATAAATACAAATTGTTTATCGTAGTAGAATCCATTGAAGATGCCTATAAGTTAGCAGAAAGCTATCCAGAAATCACTAAAGTCAATTTGGGTGGGATCAAAGCCAAAGAAGGAACTAAAATGATTGGCAAAGCAGTCAATGTTTTACCAGCAGAAGAAGAGCTTCTGAAAAAAATGGTTGCTAAAGGAATCGCTGTCGATATCCGACAGGTACCTTCAGATAAAAAAGTCGCTGTCGAAGATGTTTTATAAAGAAAGGAGTAACAGAGATGCTGCAAGCAATATTACTTGGAATCGTTGCATTTATTGCGCAGTCTGAATACGCATTAGGAACGTCATTACTGTCGCGTCCTATTGTTACTGGATTGTTTACAGGAATCGTATTAGGGGACGTAAGCACGGGAATCATTATGGGCGCAACACTGGAACTAGCGTTTATCGGCTCTTTTTCTGTTGGTGCGTCTATTCCACCCGATGTCGTAACTGGTGGGATTCTTGGTACAGCCTTTGCAATTACAGCAGGAGCGGGAACGGAGACGGCTTTATTGTTAGGACTCCCGATCGCAACATTGACACTTATCTTGAAAAATGTTTACTTGGGACTGCTCATTCCTATGATGAACCAAAAAGCCGATTTGTACGCGGCAGATGGTAACTACAAAGGTGTGGAAAGGATGCACTTATTGGCAGGTTTTGGCTTATCACTGATGTTGGCCCTTGTAGTTACGATTTCCTTCATGGTAGGCAGTAATACGATTAGTAAATTGTTGGATATGATCCCAGCCTTTGTACAGAATGGTTTATCAGTCGCAACTGGCTTGATCCCAGCCCTTGGATTTGCCATGTTGGCTAGGTTACTGATCAATAAACAAGTTGCTCCTTATTTCTTTTTAGGGTTTGCATTAGCAGCTTATTTAGAGCTGCCTGTTACAGGAATTGCAATCTTTGGTGCGATAACAGCCGTTGTAGTTGTGAATCTAAGAAACATACGCGGACAAGGGCAATCTGTTCAAACGACTTCAGGGGAGGTACTAGATGATGAAGACTTCTAATGAGAAAGCCGAAATTACCAAAAAAGAATTGAATCGTGTCTTCTGGCGTTCGTTTCAAATGGAGTTCTCATGGAACTATGAGCGGCAAATGAACCTGGCTTATGTCTATGCGATGATTCCGATTTTAAAGAAACTTTACAAAACAAAAGAATCGATGGCCGATGCATTGAAACGTCATCTAGAATTTTTCAACACGACCCCTCATATCGTGACACTTATTTTAGGAATCAATGCAGCGATGGAAGAAGAAAATGTGAATGATCAAAATTTTGATTCCTCAGCGATCGATAACATCAAGACATCCTTGATGGGACCTTTAGCTGGGATTGGGGATTCCTTCTTTTGGGGAACGTTACGACTGATCGCCACTGGAGTAGGAACTTCATTGGCTTTACAAGGAAACATATTGGGACCGATTCTCTTTCTGCTGATTTTCAATATTCCTCATTTACTGTTTCGTTATTTTGCTACTGGTTGGGGATATAAGCTTGGAACAGGATTTTTAAAGAAAATCCAGGAAAACGGTATGATGGAAAGCTTAACATACGGCGCCGCGATCATTGGATTGATGGTTGTGGGAGGAATGACAGCTACGATGATCGATATCAATATCCCATTACAGATCGGTTCGGGTGAAAATGCTGTTACAGTACAAAGTATCTTTGATGATATCGTCCCGAAAATTTTATCATTAGGTGCGTTTGGGGCTGTCTTTTATCTGCTGAAAAAAGAAGTCAAGCCGTTGATTATTCTGCTTGGATTAGCAGTAGTTGGTATTTTGGGATCTTTGATTGGACTTTTTTAAGGAGGAATTGTTGTGGCAACGATGATGGATTATATTCAGGAAGAGCAAGAAACATTAGTTGAGATATTGCAGGGATTTGTTCCTAAAAAAGAAGAAAGAAGATCAGCGATTGAACATTTAATGATTTTGGCAACAGGCTCTTCTGCCAATGCCTGTTTAGCAGCAAAGTACGCACTGGAGAAGTTGGCGCAGATCACTGTCACGATCGAGGAACCATACCACTTTAATCATTATGGTCATCTTTCAAAAGAAATTGAGACAGTTCTGGCGGTTTCTCAAAGTGGAAAAAGTGCCTCGACAATAGATGCCGTGGCCCATTTGTCAGAGCAAGGTCTTTACACCATCGGTTTGAGCAGTGATCTCGAAAGCCCCCTTGTGCAAAAAGTAAACGAAAGAATTGATCTAGGAACCGGGATCGAGACCGTTGGATTCGTGACGAAGGGATATGTCGCAACGGTATTGCAACTCTATCTGTTAGGCGTATCGATTGGCTACAGCAAAGGCTTATTGTCCGATGACCAAGTGTCGATTATCAAAAGCCAGTTAGAGAAGATGATTGAAGCCGTTCCTCAAGTCATTGATAAAACGATAGCTTTTTTTGAGAAAAACGTCAGTACTTTTAAACTAGCCAATCGGTTTGTGACAATTGGTTACGGCCCAAACTGGGGAACCGCAAAAGAATTTGAAACGAAATTTACCGAAACTGTTCGAGTACCTTCTCAAGGCGTGGAATTAGAAGCGTATATGCACGGTCCTTATCTTGAAGCAAACCATGAACATGTGCTTTTCTTTATTGAAGCGCCAAGCTCGAATCAAACAAGATCTCAGTTATTGCGTGATTATATGACTTCTCATGTGGGGAAAGCTTATACAATCACTGTAGCAGCAGCGGCTGACTCCGATACACTTGGGCTGGATGTTGCATGTGAGGAACTTTTTTCTCCGTTGCTCTTAGTTATTCCGTTTCAAATTTTCTCCTATCTTGGGGCAGCTGCTAAAGGAATCGATTTAAGTAAACGTATTTTTGACGATTTTGATCAAGTGTTAAAAAGTAAAATTTAGAGGTGGAAAAATGCTTAAATTTAATGAACAACAACAAATTGACGATATCCAAGGAATGTTAGACTTGCGCCCAGAAATTGAAAAGTTGGTCGACACCCTTGACGAAAAAGGCTTTGATGCGATCTATTATCTAGGAATTGGCGGCACGTATGCTTCTGCTATGCAAGCAGTTACTTATATCAATGGAAAAAGTGATCTGCCTGTTTATGTCCAACATGCGGCGGAATACTATACAACAGGGAACCGTCGCTTGACAAAAGACTCATTAGTTATCTTGTCATCTGTCACTGGTACGACACAAGAAGTGGTAAAGGCTGTCGCAGAAATCAAAAAAGTAGGAGCGACATTGCTAGGATTTATTGATACAAAAGGCAGTGTCTTGGCAGAACAGTGTGACCATGTCATCACGTATCCTGCACCAGGAACAGAACAAATCAAATTCTTTATGGTTGCGGATCGTTTAATGAAAAATCATGGGGATTTTCCTGATTACGAAGAGTATTATCAAGAATTGGATCAGCATCTAGCAAAAGGATTAGTAGAAGCAGAGAAACAAGCGGATGAATTTGGCAGATCGTTTGCGGAAAAACATCGTCATGATGCGATGCACTATTTCATCGGTGCGGGAAATCAATGGGGCGCTGTCTATTCTTATGCTATGTGCTACTGGGAGGAGCAAAGCTGGTTACGCTCAAAATCAATCCATGCCGCTGAATTTCTTCACGGGACGTTGGAAATCGTTGATGAGACAACACCTGTCACGGTCTTTTTAGGTGAAGACGAACAACGCCCACTATCAGAAAGAGTGGCTAAATTATTGCCACGAATTTGTGGCGACTATACATTGATCGACACGAAAGACTATCCTGTTTCAGGAATCAGTGAGAAATATCGGGGTCGAGTGTTGTCGCATTTGTTAATGCATTGCGTGACACAACGCATCGACGCTTACGTCGAGCAAATGAATTGCCACCCAATGGAGATACGACGCTACTATCGCCAGTTTGAGTATTGATCATCAAGGGGCAACAAGACTTCTTATCTAAAACATGCGATTGCTGTTTCTCACACAGAAAACGTGCTTGTCAAGTAAAGAATAGAGAGCGTTGCACCGTAAAATAGCTAGGACATAAGTTCAGATCAAATGAAATGAAAAGTGATCATATCGGAAACCTTGAATTTCCGGTATGATAAATCAAACGTTTGGGAGAGGACTTAAGTGCTAGCTTTTTTTGTGCAGGAAAAAGTCTAGAAAGAACTAAGGGTTGATTTTACCTCTGGCCATCAAATCGTAGCGATTGAGAGCCGAAAGTCGAAATAGGTTATTGATCAAGCAGATATCAAGCAGAGGGAAAGACCCTGTGCAAATAATTTTCAACGAAACGACAGCTGTTTCTCGCTACCAAAAATCAGCTGCATGCTGAAAAAGAATGGCGTGGATTCCCTTTCAACCGGCTATTTTTTCTGATAAAAAAACATTCCTTTCGATTCATTAAAAGATGAGATCATAAATTTTCCTTCAAATCCGACCCTAGCCGTAGGTCGAAACGTATCTCTTATAGTACAATAATAGAAACAGGAAAATAGTTAGATGGAGGATACTATGAAAAAAAATATCAGAAAAAAACAAATGATTTTAGCCACTCTCTTGGTTTCTAGCCAAGTTTTAGTTGCCGCACCATTAGCATTTGCTGAAGAATCAACTTCAAGCGAAGGGAGCTCAGCAATCTCACAAACGATCGAAACCTCGTCTTCGGCAGCTTCAGATACAGCAAGCTCAGAAACTGCGACTTCTACGACGGATAGTAAAGAAAAACTGCAGATCAATGCGGTAGCCATCGGTAATGCATTAACAAAAGAGCAAGAAAACTATACCCTAGATCAACTGGGGATCAAAGGAGAAACACCGATCTATACGACTTCAGGTTCCGATTTAATGAAATATATCCCTGATGGTGGCTTTACTAAAGATTGGGCGGTGTATAGTTCTGTCCGGATGCAGACCCTTGATAGCGGTGAAGGAATCACGGTGGACATTGCGACACCTAAAAATATCACCCGCATCACTGCCGCACAATACCAAAATGCTGCACTGACTGCTGGGATCACAGATGCTAAGCTGACAGTAGCTTCTGCTGTACCGATTGACGGTTCTGGGGCATTGGCAGGAGTCTATAAAATCGTTGAAGAATCCGGCGGCATCATCAATCAAGATCGTGTCAGTGTTGCGCAAGATGAAATGGATGTCTTATCAACCATTACAGAAGAAAACAAAGACAAAGAAGGCTATTCTGATGAAGCTCTGAATGCTGCACAAGAACAAGCGAAAACAGAGCTAGCTGCTCAAACAGCTGATGGCTCAGAATTGACTCAATCAGATATTCAAGCAACTGTTGAAAAAGCATTGAAAGACAATGGTTTAGAGGGAATCGTGACTTCGGATCAAGTTACTGAATTGACAACATTGATGAGCAACATGAAAGACAAAAATATTTTTGAAGATTTTGTCAAAGAGTTGGATCTTTCAGAAGCGCGCAAACAAATTGAAGAAAAATCCAAAGGACTATGGGAAAACGTTAAAAACTTCTTCAGTGGAATTTGGTCTTCGATCACGGGTGTGTTTGGCGGAAATTCTAACGAATAAGCAGTTGGCTAAATGGGCGTAATCAAAAACGAACGAAGGATAATGCAAGGCGGTCGTCATCTATGATGGCCGCTTTTTTCAAAGGAAAGGAATGTGATGAGTATGAGTTGTTTAGGAAACCTGATTTGGATGATTTTTGGTGGATTGGTTGGTGCAATTTCGTGGTTTTTGGCCGGTTGTCTGTGGTGTGTAACGATCATCGGCATCCCGATTGGTTTGCAGTGTTTTAAATTTGCTTCTTTATCATTGGCTCCTTTTGGAAAAGAAGTTGTCTATAGTGGTTCAGGAGTTTCTTTGCTATTGAATATCCTGTGGCTGATTTTTTCAGGAATACCTTTGGCAATCGCTCATCTGATGAGTGCCATTCTCTTAACGATTACGATTATTGGGATTCCTTTTGCGAAACAGTCGCTGAAACTAGCGGGTCTAGCATTGATGCCTTTTGGTGCCACGATCGTTTCAACAAATCGCTAAACAAAGTGACTTGTTTGATTTCCGGCAACAGCAATACCCATCTAGTAAAACTGCAAGATTTTCTTTTCGAATAGACAGATACGAAAAAGAGCCTTTTGACGGGCTCTTTTTTGTTTGCTCCGATAGTTGATTTACGACTCACTAGGGGAATGAAGCATAAATTTTCTAAGAAAAGATCGCTTAGGGAGCACAGTGAAAAGAAAGCGAATGAGTAAATAACCAAGTAGTGCCCCAACGGTATTTGCAATCAAATCCACGACATCTGCCCCTCGCCAGCCGCCTAGGAAATAATTGCTTAAAAACTGCAGTACTTCGATACTAAAGCTGACTAAAAACCCTAGCAGAACAGCTCGTAAGACAGAAGTTTTTTTAGCCATCAGATAATAAAAAACAGCTAATGGCGCCAACATAATGAGATTAGGGAGTATCGAAAGATCTGCTGCTAAGGAGAAGTTGATGCGACTGAGCCAATCGGATTGATTGGCATAGACCCCTGTTTGGATTTGAAAAGGGAAAAAAGTCAAGTAAAGGACAGCGAAACTATAGAAAACAAAGGCTCCAACCGTTATTTTTTGAAAAAGTGAAAGCTGAGCAGCATTGTAACGTAGAATCAAATAGCAAGTAACAAGAAATAACGGGGTTAAGACCAGACCAGAGATCGTAAACTGCATTATTGATTACTCC
>NZ_BCQE01000006.1 GCF_001544275.1 Enterococcus gallinarum NBRC 100675 | reverse complement strand
TTTTTTTCAATCTTTTTTGTTGCTGTATCAGCATCAAATTGATTTCTTGAATTTGCGACTTCGTTATAATATCATCTGTTGGTTCTGGCGTCAACAACTTTTTTCATTTTCTTTTAGAAATGATTTTTGTCATTTGGCACATGTAATAATATATCAACTATCTTGCTATTCGTCAACAGTAAAATCATTGATATTTCAACGTTTCTAAATACTGCGGTTCCATCATATATTTTAGTTAATTCTCCGGAATAATCTCTCAATTTGGAAACTATGATGATTATTTGAATTCTCAATGTTCGGTTTTTATTCTTGTTGTAAGTATTATTTCCTATCATTCTTATAAATTTAAGTATGATTTTATCAATTTCCTAGAATATTTGCTAAAATAGGAGAAAAGAATATTGTTCCTAGGAGGATTTATATGAAAATACTTGTTGCTGATGATGATAAAGAGATTGTTGAACTATTAAGTATCTATCTTCATAATGAAGGTTATGAAGCCGTCAAAGCTTATGATGGTAAAGAAGCTTTAACAAAAATTAGAACTACTCCAGATATTGAATTACTGATATTGGATATCATGATGCCTGAAATGGATGGCATGCAGGTTGTAAAAGAGTTGCGAAAAGAATCACAAATTCCAATCATCATGCTAACTGCTAAGACTACTGATATGGATAAAATACGAGGTCTAGTTGCTGGTGCAGACGACTATGTAACAAAACCATTCAATCCTTTGGAAGTGATGGCTCGCGTCAAGTCTCTGCTCCGTCGAACAAAAATGCAAGCTCCCTCTAATCAGCCAGATATCTTAGAAGTTAGCTCATTGATCATTAATCGTGATTCTCATGAAGTAAAAACGATCACCGGAAATGAGATTCAATTGACCGCTCTTGAATTTGGTATTCTCTACCTATTAGCATCCCATCCGAATCGTGTATTTAGTGCTGATGAAATTTTTGAGCGTGTGTGGAAGCAAGAGAGTGTCGTGTCAGCCAAAACCGTAATGGTTCATGTGAGTCATCTGCGTGATAAGATAGAAGAAGCAACTGATGGTGAGAAAGTCATTCAAACAGTGTGGGGAGTTGGCTATAAAATAGATGCGAAGTAATCCAATAGAAAAAAAGAAACGTATCACCCTCACTTCTAAAGAAATCAGTGAATTGTTTGCAGAAGGAATCGTTACTGTAATCCTTTTACTTCTATTAAATGTCGCGATTTTAGTCATCTTGACTTCTATAAGAGAGAATTCACCGTTGTTAGTGGAGGCGATCTATGAGTCAAAAAACGCTTTTACTTCTGCTTTTGACACGGATATTTTTCAAAGTGGCCGCAATTTCATTATTCCTTTGTTCTTTTTATTAGATGTGATTGTTTTGTATTGGCGTTTGATTCGTCGATACCGTCAAATGCAGCTACGGCATATTATTAGTGAGCTTCATTATATTGCAGAGGGAAATTATGATCATCGTATTCCATTTGAACTGCGTGGTGACCTCAATCGGATTGTTTCAAATATTAACGGCTTGGTAGATAGTACCGTCGCCGCCATTGAAGATGAACGAAGGATCGAACAGTCGAAGGATGAATTAATTACAAATGTTAGTCACGATATCCGAACCCCTTTAACTTCTATTATTGGTTATCTAGGCCTGATTGAAGATCGTCAGTATCATTCTGAAGAAGAGTTATTGAAATATACTCATACCGCTTATGTCAAAGCAAAGCAAATGAAATCTTTAGTAGACGATCTTTTCGAATACACAAAAGTAAGACAGCCTAGCGTCCCAATAAATGTCATTTCTTTTGATATGGCGCAATTAGTCGAACAACTAGCTGCAGATTTTGAATTAGAAGCATCTCGTAAAGGAATAAAGATTGAGACTCACACTCGCCCAGAGCACATTATTATGGACGGTGATACTGAAAAGCTTGTACGAGTTTTCAATAATTTATTATCTAATGCTTTAAAGTATGGAAAAGGCGCTGACAAAATCGTAATGGAAGTGGAAAAAGTAGGAACAGAAGCCATTCTAACAGTTAAGAACAATGGACAAATGATTCCCAAACATTCATTAGACTCCTTATTTGACCGCTTCTATCGAGTGGAGGAATCACGTTCGCAGGAAACTGGGGGAACTGGACTTGGTCTTGCCATTGCTCAAAGCATCGTTGCCTTGCATGGTGGCTACATTTTTGCAAAATCTACTCCTGATTGGACCTCCTTTATTATCCATCTCCCATTAAAGAGAAATGATTTATCAAATACCCAAAACTATGGTTGACGAACTAACGCTTTTTCGCTATTCTAGAGAAAATACTTACTAAAAAGCATAGAACCTAGTACATTTTTTACTTTTTCAGAGAACTGATGGTTGGTGAGAATCAGTAATGGAAAGAATGGAATCCAGTTCATTAAAAGTGTATCTTTTGAAAAAAAGATCGTGTGCTCACGTTACGGGCAACAAGGGCAGCGTTATGCTGAACTCGGGTGGTACCGCGAAAGATCTTTTCGTCCCAAGAATAGGGATGAAAAGGTCTTTTTTTATATGAAAAAACAAGGGGGAAGAATTATGTTAGATATTAAAATGATTCGACAAAATTTTGACAAAGTCCAAACAAAATTACAGACTCGCGGAGTAAAAAAAGAAGTATTAGAAGAATTCTTAAAGTTAGATGAGAGGAGACGACAACTCCTAGTAGAGACAGAAGAATTAAAAAAAGTCCGAAATGAAGTTTCTGCAGAAATAGCTCAACTAAAACGAGCAAAAAAAGCAGCAGATGATAAAATTGCCGAGATGAAAGAAGTCGGCACTAAAATCAAGTCTCTTGATGACGAGATTGCAAAAATTGATTCAGAAATCAAATTGATCGCAACGACATTACCTAATCTGCCTCATGACTCTGTCCCAGTTGGAAAAGACGAAGATGACAATGTTGAAGTAAGACGCTGGGCTACACCAAAAGAGTTTGATTTCGAAGCAAAGCCTCATTGGGATATTGCCGAAAACCTAGGAATATTAGATTTTGAACGAGGTGCAAAGGTAGCCGGTAGCCGGTTCGTCTACTATAAAGGATTAGGTGCCCGTCTTGAGCGAGCTTTATATAACTTTATGCTAGACCAACATGTTTATGAACATGGGTACACTGAAATGATTACTCCATATATTGTTAATAGCGATGCAATGTTTGGAACTGGACAGTTTCCTAAATTCAAAGAAGATGTTTTCCAATTAACGGAAACAGATCTTACCTTGATTCCTACTGCTGAGGTTCCTTTAACGAATTATTATAATGGAGAAATATTGGATCTTGACCAACTACCGGTTTACTTCACAGCATTAAGTCCTTCTTTCCGCTCAGAAGCTGGAAGTGCTGGTCGTGATACTCGCGGATTAATTCGATTACATCAATTCAACAAAGTTGAAATGGTCAAACTAAGTGAAGCAGAACACTCGTATGAAGAATTAGAAAAAATGACTGCAAATGCAGAAGACATTTTACAAAAATTACAACTGCCTTATCGAGTAATGGCATTGTCTACAGGTGACATGGGCTTCTCTGCTGCTAAAACGTATGATTTAGAAGTATGGATTCCAGCACAAGAAACATATCGAGAAATCAGTTCATGTTCTAATTGTGAAGATTTTCAAGCACGTCGAGCAATGATCCGTTATAGAGATAACGATGGCAAGATTCATTACATGCATACATTAAATGGTTCAGGACTAGCAGTCGGTAGAACTGTTGCTGCCGTATTAGAAAACTATCAAAATGAAGATGGTAGTGTGACTATACCAGAAGTACTAGTTCCTTATATGGGTGGAGTTACCCGAATTGAAAAAAATTGAAGAACAAGGTAGGATGAGAATTCCTACCTTTTTTCTTTAAATATTCTAAGAAATACCCCCCTATTGTTGAAACTATATTACAATTATGTTACGTTTATTTTACTTTATGATGATAAATGGAGGGATAAAGTCATATGTCTGACAAAAATACCTATGCACGTCGTAGCCAACGTCACAAACAAGAACCTAATACCTGTGAAAATACCAATCAATTGAATGAAGCTGTAAAGCCCAAAACCGGAAACGAAAACAAACAACCAAAAATACCGAAGAAAAAATCTAATTATAGCAAGTATATATTCGCATTGTTTACCGCACTTATTCTAGTAATTGTCGCTACTGGCGGCTATATTGTTTATACATTAAAACAGCAAGAAGCAGAAGCTCAAGCCAAATATGAAACTGCTGCAAAAAATCTCATGGCTTCAATTCAAGAAGAGCAAGACCAAAGTGGAATTTCAACGAAAATAGATACTATAAATGACGGAGAAAATAAGTGCATTGTTTACCGTCCAGTTGATGAAAATACTGTTCCTTTCAAAAATGCAAACCAGCTCTTAGACGAGCTTGCTCAAAAGCAACAAAAAAAGCATCGTGAAAAAGAAGTGCTTACAGTTGCCAGAATAAAAGCAACAGCAATATCTTCTAAAGTTAGTCAATATAGAATTGAAGCAGATAGTTTTATCTGGGATCGCAGTAAGGAAAATTTCAAAAAGCCAGATAGTATTTCTGAGAAAGATATCTGTATTTTCAAAAAAACTGGCAAAGAAATTACAAATAAGGATTTGATTCCAGATGAAGGAAGCCTTTTAGGTATTCAACAGGTAATTCAGCAATCCATACTTGATCAAGCCAAAGAACCTGAAAAAATCATTGATGCTGTATTAACAATGGATAGAATTTCTTATGATAGTAAAATGACTTATACACCTGATGAATTGACTATCGTCTTACCAAAAAATTCAACTGGAACTTCTAAAGTCACTCTAAAATATAAAGATATTGCGCCATTCATTGATACAGATCTGGTTTCGCAAGAAAGTATAAAAGATACATTACCTGCATTAGATGAAAATAAAAAGTACGTCGCTCTTACTTTTGATGATGGTCCAAATAATAGCTCAACACTTGATTTGTTGAATATACTAAAAACAGATAACGTGAAAGCTACTTTTTTCATGTTAGGACAGATGGTGGATCAAAATCCAGATGTTGCAAAACAAGTCCACGACGAGGGTCATGAGGTAGCAAGTCACTCGTATTCTCATCCACAATTGAATACACTTTCGACAGATGAATTACAAAGTGAAATGAATAAAACCAACAAAGCTATTTTCAAGGCTACAGGCGTCTTGCCTCGCAATATCCGTCCCCCTTATGGCGCTATTGATAAAAAAAGTGCTGAAACAATTGGCATGCCAATTATTCAATGGGATATTGACTCACAGGATTGGAAATCAAAAAATCCTGGAACAATCAATAATGTTGTCAAACAGAATGTCTTTAATGGCGCAATCATCTTAATCCACGATATCCATCCTGAATCAGTCAAAGCTGTACCAGGATTGATCACTATGTTAAAAAATGAAGGATACGAATTTGTGACGATCGATCAACTATTGTCAGGAAAACAAAAACCATTGCATCAATATTTTGGTATGAATGATGAACGACTAGTAGAATAAAAGAAAAGCGAACGTATTGGCGTTCGCTTTTCTTTTATTCATAAACATTTGTAGTAAATATTTGAATAAGTAAATCAGCAACTACTTTAGGCTGCATCTCAGAAAAATCTTTCAGCCAGCGTTCAATCAACCCGATCGAACCACAGACAAAATAACTCAAACATAACTCTAATTCTTCTCTTGTTGCATCTTCGAAATAAATAGTAAAGCGTTTAAACGTTTCCGGTCTGATTTTTTCCAATAACAAATCTAATAAATGACTGTTATTAAGCAGGATCAAATGACTTACACTAGGATTTTCTTGCAGTATAAGTAATAATTTTTCTAGCCATAGATCTAATGGGAGATTTTCTTGTTGCAAATTATCTGCAATTTGTTCAACGATTTCTTTCTCAATCTCCTCTAAAAGGTCTGCAGTATCTTTGTAATACTTATAAAAAGTTCCCCGATTGATATCAGCACGCTGGGCAATCTCTGTAATTGTGATTTTTTCAAATTCTTTTTCCATCAAAATCTCTTGAAATGCTTTTCGAATCACTTTTTTTGTATATTGTGTTCGGCGATTTCCAACTATTCCTACCATAACTTCAATCCTTTCTATACAAAAATAACTTAAATGTTTATTTAATAACAGATGAATAAGATTTGAGGATTGCCCCTTTTTTTCTTTCTTAGTATACTAACGCTATGTGATTAAATCAACAGGTGTTCAAAATATGGAGGCGTTATATGAGTTATGTAGAAGTAAAAAATACGTATAAAAGATATAAAATGGGCGAAACCACGATTACCGCTAATGAAGACCTATCCTTTTCAATTGAAGAAGGAGAACTAGTCGTTATTTTAGGTCCAAGCGGAGCTGGAAAATCGACTATTCTAAATATATTAGGTGGGATGGATTCACCTGATGAAGGTCAAATCATTATTGATAATATTGATATTGCACAATTTTCGGATAAACAACTTACAGAATATCGGCGCAAAGACGTAGGCTTCGTTTTTCAATTTTATAATTTAGTTCCAAATCTAACAGCAAAAGAAAATATCGAGTTAGCAACAGAGATATCACCGAACGCACTTGACCCAGCTGATGTGCTTAAGCAAGTAGGATTAGAAAATAGATCCAATAACTTTCCTTCTCAATTATCAGGTGGCGAACAGCAACGAGTGTCCATCGCCCGAGCGCTAGCAAAAAACCCGAAATTACTTCTTTGTGACGAACCAACAGGAGCATTAGATTTTGAAACCGGTAAACAAGTATTGAAGCTGTTGCAAAGCGCAAGCCGTCAAGCTGGAAATACTGTTTTAATCATTACGCACAACAGTGCCATTGCTCCCATTGCTGATCGCGTGATTCGTATTAATGATGCTACCGTGCGCTCTGTAGAAATTAATGACTCCCCTATTTCAATCGATGAGATCGTTTGGTAGGAGGAAATAAATGAAAAATAAGACGTATTTAAAAGCAAGCTTACGAGAAATCAAACAGTCTAAAGGAAGATTTATCGCTATTGTATTAATCATCTTTCTAGGTACTTTTTTGTATGTAGGTGTCAAAGCAACTGGGCCTATTTTGAATCATTCTGCAAGTACTTACGTTGATGAACATAACTTAGCCGATATGCAGGTTACATCAACACTAGGTATCACCGATCAAGATCTTAAAGTAGCTAAAGAGTCAGGGATTCAAGTGGAATCAGGCTACCAATTTTATTATGTAGCAGAAGCAGATGAAGTCGTCCAAATCAATTCTTACAACAAAAACCATGAACAAAACGCATTAATCCTTGAAGAAGGCCATTTACCAAAGAATAGCAATGAAATTGTCTTAGATACACAAGCGAAAGAATATGGCTATCAGTTAAACGATACTTATACTATCGACTCGCAGGATACTATAAAGGATAAAAACTTCAAAATCGTTGGTTTTGCCGACTCTCCCCTATTTATCAGTAAAGCTGAACGAGGCTATGCGAATGTTGGCAGTGGTACAGTAACATATTTTGCTTACCTTCCCGAAAATCAATTTCTGAGTGATGTCCAATCGGTGCTCTATCTGTCTTTTGATAATGTGAAAGATTTAGAAACTTACTCTGATTCCTATCAAGAAAAAATGGAAAAGAATCAAGAAAAAGTAGAAACGCTTTTTGCTGATCGTCCACAAGAACGTGTAGCAGAAATCAAACATGACGCAATGGAAGAATTGAAACCTGCTAAGGAAAAAATTGAAACTGGAAAAGCGCAGCTATTAGATGCACAAACAGAATTAGATGCTGCTAAAGCTCAGATTGAACAACAAAAAAGTGCAATCCTTCTGTTACCGTCTCAACAACAAGCTGGTGCTATTGAACAACTGAAAACTGCTGAATCGACATTGACTAAACAACAAAATCAAATCAATGAAGAAAAAGAGAAGTTAGCTGATGCAGAATCTACATTACAAAAAAAAGAAGATGAAATAAATGAAATGGAAGAGCCTACTTATTTATTTAATCTAAGAAAAGATAATCCTGGGTTTCAAGAATACGGCGGTTTATCTGATCGTATAGCAGCAATTGCAAATGTCTTTCCAGTATTCTTCTTTTTTATAGCAGCTTTAATAACTTTTACCACCATGACTAGAATGGTAGAAGAAAATCGAAAAGAAATTGGCACATTAAAGGCTTTGGGATATGCAAAAAGAGAGATAGCTCGAAAATATATCATCTATGCTCTTTTATCATCTAGTATAGGAATTCTCTTAGGAGCTGTACTAGGTATCGAATTTCTACCTCGACTAATCTATTTTCTTTCTAGTGAACGGTATCTTTTAGGTGGTGTCCGAGTTTACTATGTTTGGGGGCCAATCATTCAAGCTACAGTCGCCTTTATTCTTGCTACTTTAGGTGCAGCCCTTGTTGTCCTCTATCGTGATTTGCGAGAAAAACCAGCGCAACTATTGCAGGCACGTGCACCAAAGCCAGGGAAAAGAATTTTTCTAGAATACATTCAACCACTTTGGTCACGCTTGAGCTTTAATCAAAAAATCAGTTACCGAAACATTTTTCGCTATAAGTCACGAATGATTATGGCAATAATTGGGATCGCAGGATGTGCAGGACTTATGGTCGCTGGAGTGGGTCTAAAAGATTCATTAAGTGCTGTTTCGCAAAAACAATTTGGTCCTATCACTGATTACCAAGCAATCGTCACATTAAAAGATAGTAAAGCAAACAATACCGAAGTTTTTGAAATATTAGAAGAAGATCCAACAATTCAACAATCCCTGCTTGTATTGAATGAAACAATTGAGTTACGGTCCAAAGAACAAGGAAAGCAAAGTCTGTCTTTAGTGGTACCTTCTGATACTGACTCATTTTCGAACTATATGCATCTACACTCTGCCGATGGAAAAAAAATGTCACTAGATGATGGGGCCATCCTAACGATGAAATATGCGGAGCTTTTTGATATCCACATTGGAGATGAGCTAACCTTTTATGATAAGGATCAAACAGCTGTAACAGTGAAGGTAGCTGGCATCGCTGAAAATTATTTAGGTAACTCACTTTATCTTTCTAGAAACGACTATGAAAAAGCAACAAATACAAACTATCAGCCTACATCGCTTCTTATCAAGAGTAAAAAGATGAAACAAAAGCAAGAAGACGCATTAGCTAAAGAACTATTGAAAACAGACCAAGTTCAGAATACTACCTTCCTGTCTAGTCAAATCAAAGCGCAAAATGAGTCCATGGGAAATCTGAATTCCATTGTTCTTATCTTGGTCATTTTATCTGGCGCCTTGGCATTTGTTGTTCTATACAATTTAACAAACATTAATGTATCGGAAAGGATTCGGGAACTCTCTACAATTAAAGTTTTAGGTTTTTACGACAAAGAAGTTACAATGTATATTGTTCGTGAGAATGTTGTCTTTACTTTGCTAGGGATTCTAGCTGGTTATGGAGTCGGATACTTACTGACTGATTTTATTCTCCGACAGGCATCAATGGAAAACATGGTTTTTCCATTAGTGATTAGTTGGGCTGCTTATGCGTTAGCCGGCGGCATGACCATTTTATTTACAATCATTGTTATGTTGGTTACTCATTATAAATTGAAGCATGTTGATATGATCGACGCATTGAAATCAAATGAATAATTTTCTCATACAAAAAATGGCGGTCAGTGTCTTATTAAGACTACTGGCCGCCATTTTTATTTAATGTTTTCACGTGAAACAATTTCTAAGACTTCACAGAATAATTTGGTGCTTCTTTAGTAATTTGCACATCGTGAGGGTGAGATTCTTTCAAACCATTTCCGCTCATTTGGATAAACTGTGCTTCATCTCTTAGTTGTTTTAAGTTCGCTGCTCCAACATATCCCATCCCTGATTTTAGACCGCCGATCATTTGGAATAAAATATCTGCAACACTGCCTTTATAAGCCACTCGGCCTTCAATTCCTTCTGGAACAAGCTTATTTGCTTCATTAACTCCACCTTGGAAATAACGATCACTTGAACCTTTTTCCATAGCTCCTAGTGACCCCATTCCCCGATAGGTTTTGAAACGTCGACCTTGATAAATTTCAAATTCCCCTGGAGATTCATCCGTTCCTGCCAACATACTTCCTAGCATAACTGCATGTCCACCCGCAGCCAAAGCTTTTACAATATCACCAGAGTATTTGATACCACCATCTGCAATAATGGCTTTTCCATATTGTCGAGCCACTGAGGCAGCATCATAAATAGCCGTTAACTGAGGGACACCTACACCAGCGACAACACGTGTCGTACAGATGGAACCAGGACCAATACCAACTTTAACGACATCCACACCAGCGTCGTATAGAGCTTTTGTTCCCTCAGCAGTTGCGACATTCCCTGCAATTAATGTTGCTTCAGGAAAATGTGCTCTGATTTCAGAAATTTTACGCAGTACGCCTGCACTATGTCCATGAGCAGTATCGATTACAATCGCATCTGCTCCAGCGTCTAACAATGCTTGTGCTCTTTCAAAGGTATCACTGGTCACACCTACAGCTGCCGCTACTAATAAACGGCCATGAGTATCTTTAGCCGCGTTGGGGAATTCAATAACTTTTTCAATATCTTTGATCGTAATCAAACCACTTAAAATACCTTCATCATCAACGATCGGTAATTTTTCGATCTTATGTTTTTGCAAGATTTTCTCTGCATCTTTCAAAGAAGTACCAACCGGTGCCGTAACTAATTTTTCTTTGGTCATTACATCAGAAATTGCGATTGAATAATCCGTAACAAAACGCATATCTCGATTCGTGATGATTCCAACTAGTTTACGATTCTCCATTGTTTCAACAATAGGGACCCCGCTGATTCGGTATTTACTCATAAGGTGTTCTGCATCTGCTACTAGATGACTAGGTGTTAAGAAGAACGGATCAATGATTACGCCACTTTCAGAACGTTTTACTTTCCGCACTTCATCTGCTTGAGCAGCAATACTCATATTTTTATGAATGACCCCTAATCCACCTTGACGAGCCATTGATATTGCCATTTTACTATCAGTTACTGTATCCATACTGGCACTCATGATCGGTATATTTAACGTAATATTTTTTGCAAGCTGCACATGCATATCCACATCATTTGGCAACACATGACTTTCTGCAGGTATCAATAATACATCATCAAACGTTAACCCTTTTTTTACAAATTTGGTTTCCCAGTTGGACATTTTTGTAACCACTCCTTAAAGTTAATATGTATTTTTAAAAAAATAGCAAATATTTTTTCATAAGTCAACTATTCGGAAAGCTTTCTTATTTATTCCTGTGTAATCTGAGAAAACAGCCACAATCACAAAAGATTTCTATTTTCTCCCTCTTGTATGACACATAATAAAAAAGACCCACACGCATTAATGACATGTGGGAACTTATTATTATCCTCTAGGAACAGATAAGCTACTAATAATATTGTATTTCTTCTTCAAGTAATATTTAGCTGCTAGTGCCACAGCCCCAATCACAATTTCGATTAATGGGTCGACCTGTGGATTAAGTGGTGGTTGAAGCATAGCAGAAAGTGAGATAGTCACGATCCATACTAAGAAAGCTCCAACTAAAATCAAAATAATTTTCCACATTTTCGGACGTTTACTTTTATCTGCGCCTGGACGTTCATATTGATACATGTACTTGTACATTAAGTAGAAGACCCAACCAGCTAACATGGCCATTAAGAAGAGGGTCAACAATCCGTAAGGCTGTGCTTGACCTTTTGTAAATACCCCCATCACGCCGAGCATTAATCCAAAAATACCTAAAATAAGCAACGTATTGTCTAACCACATCAAGAATGGACCTGATTCTTTTTGTTCAACTGGCTTCGTGATGATTGCTTCCGTACGTTCAGAGACTGTCCCAAAAAGTTGTCTAGCGGTTTTACCACCTTTTTGTTCTTGAACAAGAATCGGTAACATCTCATGTAATGCGACAGTTTTTTCTTCTTCAGAAAGATTAGCTGCCTCCAAAGATTTTTTTAAATCAAAAATATATTGTTGGTTACGTTTTGTTAGTTGTTTTTCTAATTCACGATTTTCGGAAACATACGAGCGCAGAGTTTCTGGTTCCATAAATCATTTCTCCCTTCTGCGTGATTTCTTCACAAAGGACATTTTACCATATTTTTTTTTGGAAGAAAGCCTTTTATACATTAAAACGGAATAACATAACATCGCCGTCTTGAACGACGTATTCTTTTCCTTCTAAACGAACACGCCCAGCTTCTTTTGCTGCATGCATATTGCCATACTTATCCAAATCTTCAAAGGAAACAGTTTCTGCACGGATAAACCCTCGCTCGAAATCTGTATGAATAATTCCTGCAGCTTGAGGCGCTTTGATTCCTTTTCGGAAAGTCCATGCACGAACCTCTTGTTCCCCAGCTGTAAAGTAAGTGGCTAATCCTAATAAATCATAGGCCGCACGAATCAGTTGATCTAAACCAGATTCTTCAATGCCTAAAGCTTCCAAAAATTCTGCTTTATCTTCATCATCCAATTCAGCGATTTCTTCTTCTGCTCGAGCACTAATGACGATCACTTCCGCATGTTCACTCTCGGCAAATTCTTTCACACTTTTAACATATGGATTCTCTTCTGCATTTGCCACATCATCTTCTGCAACGTTTGCTACATATAGAACAGGTTTTGTTGTCAGCAAAAACAATCCTCTAACGATTTTTTGTTCTTCTTCGGTAAATTCGATAGAACGTGCGGATAAACCTTCTTCTAAAACAGGTTTAATTTTATCTAAAACTGCTAATTCAGCTACAGCATCTTTATCTTTTGTTTTCGCAACTTTAGCAACACGTGCATAACGTTTATTGATAGATTCTAAATCAGCCAAGACTAATTCTAAATTGATAGTATCGATATCCGCTAGTGGATCTACCCGTCCTTCAACGTGTGTAATATTGTCATCATCAAAACAACGGACTACATGACAAATAGCATCTACCTGACGGATATGACTTAGAAATTGATTTCCTAGTCCTTCTCCTTTACTAGCTCCGCGAACGATTCCTGCGATATCCGTAAATTCAAATGTTGTCGGTACAGTTTTTTTAGGATGTACTAATTCCGTCAAACGTTGTAAACGCCAATCAGGGACTTCAACCATCCCTACATTTGGATCGATCGTAGCAAAAGGATAGTTTGCTGCTTCTGCTCCAGCTTTCGTTATAGCATTAAATAAAGTAGATTTACCTACATTAGGTAGTCCAACGATTCCAGCAGTTAAAGCCATTTATTATTTCACTCTTTCTCTTTTTTTTCTAGGATTTTTTTCATTTTTTTGTCGAACTCACGGCGAGTAAGCATAACAATATGGCCACAGTTCGTACATTTTATTTTGATGTCCGCACCCATACGGATAATTTCCCAACGGTTTGCTTTACATGCATGGGGTTTTTTCATTTCAACAATGTCACCAAGATCATACATATTTATCACCTCAAGCTTCATCAAATTGAATATTCAATAAATCAAGGATTCGTGTCAAATCTTTCTGTGAAAGGTACTCAATCTCTATTTTCCCCTTACCTTCCTTTTCATGGATTTCAACATTTGTCCCAAACTTGTCCATTAGTCGTTCTTCACTTTCCCGCAAATAATAGGGTTTTTCACGAATCAAACGAGGAATTTTCTTCTTCTCATTTTTGGCATCATTCATTTCAGACACTAATTGTTCTAACTGGCGAACAGTAAGATTTTCTTTTACACAGCGATTAGCTAATTTTAAAATCAGATCTTTGTTTTTTAACCCTAGCAGTGTGCGCGCTTGTCCCATTGATAAGCGTTCATCTTGTACCATCTCTTTTACCAATTTTGGCAATGATAATAGACGAAGATAATTTGCAATATAAGGACGACTTTTGCCTAATCGTGTTGCCACTTCTGCTTGTGTTAATTTAAGATTTTTCATCAGCATTTCATACGCTTCAGCCTCTTCTAAAGGATTTAAATCTTCTCTTTGCAGATTCTCTAGAACAGCTACTTGCATCATTGCTTCTTCATCAAAATCACGAATAATTGCAGGTATCGTTTCTTTTTTTGCTAACTTGGATGCACGAAAACGTCGTTCACCAGCAATGATTTCATAGCCCTTTACAGTAGATTTTCTAACAATAATCGGCTGAAAAACACCTGCGTGTTGAATTGAATTAGCTAGTTCTTGAAGTGAGACTTCATCGAAGGTTTTACGTGGCTGGTAAGGGTTTGGTCTTAATTCATTTAAAGGGAGCTCAACCACTTCCTCTGTTTTGATATCTACTTCTTCTAAGCCTTGAAGATCTTGAAATAGTGCATCGATCCCCCGTCCTAAACCTTTCCCTTTATTTTTCACGAGTTAACACTTCCTTTGCTAATGTCTGATATACTTCAGCACCCTTTGAACGTGGGTCATAATCAATAATAGATAGACCATGACTTGGGGCTTCTGATAAGCGTACATTACGTGGAATAATTGTCTCATAAACTTTTTCTTGGAAATAACGACGAACTTCTTCTACTACTTCAGCACCTAGATTTGTCCGTGCATCGTACATTGTCAACAAAACACCTTCAATTTCTAATTCAGGATTAAAGTGCTTTTGAACTAGACGCACGGTATTCAATAACTGACTTAGTCCTTCCAATGCGTAATATTCACATTGAACGGGTATTAAAATAGAGTCGCTGGCTGTAAAAGCGTTGATCGTCAAATGTCCAAGAGAGGGGGGGCAATCAATAAATATATAGTCATATTGATCTTTAATTTCATTCAATGCCGATTTCAAACGAGATTCCCGAGCCATCATTGAAGTTAATTCAATTTCAGCACCAGCTAATTGAATCGTCGCAGGAACAATATCTAAATTCTCACGACTACTTGGCAATATTGCCTCTACGATTGGTGTTTCATTCACCAATACATCGTAGATATCTTTATCAACATCTGGTTTACGAATTCCTACTCCACTCGTGGCGTTTCCTTGAGCATCAATATCTACTAGTAAGACTTTTTTACCTACATAGGCCAAACAAGCACCCAGATTGACTGTAGTTGTTGTTTTGCCTACGCCGCCTTTTTGATTTGCCACCGAAATAATACGTGCCATTCTGCTTCCTCCTACTTGATTGGTTGTTTCGCCGGCAAACCAGGTTTGCGCGGGTATTTTTTTGGCGTTTCTTTCGTTTTTTTGATGATCAAAAGATGCCGTTCATCATTACTAACAGGCAATGTCAATTTTTTTTCTTCAATAAACTTACCACCAAGTAATGCGATTGCTGATTTTGCTTCTATTAATTCTTCTTCGCTTTTTGTTGCTTTTAAGGCAAAGAAATACCCATTCTTTTTAACGAGGGGCAAGCATAGTTCCGTTAAAATATTTAAACGAGCCACTGCTCGAGCAGTGACATAATCAAAGGATTCTCGGAACTCTTTTTGACCAAATGTTTCTGCTCGATCGTGAAACAAGTAAACATCTTTTAAACCTAAATCTGCCACTAAAGTTTGTAGAAAAGTAATCCGTTTATTCAGTGAATCAACGATTGTTATCTTTAGTTGTGGGAAGATGATTTTCAATGGAATACTAGGAAAACCTGCTCCAGAACCGACATCACATAAATGTGCATCTTCTTTGAATGCTGTCACAAAAGCTAAAGAAATCGAATCATAAAAGTGTTTCAAATATACTTCTTTTTGATCGGTAATTGCAGTGAGGTTCATTTTTTGATTCCATTCAATCAACCGATCATAGTAAGTAGCAAATTGCTTGAGCTGTTCAGATGACAACTCAATTCCTTGAATAGATAATTGTTTTTGAAATTCTTCTGGCAGCATAATGAATCCTTTCTATTTTTGTGAAACAGAAAAATGTTTCACAGACTAATTCCTACTTTAACGCAAAAAGTTTTGAGATGCAATAGGAATACATTGCTTTCAAAGAGATTTTAATTTTTCCCCGACGGTTTTTATTTAATTGTTTATGGTTAGTTTATGGCAAAAATTTGAACTTGTACTCAAACAAAAAAATGCATCATTTTCCATGACCGGTAAATACTAACTCACTATACTTAAAAAATACAATTACAAAAGTGTGTCTGTATTCTGATGAAATTGTTACTTGTATGAATAGACAATAAGCAACTATAAAAGTGTATTATCCGTTCTATCAATTTTTTAGTTAAATAATATAGAAAGAAAGAATCTGTTTTTCAAAAAAATTTATCGATAAAATAAGAGCTATCCTTCAACATGAAGGATAGCTCTTATTTTTTCTATTATTAATTAATGAACGCGAGATTCATTATTTTCTTGCATACGATCAGATGTTCGTTCTACTGCACCTTTAGCTTTTTCTGTTTGTCGAGAAGCAAAATCTCCTGTTTTTGATGCCGCGTTGGAGACTTTATCTTGAACTGTCTCGCTATCTTCTTGATACTCAGCTTCTGACTTAATGTCGACCACATTGATATTGACTTCAATTACATCTAGCTGAGTCATATTGGCTACTTCTCTATGAATCACTTCTTTAACTTTCTCAGCAACTTCTGGAATATTTCGTCCGTACTCTACCACAATATCCATATCAACAGCGACTTGTTTTTTGCCAACTTCAGTATTGATCCCAGAGGTTACATTATCTGTATTTACTAATTTCTCTGCAATATTTGAGAAAAACCCTCCATCAACTGTTAACAGACCATCAACATCTTCCAGAGCGATACCAATATTTTTTTGAATAACTTTATCATCATAGGTCAAAGAACCATTTACTGCTGTTTCTCCAGTAGGACCTTGAAATCCACTAGGTTTTTCTGTCTGATTATGATGTTGGTTTCCAACTGTTGCTTGGTGCTGTTCAACCGCTTCTTTCGCATGAGGTACAACTGGGTCTGGTGCTTCTGTCATCGGAATATCGTTTTCTTTTGTCGTATGATCCGTGTTTGGTACGACTGGATCTGGATGTGCACTTACTGGTTTTTCATTTTTTAATTCGTTTTTTTCGTTATTCATTTAAATTCCTCCTGAGTTCTTATTGTTTTAGAAATTGATCTAACATTCCCGTTCTCTGTACGTACATCCCTAGGGCAAAGCCTAATCCTGTGAGCACAATGATCAGTAGTGTTTTGAAAAAGCCAATGCTGACAAATAGTAAAGCTAACACTAATCCAATCGCTCCAAAGATAATAGGGATCTTATATTGTTCAAGCTCTTTCATTGATAGACCTCCTATTCTACACGTGGATTTTCTGTAGTGTTCTGTTCTTCGTAGTTCGTATAAGAAACATCGACTTTGACTTTGTCACTTGATCCTAACGTTCTCTGCAAATCTTGCTGGATCTCAGTCATCAAATTTTCTGTTTTACCTACCAATGCAGAAGTACGTTTCAATTTTCCTTTGATTTTTACGCTGATTCGATTTTTAGTTGCTTTAACATTCACTTTAGGTCCATCAACGAATTCTTTTTCACTAACCTTTGTTCGTACTAAACCTTCAATTGCCTTTTTATCGATCGACAATGTTCCTTTATCCTCTTTCAAAACAAAAGTAGCTTTTGTTCTAGGATAGAAGATAATAACTAGAATGACACAAAGGAAAAAGATAATTAGAACTGCTGCTGCCCAAAAAAGATATTGTTGTAGGAAATAATTCGTGAAAAAGAAGGAAATAAATCTTTCTTTTCGATCTAAGCCAAACGGTAAACTAAAATAAGGATTGCCCAATAATAATATTGGCAATAACACAGTAATAAAAATCAATGAAACTACAATCGCTAAAGTTTTCCATCCTTTATTCATAAGACACCTCCTAATATTTGATCACTTCTTATAGATTGATTGCTTCTCCACCAGTTACTCCATAAATTTGAGCTGTTACATAGCTTGCTTTGTTCGACGCCAGAAAAACATACACAGGTGCTAACTCGGCTGGTTGTCCTGCACGTTGTAACAATGAATTTTGGCCAAATTCAGGTAACTGATCCTGAGGTTGTCCATGATCCAACTGTAAAGGTGTCCAAATTGGACCTGGTGCTACACCGTTTACTCTAATTCCCTTTTCAGCAAACTGTTTTGCCAAACTAACTGTGAAACTAGCAATAGCAGCCTTAGTTGCAGCATAATCCATTAAATGAGCACTTGGACTAAAAGCTTGAACAGAAGTCGTTGTCACAATGGCCCCACCTGCTGGGAGATGAGGTTCTGCAGCTTTAACTAAAGCAAACATGGATAATATATTCACCATGAACGTATCTTTTACTTGCTCAAAGGGTAATTCTGAAATAGAGGGACGTGTGATTTGTTGCGCAGCGTTCAAAACAAGCGTATCCAAACCACCTAGCCCTTTTACTGCTTTTTCAACGATTTCTTGAGGAGCTGCTTCATCTCTCAGATCATATGGTAATAGGATAGCTTTACGTCCAGCTTGTTCGATATAGTGAGCAACTTCCTCGGCATCTTTTTCTTCTCCTGGAAAAAAATGTAAGGCGATATCGGCCCCTTCTCGTGCAAAAGCAATGGCTGCCGCTCGACCAATTCCTGAATCTCCACCCGTAATCAGTACCCGTCGATTTTCTAATTGATTTGTTCCTTCATATGTCTCTTCTCCACAATCCGGCTCAGGCATCATTTCTTCTTGCAAAGCAGGAGTATCTTGATCCTGTTTTTTAAATTTACCTGTTTGATAAAGTTCGCGCGGATCATTCAAAATAGGTTCACTCATCTTACATCCTCCTTTTGTCTATATCAAAATTCTAAACCATTAAATTTTTTTTTGGAAATATAACGCTTATTTAATTTTAAAATCAAAAATAATTTCAATAAAAAATGAGCAAAGAAAGCGTACACAAAGAGGATTTTAATAAGAATATAGAAGGTAAAATAATTTATTTCTCTTTCCGTACTGAAATTCAATTTTTTCCATATTTTGGCAAAAGTAGGTAAACTAAAAGAAAAAAGGGGGAGTACAAAATGCCTTGGAATATGAAAGATTATCCTGCTTCAATGAAAAACTTGGATCCGTTGGTTCGAAAAAAAGCAATTGATATTGCAAATGCTTTGTTGAATGATGGCTATACAGACGATCGGGCAATTCCTATTGCTACTAGCCAAGCGGAAAAATGGCTAGAAAATGCCAGTGAAGAAGAAAAGAAAGAATTTCATAAGGAAAAAAATCCTCAAAAAGATGATCCGCATACCAAAAATAAAAATGCAAAAAAGCTTCTGACAGCCAATGTTCAAGTAAAATTTGAAGAAGATAAATGGATTGTTTTATCTGAAGGCGCTAAACGAGCTAGTGATCATTTTAATATTAAGGAAGATGCCATTGCTCGGGCAAAAGAAATCGCTGAAAATAAAAAAACTGGTGTAGAAGTATTTAAAAAAGACGGTAGTCATCAAAAAGATTACGACTTTTCCGAATAAAAAAACCAGCCTTTTTAGGCTGGTTCTGTTATTTTCACAATTTTTCCTTGTTCGATATAAACCATCAATATACTTATGTCGGCTGGATTTACGCCACTAATTCGGCTGGCCTGAGCGATGGTTTCTGGTTGTATTTTTTGTAATTTTTGTTTTGCTTCAGTTGCAAGACCATTGATTGCTTCATAATCAATGTTTTCAGGAATCCGTTTTGCTTCCATGCGTTTTAGTTTTTCCACTTTTTCAAGGGCTTTTTTGATATATCCTTCATATTTGATCTGAATCTCTACTTGCTCAATTTCCTTCGGCTTTAATGCAGGGTTTGCTTCGATAAACTGCAAGAGTTCTTGATAATTTACTTCTGGACGGCGTAGAAATTCATTTGCTAGAACACCATCTTTTAATGGAGCGGTTCCTTTCTCTTTGAGGAAAGTTTGAACAGATGGTGTTGGTTTGATACGTACTTTTTTTAGACGTTGGATTTCCTCTTCTACAGCTACTTTTTTCGTTAGATAGGCTTGGTATTGTGGCTCTTCCACTAAGCCAATTTGGTGTCCGACTTCTGTTAGACGAAGATCCGCATTATCGTGACGCAGCAACAACCGATATTCTGCTCTCGATGTCAACAGACGATATGGCTCATTAGTCCCTTTTGTTACTAGATCATCGATCATTACTCCGATGTATCCATCACTACGTTTCATAATAAAAGGCTCTTTTCCTTGAATCTTAAGAGCAGCATTTATGCCAGCAATCAATCCTTGACCCGCTGCTTCTTCATATCCGCTCGTTCCATTTGTTTGTCCTGCTGTAAAAAGGTTAGCGATGACTTTTGTTTCTAACGTTGGTCGCAACTGATGTGGTACTACAACATCATATTCAATAGCATAACCTGTACGCATCATCTCAACTTTTTCAAGCCCGGCAATCGAATGGAGCATATCGACTTGGACGTCTTCTGGAAGAGAAGTTGAAAGCCCTTGGACATACACTTCTTCGGTATTTAAACCTTCTGGTTCTAAAAATAATTGGTGGCGTGATTTATCGGCAAAACGTACGATTTTGTCCTCGATCGAAGGGCAATACCTTGCTCCAACCCCTTCAACGATTCCAGTAAACATTGGTGCACGATGAAGATTATCATTAATGATTTGATGTGTATGTTCATTGGTATAGGTTAACCAGCAAGGCTCTTGATTGGTTTTGTATTGGCTATCTGGTGTACTGTAACTAAAGTGATTAGGGGCTTCGTCACCGGGTTGGATCTCAGTTACATCATAGTTGATGGTACTTGACTTCACACGTGGCGGGGTACCAGTTTTGAAGCGCGCAATTTCTAAACCTAACTCTTTTAAATGATCAGCAAGTCCAATGGATGGTTGAGAATTATTAGGTCCCGAAGAATATTTTAGTTCACCAATAATAATTTCCCCACGTAACGCAGTTCCAGCAGTAATGATCACCGATTTTGCTTGGTAACGAGCTCCAGTTGCAGTAACAACGCCTTTACAAATACCATCCTCAACAATCAGTTTCTCTACAATACCTTGGCGTAATGTCAAATTTTGCTCCATTTCAATGGTTTTTTTCATTTCAGAAGCATAGGCATGTTTATCTGCTTGTGCACGTAATGCACGCACAGCCGGTCCTTTACCTGTATTCAACATTCTCATTTGAATGTATGTTTTGTCGATGTTCTTCCCCATTTCGCCCCCGAGAGCATCAATCTCTCTAACAACTACACCTTTAGCAGGACCTCCTACTGATGGATTACAAGGCATAAATGCAACCATATCTAAATTGATTGTTAACAATAATGTTTTACACCCCATACGGCTAGCTGCAAGAGCAGCCTCAGATCCAGCATGACCTGCACCAACTACTATGACTTCATATTCTTCTGCTTGATATTCTTGCATCGTATTCTCCTTCGGTAATTTTATTTTCCTAAACAAAATTGACTAAATAACTGCGTAATTAATTCATCTTGAACACTATCTCCAACAATTTCGCCTAAATAATCCCAGCAACGAGTCATGTCGATTTGCACAAGGTCAACAGGCATTCCACTTTCAATTCCTTGAATCACTTCTGCTAATGAATGTTCTGCTTTTTCCAATAATGCAATATGACGAGTGTTTGAGAGATAAGAGGCATCTTTATCTCCTGTATTTCCACCAAAAAACAAGTCAGCTATTGCTTGTTCAAGTTGATCCAATCCTTCACTCGTTAATACCGAAATAGGAAAAGCAGGTTCATTCTCTAAATAGGGCACTAAATCTTCTTGATTGATTCTTGAAGGTAAATCTGTTTTATTTAGCAAAATGATTCGTTTATTTCCAGATGTAATATCCAATAATTGTTTATCCTCTGGCGTGAGTGACTCACTTTGATTTAGTACTAATAAAATCAAATCCGCTTCACTGAGTGCTTTGCGACTACGTTCAACACCAATTTTCTCAACGATATCTTCTGTTTCACGAATTCCTGCGGTATCAACTAACTTTAAAGGCACACCACGTACGTTTACATACTCTTCAATAATATCTCTAGTAGTACCTGCAATATCTGTTACAATTGCTTTCTCTTCCCGTAATAAGTGATTTAGCAGACTTGACTTGCCAACGTTTGGCCGACCAATAATTGCTGTACTGAGACCTTCTCGTAAAATTTTTCCTTGTTGTGCTGTCTGTAAAAGAGCTTGTATCTGTTTCTGGACTTGATTTGCCTTTTCTAATAATAAACGTGTTGTCAATTCTTCGACATCATCATATTCTGGATAATCGATATTTACTTCTACCTGTGCCAATGTCTCTAAGATCTCTTGTCGTAGTTGTCGGATCAATCTTGAGAGGTTACCATCTAATTGGTTGATAGCGAGATTCATTGCTTTATCAGTTTTTGCACGAATCAAATCCATCACTGCTTCAGCTTGAGATAAATCAACACGTCCATTAAGAAAAGCACGCTTTGTAAACTCTCCCGGTTCAGCCAACCGTGCTCCTTGACGCAAAACTAATTGCAAAATTTGATTAACGACAACAATCCCGCCGTGACAATTGATTTCTACTACATCTTCTCTAGTAAAAGTTTTTGGTTTTCTCATGATCGATACCATAACTTCATCCATCATTTGATACTTCTCAGGGTCAAAAATATGGCCATAATGTATCGTGTGGCTACTCACATCTATTAGTTTTTTCTTTCCTGATTGAAAGACAGCATCTGCTATGGAAATTGCTTGTTCACCACTTAATCGAACAATACTGATCGCTCCTTCACCAGGGGGCGTAGATATTGCTGCAATCGTATCAAATTCCTGCGTAATACTCACCATACTAAAGCTCCTCCTAATTTTTCGCATAAAAAAAGCGCCCACTCCACCCGTCAAACTCATAACGGATAGACTTAGCACTTTGACTGCTTGTCATATAAAATTCTGGGAATAGATTAGCATACTTTTTATTTTGTCGCAAGTCTACTTGGTAAACTTTTAATCTTTTGCATCAAACACTAAAAACATTTAAAATAAAGGAAACAATAAGAAATGAGGGATTTTTATGGATACGTCCAAAAAAATAGATACTTCTTCTCGCATCAAGGAAATCATTCTTTCTACCGGAAATGTCAATCGGCCATATATTGTTCGCGATATTGTCTTTGCCGCAGATAAAATTGAAGTAGATTTATTTGATCCTGAAATCGATTTGAATGAGCTTCTCTCTGATGTTGCCTTTCGTCTGAAAGAAAAAGCGCACAGTTATGGTGCTAATGCTGTAATCAACTGCCATTTTGAACATGATCGGATCGTAGAAAACGGGAAAACTTTTTTAGAAATTTTTGCTTATGGAACAGTTGTACAGTTTACACAATCTACAATCGGCGGCTAATTTCCCTCAACAATAAACAGCTAAACCTCGATACTACCAATACAATTAATATAAAAAAAGAGTCCGTGGCAAACGGACTCTTTTTTTCACCAAAGTAAGAACTACTCATCGTATGTTTACTTTGATAAGAATGATTTCTAGTCAAGAATACTTGGTTTCAAATATCTTGTCAATTCCTTTTTCTCCATGATAAAAGGAATGACCTGAAATCAGGTCATTCCTTTAGACTTAAAAGTTTTTTTTCGCTGGTTCAACCACCAAATACCGATAAGGCTCGTCACCTTCAGAGTGTGTTTGTATTTGGGCATCCTTACTTAATGCAGAATGGATTTGCTTTCTTTCAAAAGCTGGCATAGGTTCTAAAAAGACTGGTCTACCTGTGCGTTTAACTTTTTCTGCTGTTCTATTGGCCAGACGCTCTAAAATTGCCTGACGCTTTTCACGATAATCACCTACATTAACAACCACAGATAGCTTATTTGCTGCGATTCGATGAATATATACTTGTGCCAGATATTGTAAAGCATTTAGTGTTTTTCCATGTTTTCCAATCAGGAGTCCTTGTTTTTGTGTATCTAGATGAAAAACGATCAAGCCATCTTCTCGTGCTGTTTTTACAAGGGCTGGTGCATTCAATGCTTTAGAAATGTTAGTCAAATATAAAGCAAGATGAGTAAGTGCTTCATCATCAGAAAGATCCTTTGCGTTAGGTTTTTCTTCCGTATCTGCTTGCGATTTTGCAGTAAGCACTGATTCCTCAAGTTCAGGTTCTAAGATTTCTTCAATTATTTCAGTTACTGATTCTGTGATGATTTTTGATTCATCCGCAGCACTTCTTTCAATTGATACGCGGGCATTCTTTTTACCAATACCCAAAAAACCTTTTTTCCCCTCATCCAAAACATCGATCACTGCTTGATCCTTGTTTAAACCTAAAGCATACAATCCTTCTTGGATAGCTTCATCTACTGTAAGACCTTCATAAATCGGCATTATCTGCAACCTCCTTTTATTTCTTACGTTTTTTCTTAGGACTCATTGCTTTCTTCAGCGCTCTTTCTCGTTCTCTTTCTTTTCGAGCAGCTTCTTCTCTTTCTTGACGAATCTTGAATGGATTATTCAAAATCAACGTTTGTACTACTTGGAATGCATTGGATACAACCCAGTATAAAGATAAACCACTAGCGATATTGATCCCCATCAATAAAATCATCAATGGCATTGCAAAATTCATGATCTTTAAACTAGCATTTGATTCTATTTGACTCATACTAGACAAATAAGTACTTGCAAATGTAAATAGTGCAGCTAATATAGGTAAAATAAAGTAAGGATCTCGGTCCCCTAGTTGTAACCACAAAAATTTTCCTTCTTGTAAAGCTGGAACTCGCGAAATCGATTGCCATAATGCCATCAAAATTGGCATTTGGACAAGTAGCGGCAAACATCCGGCATAAGGATTCACATTATTTTCTGCATAAAGCCGTTGCGTTTCTGCACGTAATTTATTTTGTGTTTCACTATCTTTCGATGCATATTGTTGTTGCAGAGCTTTTAATTTTGGCTGCAATTCTTGAGTTTTTCGCATACTCTTTGTTTGAAAATGCATTAAAGGCATGAGGATAATCCGAATGATCAGAGTAAATAGAATGATCCCAATCCCAGCATTGCCAAAAGATAGCATCTTGATCGCTTCAGCAAAGTAATAAACGATATAACGATCCCATAATCCTGAACTTTGCGCATTCACTTCCCCAGTTGCGCTACAGGCAGACAAGACAACTACCAATGAGACGATCCCCAAAAATAGTAAGATACGTTTTCCTTTTTTCACTTAAATAATTCCTTTCCGTTAGTTAATGATTTTAGCAAGCTTTAACACATGCTCTAAATTCGAGTATACTTCTTGAGAAGAGCAATTCGAAACACTTGGACGAGCAATTACGATGAAATCGAGTGTAGGTTTAATTCTAGGTTGCATATCCGTGAGACTTGCTCTGATTTTTCGTTTTATCTCATTTCGTTTAACAGCATTTCCTACTTTTTTTCCTACAGATAATCCGACACGAAAATGTGGCTGATCTTTCTGCAGAACATAGACAACAAATTTACGGTTTGCAAAAGACTTTCCTTTCTGAAAAACCTTTTGAAAGTCCTGTTCTGTTTTTACGCGATATGCCTTTCTCATCTTGGTTCCTTCATTTCTTTCTACTTTGGTTACTCACCTGTCAATAATACCATATTTAGTAAAAGGGATTCACTATATTCCTTAAAAAACGGCATAAAAAAAACCACTGGCATTCAGTGGCTTATGCAGAAATAACCTTTCTGCCTTTACGACGACGACTTGCTAAAACACGACGTCCATTTTTTGTACTCATACGTTTACGGAATCCGTGAACTTTTTGACGTTTACGTTTATTTGGTTGATAAGTTCTTTTCATTTAGTGACACCTCCATCAAAATAATGATTATGCGCATAGACATACTTTGATAGTATAACGAGTCAGACAGTGTTTTGTCAATATAAAATTCACCCACTTTACCGTCTTGTTTTCCACATAAACGAAATTAACTGTGTGTTACTTGTGGATTTTGCATTTTTGTGGATAACTTATTTCCACAAGTTTTTCCTGCTTTTTCCACAAATAAACACCCTTCTAAAAAGTTATCCACAAACACTTTTCTAGCTGTGCATAAACCTTGAAAATGCTTTTATATCAACGACTTTGATTAACAGTTACTTGTGGATAAACAAGAGAACATTGTAACAATCCACAAACACTCACCCTCTGTGGATAACCGAAAATTTGATAAGTGAATTTCTCCTGTTCTTTTTTTCATAAATGTGGAAAAGTATTTTTTTCTAACCTTTTTTATTATAATCTGTGGAAAACTTCTTCCATCCGTGCTAAATTAGTATTATCTATTCTTAGCTATAGGAGGACAATTTATGTCATCTGCTGATTCCATTTGGCGAGATCTTCAGAAATCTTTTAAAGAAGAACTTAATCCAGCAAGTTACAGTGCTTGGATCGAAACAGCCAACATATTATCTTTTGAAAAAAATCAGTTATTGATTGAAGTACCCAGCGATCTTCATAAATCTTATTGGGAAAAAAATCTAGCTGCAAAAATTGTTGAGATGGGCTTCATGAAGACCGGTGAAGAACTAATTCCTAGTTTTGTCACTGCTGAAGAAGCAGAAGCTCTGCAAAAATCGCCTTCTGTTGAACAAACAGTTACTGAAAAAGCAGAAAAAAAAGGAAAAACCATTCTAAACGAAAAATATACTTTTGATACATTTGTTATAGGTAAAGGAAATCAGATGGCTCATGCTGCAGCTTTAGTTGTAGCTGAAGATCCCGGCTCTATCTATAATCCGTTATTCTTCTATGGTGGTGTGGGTCTAGGAAAAACTCACTTGATGCATGCTATCGGACATCAAATGCTGTTAAAAAGACCAAATGCAAAAATCAAATATGTGAGCAGTGAAAACTTCACTAATGATTTTATTACTTCGATCCAAAAGAATAAAATGGAAGATTTTCGGAATGAATACCGAAATGTTGATCTCTTACTTGTTGATGATATTCAGTTTTTGGTCAATAAAGAAGGGACACAAGAAGAATTCTTTAATACATTTGAAGAGCTTTATCGAAATAACAAGCAGATCGTTTTGACAAGTGATCGCTTGCCAAATGAAATACCTACGTTACCTGAACGATTAGTTTCACGGTTCGCATGGGGGTTATCTGTAGATATTACACCTCCAGATCTAGAAACTAGAACAGCGATTTTAAGAAAAAAAGCAGAAGCTGAACGTCTCGAAATCCCCGACGATACACTGAGTTATATCGCAGGACAAATTGATTCGAATATTCGGGAATTAGAAGGCGCATTAGTACGTGTACAAGCATTTGCAACTATGCAAAATTCGGATATTACAACAAGCTTAGCTGCAGAAGCAATCAAAGCATTAAAGTCAAGTCATGGAAGCACTCAGGTTTCTATATTGCAAATCCAAGAAGAAGTTGCAAAATACTACCATATCCATATAAATGATCTCAAAGGAAAAAAACGTGTTAAAGGAATTGTCGTACCTCGGCAAATCGCCATGTTTCTTTCTCGTGAACTAACGGATAATTCTTTACCTAAAATTGGAGCTGAATTCGGAGGTAAAGATCATACTACAGTCATTCATGCTCATGAAAAAATCCAACATCTCTCAGAAACAGATCCTACTATTAAGAATGAAATTTCAGAAATCAAAAATATTCTCTTTAGTTGAGTTGTGGATAAAGCAAAAACATGTCAAAAAGTTATACACAGGTTATACACAGGCGTTTTCGTTCATGTATCAAGGATATTTTCTAGTTATCCACAATACTAACAAGCCTATTACTACTATTACTTTATTTAATAACTATAAATAAAAGGAGTGCTCCTAATGAAAGTAACTTTAAATCGAACAGAGTTCATGCAAGAATTACAAACCGTTCAACGTGCCATTTCATCAAAAACAACCATACCGATCCTTACAGGTGTTAAATTAGTTCTAACGGATAAAGGTTTAACTCTGACAGGAAGTAATGCTGATATTTCAATTGAGACTTTTTTAAGCGTAGAGAAAGAAAAAGTTCAAATGAAAATTGAACAAACAGGAGCAATTGTTTTACAAGCACGATTTTTTAGTGAAATCATTCGTCGCTTACCGGATAATACTGTTACGCTGGAAGTGATAGAAAATAACCAAGTGGCAATAACTTCAGGGAAAGCTAACTTTACTGTAAATGGATTAGATGCTGATAGTTATCCACACTTACCAGTTGTCGAAAGTCAAGATCGCATCGAAGTTCCTGCTCACATTCTAAACAAAATTGTTAACGAAACAGTTTTTGCTGTTTCACAGCACGAAAGTCGTCCAATTCTAACCGGTGTTCATTTTGTTCTTGAAAATAAGAAATTATTAGCTGTAGCTACAGATTCCCATCGATTAAGTCAACGAGTAATTCCATTAGAAAGCGGGGATGCGAATTTCAACATCGTTATTCCTGGGAAAAGTCTGACTGAATTGTCCCGTTCTTTAACAGATGAAGAAGAAGCTATTCAAATCAGCATCATGGATAATCAAGTATTGTTCCAAACCAAAACAATGAAGTTCTATTCACGCCTATTAGAAGGGACTTACCCAGATACAAATCGTTTGATACCATCAAGCTTTAACACAGAAATTGAATTTTCAGTTCCAGAATTGTTGTCAGCCATCGAACGCGCATCTTTACTTTCACATGAAGGAAGGAATAACATTGTTCGTTTGTCAATAAATGAAGATTCTGTTATTTTATATGGGAATTCTCCTGAGATTGGTAAAGTAGAAGAGGATCTATCCTACGAGCAAGTTTCAGGAGAACCATTGGAAATCTCTTTCAATCCTGATTACATGAAGGCAGCTTTAAGAGCTTTTGGAGATACAAGCATCACGATTCGCTTTATTTCTGCTATCAGACCATTTACTTTGGAACCAACTGAAAGTCAAGGAAGCTTTATTCAATTGATTACACCAGTCCGCACAAATTAGAATTTTTCATGTTTATTGTAAATGCATGAAACAAACGACTGAAAATACAAAAATAGTTTAGAAGGGCTTAAAATCGATTTTAAGCCCTTCTTTTTGTTTTGGCTTATTTTTTATCTAAAACAATCAAAACTTCTCAGAATGAAAATTATACGGATAAATTTGTTTTATTCCTTAAAAAAGAGTATAATAATGGTATACGTTCTTCTATAGAATCGAGGGATAATATGAAAATGCAAATACCTTTAGAAACTGAATATATGACGTTAGGACAAATGTTGAAAGAAGTCAGCGTAATCAGCAGTGGTGGACAAGCAAAATGGTTCCTAGCTGAACATACGGTACTTGTAGACGGAGAGCAAGAGAATAGACGAGGCCGCAAATTATATGCGGGAATGAGGATTGAGATACCTGATGAGGGTACTTTTTTTATGGTAAAGAAGGAAGCCTCAGATGCGTCTGAATAATCTTCAGCTAAATAATTATCGCAACTATGAATCTTTGGAGTTATCTTTCGATAAAAATCTTGTCATTTTTTTAGGCGAGAATGCCCAAGGAAAAACCAACGTTTTAGAAAGTATTTATGTTTTAGCGATGACAAAAAGTCATCGAACTACAAGTGAACAAGAGTTGATTCGTTGGGATACAGCTGGAGCTCAAGTTAGCGGAGCTGTGTCTCGAGGGCATTCTACCATACCATTAGAATTATTTTTAACTAAAAAAGGTCGTAAAACGAAAGTCAATCATATTGAGCAAAAAAAACTTAGTAGTTACATAGGGCAATTGAATGTCATTCTTTTTGCCCCCGAAGATCTTTCACTTGTTAAAGGAAGTCCTCAAGTAAGAAGAAAATTTATCGACATGGAAATTGGACAGATTGATCCGATTTATTTGTATGATCTTGTGCAATATCAAAGTGTTTTGAAACAGCGAAATCAGTATTTGAAGCAATTATTTGAAAAAAAGCAAAATGATGAGCTCTATCTCACTGTGTTGACTGAACAATTGATTGAATTTGGCAGCAAGATCATTTTTGCACGACAACGTTTTGTAAAACGATTAGCATTTTGGGCCAATCAGCTCCATCAAAAAATAAGTGATGAAAAAGAAGTTTTACAAATAGAATACTTGTCTAGTGTTGGTACTGTAAGTGCGTCTCTAGAACAAGTTCAACAACAATTCAAAGATGCACTGGATCAAGTGAAAACACGGGAAAAAATGAGACAGATTTCTCTAGTAGGTCCACACCGAGATGATCTCAACTTTTTAATCAATGATAGGAATGTTCAAACATTCGGATCTCAAGGTCAACAGCGAACCACTGCACTAAGTGTAAAATTGGCAGAGATTGATTTGATGAAAGAAGAAACGGGAGAATATCCGGTTCTTTTGTTAGATGATGTCATGAGTGAATTAGACGATTCTCGCCAGTTACACTTACTAGAAACAATTGAAGGAAAAGTTCAAACATTTATTACTACAACCACACTTGAACATGTAAAAGATAAAATGTCTGTTGAAGCAGAGATTTTTTACGTAGACAAAGGACACATAAAAGGAGAATAGACTGAATGACAGAAGAAGAAAAAAGCTTAGTTGAACGTGCCAAAGAATATGACGCCAGTCAGATTCAAGTCTTAGAAGGTTTAGAAGCGGTACGCAAGCGTCCAGGAATGTATATCGGATCGACCAGTTCAGAAGGGCTCCACCACCTTGTGTGGGAAATCGTAGATAATTCGATTGATGAAGCACTTGCTGGTTTTGCTACAGCGATTCAAGTAATTATCGAAGAAGACAATAGTATTATTGTTGTCGATGACGGTCGGGGAATTCCTGTAGATATTCAAGCAAAAACTGGCAGACCTGCTGTTGAAACCGTATTTACTATTCTTCATGCAGGAGGAAAATTTGGCGGTGGCGGATATAAAGTTTCAGGGGGCTTGCATGGTGTAGGTTCTTCAGTGGTAAACGCATTATCTACCACATTAGATGTTAAAGTATACAAAGAAGGCAAAGTTTATTATCAAGAATACCATCGGGGAGCTGTTGTCGAAGATCTAAAAGTGATTGGCGAAACAGATCGTCATGGGACCACTGTTCACTTTGTACCGGATCCTGAAATATTTACAGAAACTACTGTTTTTAACTTTGATAAGTTGGCTACACGTGTTCGAGAATTAGCTTTTCTGAATCGCGGCTTAAAAATTTCAATTGAAGATAAACGAGAAGAACATCCTGTTCTGAAGGAATATCATTATGACGGCGGAATTAAAAGCTACGTTGAACACTTAAATGCAAGTAAGACAGTTATTTTTCCTGAACCAATCTATCTTGAAGGGGAACAACAGGGCATCACGGTTGAAGTTTCTCTACAATACACAGATAGCTATCATAACAATTTGCTAAGTTTTGCTAATAATATTCATACGTATGAAGGTGGGACACATGAGTCTGGATTCAAGACAGCTTTGACTCGGGTTATCAATGACTATGCACGTAAGTCTAAGCTAATGAAAGAAAATGATGAGAATTTAACAGGTGAAGATGTTCGAGAAGGTCTTACAGCGGTTATTTCCATCAAACATCCAGATCCTCAGTTTGAAGGACAAACAAAAACAAAATTAGGGAACTCAGAAGTGCGGACTGTAACTGATCGTTTATTTTCAGAACATTTCACAAAATTTTTGATGGAGAATCCAGCAGTTGGGCGCCAAGTAGTTGAAAAAGGACTGCTAGCCTCTAAAGCACGTCAAGCAGCTAAGCGTGCGCGAGAGATGACTCGACGTAAAGGTGCTCTTGAAATTAGTAATCTGCCAGGTAAGCTAGCAGATTGTTCAAGTAATGATCCTGAGAAATGTGAATTATTTATTGTCGAAGGAGACTCAGCTGGAGGATCAGCTAAACAAGGACGAAGTCGTGAATTCCAAGCGATTCTGCCTATTCGAGGGAAAATTTTAAATGTCGAAAAAGCAAGCATGGATAAAATTTTGGCAAATGAAGAAATCCGTTCACTATTTACAGCGATGGGCACAGGATTTGGAGCAGACTTTGATGTTTCTAAGGCACGTTATCATAAATTAGTGATTATGACTGATGCTGACGTCGATGGCGCGCATATCCGAACATTGCTATTAACTTTATTCTATCGCTACATGCGACCAATTGTTGAAGCTGGGTATGTTTATATTGCTCAACCACCACTTTATGGGGTAAAACAAGGAAAAAATATCCATTATATCCAACCAGGAAAAAACGCAGAACAAGATTTGAAGAATACAATCGAGTCATTGCCTGCAACGCCTAAACCAAGTGTTCAACGATACAAAGGTTTAGGTGAGATGGATGACCATCAGCTTTGGGAAACAACAATGGATCCGGAAAACCGGATGATGCTCCGTGTAAGTGTAGACGATGCAATTGAAGCAGATCAAATTTTTGAAATGCTAATGGGCGATCGTGTAGAACCAAGGCGTGCCTTTATTGAAGAGAATGCACATTATGTTAAAAATCTTGATATTTAGCCAATCGTAAAGGAGGAAATAGCTTGAGTGAAGCAAAACAAAATATTCATGATGTCAATCTGACAAGTGAAATGCGTGAGTCCTTTATCGATTATGCGATGAGTGTTATTGTTGCAAGGGCCTTGCCAGATGTTCGAGATGGACTAAAACCAGTTCATCGTAGAATTTTATATGGAATGAATGAATTAGGGGTTACACCAGACAAACCTCATAAAAAATCAGCCCGTATCGTCGGTGATGTAATGGGTAAATATCACCCTCATGGTGATAGTGCGATTTACGAATCAATGGTGCGGATGGCACAACCGTTTAGTTATCGTTATATGTTAGTGGATGGTCATGGTAACTTTGGTTCAGTCGATGGTGATGGTGCTGCCGCGATGCGGTATACTGAAGCCCGCATGAGCAAATTAGCAATGGAAATGCTAAGAGACATTAATAAAGATACCGTCGATTTTCAAAGTAATTACGACGATACTGAAAGAGAACCTGCAGTATTGCCTGCTCGTTTTCCTAATCTCTTAGTCAATGGTACAACAGGTATTGCGGTAGGTATGGCAACGAACATTCCACCACATAATTTGAATGAAGTAATTGCGGCTATTGAGCTGCTAATGGAAAATCCTGAAGTAACAACGAATGAATTGATGGAAGTTTTACCCGGACCTGATTTTCCAACGGGCGGCCTAGTTATGGGTAAATCAGGTATTCGACGGGCCTATGAGACAGGTAAAGGGTCCATTACGGTACGAGGAAAAGTTGAAGTTACTGAGATGCCTAATGGTAAAGAAAGAATTCTAGTTACCGAATTGCCGTACATGGTCAATAAAGCAAAATTAATTGAGCGGATTTCAGAACTTCATCGAGACAAACGAATCGAAGGTATTACGGACTTGCGCGATGAATCTTCTCGAGAAGGTATGCGTATTGTGATCGATGTTCGTCGTGACGTTAGTGCTTCGGTTATTTTGAACAACCTTTATAAAATGACGGCTCTTCAATCATCTTTTGGCTTTAATATGCTGGCGATTGAAAAAGGCGTACCAAAAATTTTAAGTTTGAAACGAATTTTAGAAAATTATATCGAGCATCAACAAGAGGTAGTAACGCGTCGTACTCAATTTGACAAAAACAAAGCAGAAGCACGTGCTCACATCTTGGAAGGGTTACGGATTGCTCTTGATCATATTGATGAAATCATTGCATTGATTAGAGCATCTAATTCAGATGATGAAGCAAAAAACACAATGATGGAACGTTTCAGTCTGTCAGATCGACAAGCGCAAGCGATTCTAGATATGCGTTTGCGTCGTTTAACAGGATTAGAAAGAGACAAGATTGAAAATGAATATCAAAGTTTGTTGGAATTGATTGCTGACTTAAAAGATATTTTAGCTAATCCTCAGCGAGTTTTAGAAATTATCCAAACAGAATTGCAAGAATTAGGTCAACGCTTTGGTGATGAGCGCCGAACAGAATTACTTGTTGGAGAAGTATTGAGTCTTGAAGATGAAGATTTGATTGAAGAAGAAGAAATTGTCATTACGCTGACAAATAATGGGTATATCAAACGAGTAGCAAATTCTGAATTTCGGGCTCAACGTCGTGGAGGTCGTGGTGTTCAAGGCATGGGGATTCATGATGAAGACTTTGTTAAAACGTTGATTTCTTGTTCAACTCATGATACTTTACTTTTCTTTACTAACATGGGGAAAGTTTATAAAGCTAAAGGATACGAAATTCCTGAATACGGACGAGCTGCTAAAGGTATTCCTGTGATCAATCTTTTAGGTATTGATTCAAACGAACGCATCGAAGCGATTATCCCTGCTTCTGGAGGACCTCAAGAAGGACGTTATCTGTTCTTCACGACACGGCTAGGTATAGTAAAACGTACATCAGTTACTGCTTTCTCCAATATTCGGGCCAATGGATTGATTGCTATTGGGTTACGCGAAAATGATGAATTAGTTAATGTAGTAGAAACCAATGGGCAAGATGTGATGATTATTGGTACACACAATGGTTATTCAGTTACATTTAAAGAAGAGCTGGTTCGAGATATGGGACGAACTGCTGCAGGCGTTCGAGGCATCCGTTTAAGAGAAGATGACTATGTTGTCGGCGCTTCTGTGATCAAAGAAGATAGTGAAGTATTAGTTATCACAGAGAATGGCTACGGAAAACGTACAAAAGGTTCAGAATACCCAATAAAAGGGCGTGGTGGTAAAGGAATAAAAACTGCGAATATTACTGCGAAAAATGGACCTTTAGCTGGATTGACTACAGTTTCAGGCAAAGAAGATATCATGCTAATTACAGACAAAGGTGTCATTATCCGATTTAACGTTGAAACAGTATCTCAAACTGGACGTGCAACTTTAGGTGTTCGCTTAATGAAAATGGAAAACGGAGCGAAAGTAGTCACGATGGCTACTGTAGATCCGGAAGTTTCTGAAACAGAAGAAGAAATATCTTCTGAAAGTCAGAATGAGGAATAGTAATGTAACTCCAACACGATGTTGTTGGAGTTTTTTTAATAAATGAAAATATTTAGTGCGTACTTATTGATGCAAGCAATTTTACTGTCAAAAGTCAAAAAATTAATCTTGTATTATGGATGAAAAAAATGTATAATTGGTATTTGTGAGTAGTCTAATCAGGCGACTCTCTCTGCTCCTAGAATATACTAGGGGCCTAAGACCACAGGGAGGTGAATAATCAATGGAAAATACGAAATATGAGATCTTATACATCATTCGTCCAAACATTGATGAAGAAGCAAAATCTGCATTGATCGCACGTTTTGACACGATCTTGACAGATAACGGAGCTGAAGTTATCGAGTCTAAAGATTGGCAAAAACGCCGTCTAGCGTATGAAATGGATGGATTCCGTGAGGGTATCTATCACATCGTTAAAGTTTCTTCTCCATCAAATGCAAGTGCAATCAATGAATTTGACCGTCTTGCTAAAATCAATGACGATATTATCCGTCACATGATTGTCAAAGAAGAAGAATAAAATTGTTTCACATGAAACAAAGCGATGAGGAGATGATGAACTTTGATTAATAATGTTGTATTAGTAGGAAGATTAACCAAAGATCCTGATTTACGATACACTGCTAACGGCACTGGCGTCGCGTCTTTTACATTGGCTGTAAATCGTAATTTTACGAACCAAAGTGGAGAACGTGAAGCTGATTTCATCAATTGTGTGATTTGGAGAAAGCCTGCAGAAACACTGGCTAATTATGCTCGTAAGGGTACATTACTTGGTGTGACTGGAAGGATCCAAACACGTTCTTATGACAATCAACAAGGACAACGTGTATATGTAACTGAAGTTGTAGCAGACAATTTTCAATTGTTAGAATCTCGTAGTGCTTCTGAACAACGACGCACTACCGAAAGCGGTGGAAATACTTCGTATAATACTAGTGGTTCTTCTGGATTCGGAAACAATAGCACAAATCAAAATCAATCCTCTCAACCATCAGGAATGCCTAACTTTGATCGAGATAATTCTGATCCGTTCGGAAACTCGTCAATTGACATTTCAGACGATGATTTACCATTCTAATAAATTGATAGGAGGGAAATAGAATGGCACAACAAAGAAGAGGCGGACGTAAACGTCGCAAAGTAGACTATATTGCTGCAAATCATATCGAACATATCGATTATAAAGATACAGAATTGTTAAAACGTTTCATTTCTGAACGTGGAAAAATTTTGCCACGTCGTGTAACAGGTACAGGGGCTAAAAACCAACGTAAACTAACTGTTGCAATTAAACGCGCACGTATCATGGGATTACTTCCATTTGTAGGCGAAGAATAATTTTTACTATTCAAAAGTTGACAACTGTTTTTGACAGTTGTCAACTTTTTTTGTATATACTATTGCTAAAAACATTTAGTGCATTTGTTATTTAATTCTATCTTTAAATAACACAAAGATCTTTGCTGATATTTGATTTGTGGTTTCCTAAATAAAGTTTCACGTGAAACTTTATTTAGGAAATCGCTTATTCGTATAAGATGTGGTAAAATATAAAAGTGTTTAATATTTCTATAGCAGTTTATTGAGGAGTTAAATTATGTCAGCAATCGGACTTATTTCAATTGATAACTATGATGATCTAATTGACAAAAAAGATGACAAACAAATATCCTACTTGAACTCTTTGATTACGACGCTGATTTCAGATTGGGCCAGTGAAAATCATATCTTTTATAAGCGGATTAATTCTGAACGCTTTCTTTTTGTTGCCAAGATTGAAGATATTGAGAAGATGAAAAAAGGGAATTTTGAATTTTTGACACGTGTTCGTAATATTGCTGAAAAGAATGACTTAGCCTTAACCATTAGTATGGGAATCTCTTACGGAGAAGAATCGCTAGAGACAATAGGCGAAGTAGCTCAAAATAATTTAGATATCGCCTTGGTACGTGGTGGGGATCAAGTGGTACTGAAGAAAGCTGATGAAGAAGCAAAACCACAGTTTTTTGGGGGAAATACAGATGGTACACCCAAGAGAACTCGTGTTCGCTCTCGGGCTATGAGTACTACATTAAAAAAAATATTTGCTGATAATAAAAAGGTATTTATCATGGGACACAGGTACCCTGATATGGATGCTTTAGGTGCAGCCTTTGGGGTTGCTTATATGGCAATGATGAGTGAACGTGAATGTTACATCATTTTAAATCCTAAAGAAATTACTGCGGATATTGAACGGGTATTAGAAGAATTGAAGAAATATCCTGATTTAGAACGAATTGTTATTTCAGGTGAGGAAGCTGTAACTTTATCCAATGAGGAAAGTGTCTTAGTAATGGTTGATTATCATAAACCGTCTATGTCAATCTCACAAAAAGTTTATGATGTATTTGATAAAATTGCTGTAATTGATCATCACCGTCGCGGAGATGAGTTCCCAGATAAGCCGTTGTTGACTTATATTGAATCAACAGCATCTTCGGCATCAGAGTTAGTCGCTGAGTTGATACAATATCGTTCTACTCGCAAAACACAAATTCCCAAATTTATCACTACTTCTTTATTGGCGGGAATTTACGTCGATACAAAGAATTTCTCTGTTCGAACAACTGGTAGAACTTTTGATATAGCTGGATACCTCAAAAATCAAGGTGCGGATACTTCACTTGTTCAATATATGCTTAGTACGGATTTAGATTCCTATTTAATGATTAGTGAACTAGTTTCTAAAAGTAAACATTACAAAGAAGATATCGTTATCGCAGTAGCTGATGATAAACGAGTATACGACAGTGTGACAGTCGCTAAGGCAGCGGATACGCTTTTATCAATCAACGGGATTCATGCTGCTTTTGTGATCACAAGGCAGCCTAGTAAGTTGATCGGTATTAGTGCTCGAAGCACTGGCAAAATCAACGTGCAAGTTTTAATGGAAGCACTTGGTGGAGGAGGCCACTTCACAAATGCAGCCACTCAAATCAAGGATAAAAGCTTGGATGAAGTCAAAAAAATGTTAATTCAAGAACTTAACAAGTTAGAAAGAGAATGAGGAGTGACCACAGATGAAAGTTATTTTCTTGCAAGATGTTAAAGGAAAAGGAAAAAAAGGAGATATTAAGGATGTACCAAATGGGTATGCACAAAACTTCTTAATTAAAAACAACTTAGCTAAACCAGCTAATAATGAAAGCATGGCCGAATTAAAAGGAAAACAAAAAGCACAAGAAAAACATGAAGCGGAATTACTGGCGGAGGCTGAAGAACTAAAAACAGTTCTTGAAAAGGAAGAAACAGTTGTTAAAATTAAAGCGAAAGCAGGAGAAGACGGTCGATTGTTTGGTTCTATTCCATCAAAACAAATTGCTGATGCTTTGAACAAACAATATAGTATAAAATTGGACAAGCGGAAAATTGAGTTAGAACAACCCATTCGGGCATTAGGTTATACAAAGGTGCCCGTCAAATTACATTCTAAAGTAACTGCTACAATTACCGTCCAAACGGTACAAGAATAAAAAGTTTCCCAACAGTAAAATGTTGGGATTTTTTAAGCGGATATTTTTGTAATCGAGGTTCTCTTGTGCTTTGATTTGATATCCTGTAGAATAAATGAACACTAGATTAGGAGCGAAAGTCATGAATGAAGTATGGCAAAATCAAATTCCGCCTCAAGACATTGAAGCTGAGCAAGCGGTTTTAGGAGCAATCTTTTTAGACGCGGATTCAATTATTGATGCGATGGAAATTATTGAACCACAAGATTTTTATCGGCGCAGCCATCAGATTATCTTTCAAGCGATGATTCAACTCAATGATCGTAATGAATCCATCGACCTAATCACATTGAAAGCAGAAATAGAAAAAAGTAATAGTCTGGAAGATATCGGCGGGCTTACTTATTTAACAGAACTTAGCCAAGCTTCTCCTTCGGCAGCTAGTATTGCTTATTATGCAAAAATCGTGGACGACAAAGCGACTTTACGCAACTTGATTCAAACCGCTAGTCGTATCGTGACAAAGGGGTTTGAACAAGATGAAGATGTTCAATCGATTGTCGATCAAGCAGAGAAAAGCATTTTAGAGGTTTCAGAAAAAAGAAATAGTAACGGATTTCAGTCTATTGCTGATGTGTTAAATCGAACAATTGAAAATATTGATCAGTTAGCGCAAAATAACGAAGAAATTACCGGATTGCCTACTGGCTATGCAGCTTTAGATAAAATGACAGCTGGACTTCAAAAAGAAGAGCTGATTATTTTAGCAGCACGTCCTGCTGTTGGTAAAACAGCTTTTGCACTAAATATAGCACAAAATGTAGGAACAAAAACAGATCGTTCTGTCGCCATCTTCAGCTTAGAGATGGGTGCAGAATCATTAGTCAATCGAATGCTATGTGCGGAAGGATCTATTGAAGCCAGCCACTTACGGACAGGTCAACTGTCAGAAGAAGAGTGGCGCAATTTGATCGTGGCCATGGGAAGTTTGTCGAATGCTAGTATTTATATTGATGATACACCTGGAATCAAAATTTCCGAGATTCGAGCACGTTGTCGTAAATTAGCACAGGAAAAAGGGAATTTGGGTTTGATATTGATTGATTATTTGCAATTGATTGAAGGTACAGGAAGAGAAAACCGTCAACAAGAGGTCTCTGAGATTTCTCGGCAATTGAAGAAATTAGCCAAAGAATTAAAAGTTCCAGTTATTGCGCTTTCTCAATTATCACGAGGGGTGGAACAACGCCAAGATAAACGTCCAGTTTTAAGTGATATTCGTGAATCTGGATCTATTGAGCAAGATGCAGACATTGTTGCATTTCTCTATCGAGACGATTACTATCAACGTGAAGGTGACGAAGAGGATGGCGGTGAAGAGCCGCAAAACAATAATGTCATTGAAGTGATTATTGAAAAGAACAGAAGTGGAGCACGGGGAACAGTTGAATTATTGTTTATTAAGGAATACAATAAGTTTTCCTCTTTATCTCCAAGAGTTGAGTTTGCATAGGATAGGTTGCGACTGGTACTATTGCCGGTCGCTTTTTTTATTCGTATTTAGCTTTGTATAAAAAAAAATAAATAAAATATAGTTCGTTTTTTTCTGCTTTTTTTTATTTTAATCGATTCAATCATTCGATTTTAGATTGAATCCATGATCGAATACTGGTACAATACTCATGGAGTGCAATATATAAAGAAAGAGGTCATTAAATGTCATCTGTAGTAGTAGTAGGTACCCAATGGGGCGATGAAGGAAAAGGGAAGATTACCGACTTTTTGAGTGAAAATGCGGAAGTGATTGCACGTTATCAAGGTGGAGATAATGCAGGACATACTATTAAGTTTGATGGAGTGACATATAAATTACACTTGATTCCATCCGGTATTTTTTATAAAGATAAAATTAGCGTGATCGGAAATGGCGTAGTTGTGAATCCAAAATCTCTTGTTAAGGAACTTGCCTATCTAAAAGAGAATAATATAATAACAGATAATTTGAAAATTTCTGACCGTGCCCATGTTATTTTACCGTATCATATCAAATTAGATCAGTTACAAGAAGATGCTAAAGGTGACAATAAAATCGGAACAACGATCAAAGGGATTGGTCCAGCTTATATGGATAAAGCCGCTCGTGTAGGTATTCGAATTGCTGATCTTCTTGATAAAGAAATTTTTGAAGAAAGATTACGTATCAATCTTGAAGAAAAAAATCGTCAATTTGTTAAAATGTTCGATGATGAGCCGATTGCTTTTGAAGATATTTTTGAAGAGTATTATGAATATGGTCAACAAATCAAGAAATATGTAACGGATACTTCAGTTATTCTAAACGATGCGCTAGATCAAGGGAAACGCGTACTGTTTGAAGGTGCTCAAGGAGTTATGCTAGATATTGATCAAGGAACATATCCGTTCGTAACATCCTCAAATCCAGTAGCTGGTGGAGTAACCATTGGTAGTGGAGTGGGTCCTTCTAAAATCAATAAAGTAGTTGGTGTTTGTAAAGCATATACTTCAAGAGTTGGTGACGGCCCATTCCCAACAGAACTTTTTGATGAAACAGGCAATCAAATTCGTGAAGTTGGCCGTGAATATGGTACGACAACTGGTCGTCCACGTCGTGTTGGTTGGTTTGACTCTGTTGTCATGCGTCATTCAAAACGTGTTTCTGGTATCACGAATCTGTCTTTAAATTCAATTGATGTTTTGAGCGGCTTGGAAACTGTAAAAATTTGTACTGCTTATGAATTAGATGGAGAATTGATTTATCATTATCCTGCAAGTCTAAAAGAATTGAATCGTTGTAAACCAGTCTATGAAGAGTTACCAGGCTGGTCAGAAGATATTACTGGATGCAAAACATTAGCTGATCTTCCTGAAAATGCACGTAACTATGTACATCGTATCTCTGAATTAGTTGGGGTTCGTATCTCAACATTTTCAGTAGGGCCAGATCGTAATCAAACGAATATATTAGAGAGTGTTTGGGCACAAATCTAATCAGTGGGTAGAATTAATTAGTAGAATTGAATAGTAGAAAGAACAAGGCCGAGTATTTTAGAAGAAAATCGATGATTTTCCCGTCTTCAAGTATGATTTCTTCTGCCTTGTTCTTTTTTTGCTATAATAAGGTTATCAAAGGGGGTGTACCTATGTATCAAATCATTACAGATTCATGTTGTGATCTACCAGCAAAAAGATTAGCTGAATTGGGTGTTCAATACATATCTATGACAATTGAACTTGAAGGAAAAGAATATATCGATGATATGGGTGAACAATTTGACGCCAAGTGGTTTTTAGAAAAATTAAAAGAGAATGCACAACCGACAACTTCTCAAATCAACGTCGGACGTTATGTTGAATTTTTTCGTCCATATGTAGAATCGCACACACCGATACTTTATTTAGGTTTTTCGTCTGGAATGAGCGGTTCTTTTCAAAGCGCTGTTCAAGCTGTTGCTATTCTTAAAGAAGAATACCCTCATGCTGAAATCACACTCATTGATACAAAATCTGCTAGTTTGGGAGAGGGTTTTTTAGTAGCTGAAGCAGCCAAAAGACAAAGTGAAGGTTGGTCTCTTCATGAGGTCAGCCAGTGGGTAGAAGAACATAAATTATCTCTAGATTCTTGGGTGACAGTTGATGATCTTCGTCATCTTGAAAGAGGCGGTAGAATATCTAAAACAGCAGCGGCCATTGGCGGACTATTAAATGTTAAACCAATTATTACTGTAGATACAGAAGGAAAGTTGAAAAATGTCGATAAAGTGAGAGGTCGAAATAAATCAATTCAAAAAATTGTTGATAAAACAGTAGCGAATCTGCGTGAATCTCAAATAGAGACGGTTTATCTTGCAAATGCAGGTGATGACGAAGCAGCAGAAAAAGTGTTAAGACTCTTGAAAGAGCAATTTCCAGCATTAATTATTTATCATTATCCTTTAGGTCCAACAATTGCCAGCCATACAGGATATGGTTGTTTGGCACTTTTTTCATTCGGAAAAACACGTTTGATCAGTGATTGATTTTCTCTTAAATATAAAAGCCAAATGCAAGAGTTCTTGCATTTGGCTTTTTCATTTGGAGATCAATTATATAATTCTTGAATTCTTTGTTGTACATCTTTGTTGTCTAAGAACTCATCATAGGTAGTCTCTGCACGATCAACAACACCTTTATTTGAAACGGCGATAATTCGATTTGCGAGCGTTTGAATAAATTGATGGTCATGAGAGGCAAAAAGTAAAGAGCCGGTAAAAGCCATAAGGCCATCATTCAATGCAGTGATCGATTCTAAATCTAAGTGATTTGTTGGATCGTCTAAGACAAGAACATTAGCTTTTGATAGCATTAGTTTTGATAACATACAACGAACTTTTTCGCCACCCGATAGAACATTGACTGGTTTTAAGACTTCATCACCTGAAAATAGCATCCGACCTAAGAAACTACGTAAGAATGTATTATCATCTTCTTCTTTACTAGCATATTGACGCAGCCAATCAACGATTGGTGTATCTGTATCAAATTCACTAGTAGTATCTTTTGGCAAGTAAGCGTGTTGTGTAGTAACACCCCAGCGGACGCTACCAGTATCCGGCACGATCTCGCCCATAATGACTTTGAATAGGGTAGTCGTTGTGATGTCGTTATTGGCAATAAAGGCAACTTTGTCATCTTTGTTCAAAGTAAAAGAGATATTATCTAAAATCTTTTTACCATCAATAGTCACACTGACATTATCTACTTGTAATAAATCATTACCGATTTCACGTTCTGGTTTAAATCCTACAAAAGGATAGCGGCGTGAAGAAGGTTGAATATCATCAAGAGTAATTTTATCCAACATTTTCTTTCGAGAAGTGGCTTGCTTTGATTTTGACGCATTTGCACTAAAGCGAGCAATAAATTCTTGCAGTTCTTTGATTTGTTCTTCTTTTTTCGCATTTGATTGTGATTGCAATTTTGCTGCTAATTGACTTGATTCTAACCAAAAATCATAGTTTCCGACATATAGTTTGATCTTCCCAAAATCTAGATCTGCCATATGGGTACATACTTTATTTAAGAAGTGACGGTCATGGGAAACTACGATAACGGTATTATCAAAGTTGATTAAAAATTCTTCTAACCAGTTAATAGATTGGATATCCAATCCATTAGTCGGCTCATCCAAGAGCAAGACGTCTGGTTTTCCGAAAAGAGCTTGTGCTAACAACACTTTCACACGTTGACCAGCTGTTAATTCTTTCATTTGGACATGGTGTAATTCATCAGGGATATTCAACCCTTGTAAGAGAACTGCGGCTTCAGGTTCAGCTTCCCAACCATCCAATTCAGCAAACTCTCCTTCTAGTTCAGCAGCACGGATACCATCTTCGTCACTAAAGTCTTCTTTCATGTAGATCGCATCTTTTTCTTTCATTACGTCGTATAATCGTTTGTGACCCATGATAACTGTTTCAATAACTGGATATTCTTCGAAGTCAAAATGATTTTGTTTCAAAACAGCCATTCGTTCATCGGGTCCTAATGAAACATTTCCTGTAGATGGTTGGATTTCTCCAGATAATATTTTTAAGAAAGTTGATTTACCAGCACCATTTGCACCAATCAAACCATAGCAATTGCCAGGCGTAAACTTAATATTAACATCGTCGAACAGTTTGCGATCTGAAAAATGCAAACTTACATCACTTACTGTAATCAATTCTTTTCCTCACTTTATATATATTGACATTGAGTCTCCTAGCATTATAGCGATGAATGTTGAAAGTTTCAAGTAAACTCAAGGATTTCCCTACAATCAAACAAGGAGTTTAGAATTATTTTGAGTAAAACAAAAGGCTAGAATCAAGCGTTTTCCTATGCTAGAGTAAAGGGAGAAGATAGGAGGAGAGAAATGTTTTGGTTGAATGGTTAATGCAACTGTCCCCGTGGCAGCAGGCTTTGTCTGGTACTTTATTTACATACGCCATGACTGCTCTAGGTGCGGCACTTGTTTATTTTTTTAAGGATATCAATAAAAATGTTCTGAATACGATGTTGGGATTCGCTTCTGGTGTAATGATTGCTGCGAGTTTTTGGTCATTACTAGACCCTGCTATCGCTCGTGCGGAAGAAAATGGGGACATCCCATGGCTTGTGGTTAGTATTGGCTTTGGATTGGGTGGACTATTTTTATATGCTGCAGACAAAACATTACCGCATATGCACTTTGGTCCTAACCATGAAACAGAAGGCTTTCCAAGCCATTTAAAACGAACGATTCTGTTGGTTTTCTCCATCACATTACACAATATTCCTGAAGGCTTGGCAGTTGGTGTGGCTTTTGGAGCAGCCGCCAGCTCGGAAGATCCTCGGGCAGCAGTTTTGGCAGCTATTTCAGTAGCTATTGGTATTGGGATCCAAAATTTTCCCGAAGGAGCTGCTGTATCCATTCCTTTAAGACAGGAAGGGTTGAGTCGTAATAAGGCCTTTGTCTATGGACAAGCTTCTGGGATCGTTGAACCGATTGCCGGTGTTATAGGCGCTTTGCTGGTAACAAGTATGACAGCCGTTTTGCCATATGCTTTAGCATTTGCAGCGGGAGCGATGATTTATGTAGTGGTAGAGGAACTAATACCTGAAGCACAACAAACAGCTAGTAGTCGACGGCATTTTGCAGTTTTTGGTGTTATGACAGGCTTCATTCTAATGATGGTTTTGGATGTTGCTTTAGGATAATCAAAAAAGACTTGGAACAGATAATGCTCCAAGTCTTTTTGTTAGTTATAGTATTTTTTTGGTCGTTGTCGAACGTTTGTCAGCCACCGGACAATTAGAACAGCTAACAATAAAGGAATACCAAAACGAAAAATTAAGCCAATCAATCCGCCAATTAATCCTAAGACGAGAGATAAGAGCAATGAAGCCAGAACTAAAACTGCTACAACAGTTACGATTTTACCTAACAAACTTTGTGTATTCATAATAAATCCTCCTATGCCTTTTTCTTAAATTCATTTTATCAAGAAAGAAGAGGTGGAACATCCATCTTAAGGCGGAATTTTTTCTCCGTCGGTAGTCAAAGAGATGTTAGTGAGGTAAACTGGTAAAAAAAGCAGGTGAGAATATGAAAGCAATTATCAAAAGTAAACATTTTATTACGGAAGGAGGGTGCAATGCTTGCCAGGCCTTTGAGTTAGAAACGTTTACGATGCACTTAGAGAATGGTAAAGAAGTTTCTGTAGAAAATCTGGACGTAGCATCTTTAGTAATGCCACTTATCCAAAATGAGCAATGGCAGACAGCGCTATTATTAGACGAAGAAGAGGGCTACATTTTTCGAAAAGAGAATCAAGAAGTAAAATTTGTGGATAATGATGCTACACAAGTATTTGTTTCAAAAGAACAAAGAATTGTTTGTCAGAAAAAAGCCTGTGATCAGGAATTGTTTACAGAAGCAAATACAGTTTTGCAGCAACTCTTCGCTATGGAACCAGTTGAATTTGTAATTGAACAAGCATAATCAATCAGAAAAGCAGCTTGAAAAAAGAAACTTTCAATCAAAAGTGAAAATCACTTAAAGATTGAAGTCTCCATAATCAAGCAGCTTTTTTTATTTACGTATTTGACCTTCTCCATAGATAATATATTTGGTGGAAGTCAGAGCTTCAAGTCCCATTGGGCCTCTAGCATGCAATTTCTGAGTTGAAATGCCGATTTCTGCTCCAAACCCAAAAACAAACCCATCCGTGAATCGTGTAGATGCATTGACATATACTGCAGCAGCATCTACTTCTTGTAAGAATTTTTGAGAGGCAAAGTAGTTATCCGTGACGATAGCTTCAGAATGCTTAGTGTTGTAATGATTGATGTGGGCAATTGCTTCATCGATGGAATCTACAACTTTGATGGCTAAAATATAATCTAGAAATTCGGTTTGCCAATCTTCTTCAGTAGCAGGTTGCGCATTTATTAAATAGTTACGCGCATTCGTATCAACACGCAACTCTACTTTATTTTTCAGTTCTTTTTCTAGTAAAGGTAGAAATTCTGCTGCACAACTTTTATGAACGAGGATCGTTTCGATTGCATTGCAAACAGAAGGTCGCTGAGTTTTGGCATTGACAACAATGTCGACAGCCATCGGAAGTTGTGCATCTTTGTCAATAAAGATATGGTTGTTACCAGTTCCTGTTTCAATGACAGGAACTGTTGCTGTTTCTTTGACACGACGAATGAGGTTAGCACCGCCTCGTGGAATCAATACATCCAAGTACTTGTTCAAGCGCATCATTTCATCAGCCACTGCATAACTGGTGTCATCAACAAATTGAATAGAATAGGGTGAATATCCATTGGCGCTTAATGTTTCTTGTAAAAGATTTACAAGGATTTGATTTGAGTAGAAGGCTTCTTTACCTCCTCGCAAAATGACAGCATTTCCAGATTTGAAACATAGACCGGCAGCATCTGTAGTCACATTGGGTCTTGCTTCATAAATAATTCCCACAACACCTAACGGTACACGTTGTTTACCAATTAAGAGATTATCACTATTGCGCCACATTTTGTCCACGATTCCAAGTGGATCAGAGAGCTGAACGATTTCTCGAATACCAGTTGCCATCTCCTTGATTCGTTCATCAGTTAATTCTAGGCGATCAATTAAAGTTGGATTTAATGCATTTTTTTTTGCAGCAGCAAGGTCTTTTTTATTTTCTGTTAAAATTCGTGAACGATTTCTTTCAAGTGTATCGGCCATAGCTGATAGTAAGTGATTTTTCTCAGTAGCGGTTAGTAAGCTAAGTGAAGCCGCACTCTTTTTTGCTTGCTTTCCCAATTGCATTAAATCGATCATAATGTTTCCTCCTTGTAAAAGTAAGTGCCAACCTTTTTGCCAGCTAAGATATCAAAAATGATTTTAGGCTCTTTCCCATTCGCCAAGATCATTGTGGCATCTGTTTTGAGAATACGATCCGCAGCTTTTAATTTGCTTGACATGCCACCAGTTCCATACGGACTTCCTTTTCCGGTTGCTTGTTTCATTAAATCAGGTGTAATCTCAGTAATTTCATCATAAAGTTTAGCAGTTTTGTGATGTAGCGGATTAGCAGTATAAAACCCATCGATGTCGGATAGCATAATCAGCAGATCCGCATGGACTAACTGCGCTACAATTGCAGATAATTGATCATTATCACCAAATTTAGTAAGATGGTCCAACTCATCTATGGCAACTGTATCATTCTCGTTAATTATTGGGATAATTCCCATCGCTAAGAGCTGCTCCAATGTATTACATACATTTTCTCGACTTTGAGGAAACTCAATAATATCTCGAGTCAACAATAATTGAGCAGTTTTTTGATTGTAAACTTGAAAACGGTGATTGTAAATATTCATTAATTCGGCTTGCCCCACGGCTGCAACAGCTTGTTGCTGGGGGATTTCTACAGGACGTTGTGGAATGTTTAGTTTATTCATCCCTACACCAATAGCACCAGAAGAAACGAGAATAATCTCTTTGTTTTGATTCTTTAGATCGGACAGAACAAAAGCCAGTTCATCAATACTCGAGAAGTTGATATTTCCATTGGGATAGACCAGGGAACTTGTCCCAATTTTGATAACGACTCGATTCGCTTTTTTTAGTTTCTCTCGCATGGATGTAACCACCTCTTCTGAATTCAGTAAATAATATTTTTTCCATTGTACTAGCAAAATAGCCTTTCGTCATGTCCTTTTTCTATTTTCTTCGTTTTTTTGACTGCGGAAGCGAAGAAAATATAAAGAGTTTCTGATAATTTTGTTTTCATTAAAGAAAACAAGGGTTACTATGCTAAAATGACTATATGTTTATTAATTGGAGGAAAAGATGAAGACACGTGGATTTGAAATTGTTTCAACATATGCAGATAAGGATATAACTCTTCCGCAACGCGCAACACACCATGCGGCAGGGTATGATTTTGAAGCGGCAGAAGAAGTCGTAATACCTAGTATATGGAAAGCGGGATTGATGAATGGCATCCAAGCGTTGACAGCTAAAGATGTTCAAAAAGCAATCAAACCGACACTGGTTCCGACTGGAATCAAATCATATATGGGAAAAGAAGAGTATTTACAATTAACGAATCGTTCGAGCAATCCTCTCAAACGTTTTTTGTTACTAACAAATGGTGTCGGAGTAATTGACAGTGATTATTACAATAATTCTGATAATGAAGGGCATATCATGTTTCAATTTACGAATTTTGGTCCCAGTGATTTGACCATCAAAAAAGGTGAACGAATTGGTCAAGGGATCTTCTTGCCGTTTTTAAAAGCGGATCAAGATGTAACTAGTCAATCACGCTCTGGAGGATTTGGTTCCTCAGATCTGTGATTGTTCGATATACGCATGGAGTCAGTCCTAGATAACGAATTGGAGGTTTGCAATGGCTAAGAAAGCAAAGAGTCAGTTTGTCTGCCAAAATTGCGGATATTCTTCACCAAAGTATTTAGGGAAGTGCCCTAATTGTGGTAGTTGGAATTCGATGGTAGAAGAAGTGATTCAAGAAACAACGGATCGGCGAGTACGGACCACTCTTACGGGACAACGGATGCAACCAACAAAAATTGCTGATGTTATACCAAAAAAAGAACCACGAGTACAGACCAAGCTAGCAGAGCTAAACCGAGTTTTGGGTGGTGGTGTTGTTCCGGGATCATTGATTTTGATTGGTGGTGATCCAGGGATCGGCAAGTCGACTCTTTTACTGCAAGTCTCCCAGCAGCTTGCAGCTATTGGCGGCAAAGTATTGTATGTTTCGGGTGAGGAAAGTGCAGAGCAGATAAAAATGCGTGCCCAGCGTTTAGGAGCCATTGATACGGAATTTTATTTATATCCAGAAACGGATATGTCTGAGATAAGCAAGGCAATCGAAAATCTAACACCGGATTATGTCATCATAGATTCGATACAAACGATGACACAACCAGATATCACTAGTGTGGCAGGAAGCGTGAGTCAGGTTCGAGAAACGACTGCCGAACTTCTAAAACTGGCTAAAACCAATGGGATTGCTATTTTTATTGTGGGACATGTAACCAAAGAAGGTTCAATTGCTGGTCCACGAATGCTAGAGCACATGGTAGATACCGTTTTATATTTTGAAGGTGAAAAGCATCACAGCTTCCGTATTTTGCGTGCCGTCAAAAATCGATTTGGTTCGACAAATGAGATTGGGATTTTTGAAATGGAAGCAGGCGGATTGAAAGAAGTAGCCAATCCCTCTCAAGTCTTTCTCGAGGAGCGATTAGAAGGCGCTACGGGTTCTGCCATCGTTGTTGCAATGGAAGGCAGTCGACCGATTTTAGTAGAGATCCAAGCTTTGGTGACACCAACTATGTTTGGTAACGCTAAACGCACGACTACCGGATTGGATTTTAATCGTGTTTCATTAATCATGGCGGTCCTTGAAAAACGGGCTGGGTTGCTTCTACAGAATCAAGATGCTTATTTAAAAGCAGCTGGTGGTGTAAAATTAAATGAACCTGCAATCGATTTAGCAATTGCAGTCAGCATAGCCTCAAGTTATAAGGAAAAAGGTACGAGTCCTACAGAATGTTTTATCGGTGAAATTGGGTTGACTGGTGAGATTCGACGTGTCAATGCGATCGAACAACGGGTAAAAGAAGTGCAAAAATTAGGATTTACTAAAGTATATTTACCTAAAAATAATCTTACTGGGTGGCAACCGCCCAAAGGTATCGAAGTAGAAGGTGTGTCAACTTTATCGGAAACCCTACGAAAAGTTTTTCGTTAATTCTGATAAGGTGTTAGTTAAAAAAAGAATAAATTCGAAGATGAGACGAAAATAACGAAATTATCAGAACAAGAATGAATGAAGACTGTTTATTGAGAACTATTTACATCACAAGGTGCTATCTTTGCCCAGTTCTTTCTAAAAAAGATTTTTTCGTTTATGAGTCTCAGCTTCGTACTAAATTAGTTTGGAGGAACGTGTATGCAGAAACGAGTCATTACTGCGCTAATGGTTCTTGCTGGAGCAAGTTTAGGTATCTCATTAATGCCTGTTGCATGGCAAACCATTGGTCAATCAAAAAATGAATGGCTGAACAATAATATCACTAATAGCTTGCTTGGAGCCCTTATTTTCTTTTTATTATCTTTGCTATTAGCGAAATATATTGCAGCTGGAATTCGTAAAATTGAAGAAAAATTGAGCGAATTGAGTCTAACATACTTATTATTTGGAGCAATCGGATCAATTATTGGTTTAATGATCGGGGTCATTGTATCGATTCCTTTTTATAATTGGGATATTCCTTTTATTAACGGAATCGCGCCGATTTTAGTAATGGCGTTGTTGGGATATCTTGGCTTTCAAATTGGCACGACTCGAATCGAAGAATGGAAAAAAATCTTTTCTTCTAAAAGCAAGAAAACAGAACCTGTTGAAGAACAACAGATGCTTGATCGTAAAATAGCTGATCATTTTCATAAGTATAAAATTCTCGATACGAGTGTTATCATCGATGGACGTATCTACGACATTGCTAAGACAGGTTTTCTTGAAGGGGTCCTATTAATTCCCAATTTTGTTTTATATGAATTACAATATATTGCAGATTCAGGAGACAGCTTGAAACGTGTCCGAGGTCGACGTGGATTAGATATTTTGAATGCTTTGCAAAAAGAAGAAGGTATCGCTGTTGAAATGTATGAGGGTGACTTCGATGATATTTCTGAGGTCGACAGCAAATTGATCAAATTAGCAAAGATCCTTGATGGTATTGTGGTTACAAATGACTATAATTTAAACAAAGTTTCAGAATTTCAAAATGTTCCTGTGTTAAATATCAACGCTCTTGCGAATGCAGTTAAACCAGTAGTGATTCCTGGAGAAACAATGAATGTACTTGTTGTAAAAGCTGGAACGGAAAGACAACAAGGTGTCGCTTATTTGGATGACGGGACGATGGTTGTTGTTGAAGATGGACAGCATTACATGAATGAACATATCCAAGTAGTTGTTACAAGCGCACTGCAGACAGCTGCGGGACGAATGATATTTGCTAAACCGGCTCATTCAAGTCGTGGAATCGATAATCAGGAAAACACAAAAAATTAGCAATAATCAATGGCAATTGGCGGATTTTACGCCGGTTGCCTTTACTATTTTGCTTAATGATTGTACAATTCTAGCTGAGCGAACTATTTTATTATCGGAGATTTTCCCTATAAGCTAGAAGGTAAGAACCGAACAGCAAAGGATTGTTTGCAAATCAGATGAAGGAAGAGGAAAAAGATGACTAAAGTGCGAGTACGTTATGCTCCAAGTCCAACTGGACATCTACACATCGGAAATGCCCGAACAGCATTATTTAACTATTTATTTGCACGTCATAACGATGGCGAATTTATTATCCGTATTGAGGATACGGATCAAAAAAGAAACATTGAAGATGGTGAGAAGAGCCAGCTAGAGAATCTCGCTTGGTTGGGTATTGATTGGGATGAATCCCCTGCAAACCCTGGAGAGTACGGACCGTACCGCCAATCAGAACGCGGTGAGTTGTACCAACCATTGATCGATCAGTTGCTAGCAAGCAATCGTGCCTATAAATGTTATTGTACAGAAGAAGAGCTAGAAGCAGAGCGTGAAGAACAACGCGGACGTGGCGAAATGCCTCATTATGGCGGAAAATGCGCTAATCTAACACCAGAGGAGCAAGCGGAAAAAGAAGCACAAGGTATCCAACCAGTTATTCGTTTCCGAGTTCCTAGAAATACAGAGTATAAATTTCATGACATGGTAAAAGGTGAGATCGTTTTTGAGTCAGATAATGTAGGCGGCGATTTTGTCATTCAGAAGCGCGATGGGATGCCAACATATAACTTTGCAGTGGCAGTTGATGATCATCATATGAAAATCACACATGTATTGCGAGGCGATGACCATATTGCTAATACACCAAAACAATTGATGATCTATGAAGCTTTTGGTTGGCAAGCGCCACAATTTGGACACATGACACTGATCATCAACAGTGAAACTGGTAAAAAACTAAGCAAACGCGATGAATCAATTTTACAATTTATTGAGCAGTATCGTGAATTAGGATACTTACCAGAAGCAATGTTCAATTTTATCGCATTGTTGGGTTGGTCCCCAGTAGGAGAAGATGAGTTATTTTCTCAATCTGAATTGATCCAAATGTTTGATCCAGAACGCTTGAGCAAATCACCAGCGACTTTTGATGCCAAAAAATTGGAGTGGGTCAATAACCACTATATGCGTCAAATGGACCTGGATCAGTTGACAGAAATGTGTTTGCCATATTTAGTCAAAGCAGGTCGAATTGAAGAAGAGCCTTCCGCAGAAAAAAGAGAATGGCTGAAAAAAATCGTCTCACTATATCAACCACAAATGAGTTATGCTGCACAAATTGTGGAAGTTTCTGAGTTATTCTTTAATGAACATCCTGAATTGGATGCTGCTGCGCAAGAAGTCTTGGCGGGTGAAACTGTTCCAACTGTACTCAATGCCTTTAAAGAAAAATTGACTGCAATGACTACCGTTGACGCACCAACAGTAAAAGCTGCAATCAAAGAGATCCAAAAAGAAACAGGGATCAAAGGTAAAAACTTGTTTATGCCAATTCGTGTTGCTGTCTCAGGACAAACGCACGGACCAGAATTACCGGATACAGTAGAATTACTAGGAAAAGAAAAAGCACTTGATCATTTAAATAATGTATTATAAACACGAAGAATAGACGAAGTACTTACCTTTTTTTTGAAGAGAGATCACGGGTGGTGAGAGTGATTAAAAAAAGTAAGGAAATGCACCTAGGAGTGGTTTTGGCGCAAGTCAAAAACGGAAGCAGACGTTACCTGCATCAAGGCAGAAAATTCTGTGAACAAAAGTGGAACCACGTGGTTGAGCGTCTTTTGAATAAGGAAACTTATTTGAAAGATGCTTTTTTGTATGTAAGTAATCAATAGGGGAAGCAGGTGAGAAGATGACTTGGACCCAAAAAGCAATTGCAGCAGCGAAAAAAAATGACCCTTCAGCTCGATCAACGCTGGAAATCGTATTGTCTTATCCGGGCTTTCACGCATTGTTTTGGCATCGCTGGTCACATTTTTTGTTTCAAAAAAAACTCTTTCTTCTAGCTAGACTCACATCCCAGTTTTGGCGTTTTCTGACAGGCATCGAGATTCATCCTGGTGCTCAGATTGGCGAAGGGGTTTTTATCGATCACGGGATGGGTGTTGTAATTGGAGAAACAGCTATTATTGAAGATGACGTCGTATTATTTCACGGTGTAACACTAGGCGGGACAGGTAAAGAAAAAGGGAGACGCCACCCGACCATAAAAAAAGGGGCATTCATTTCAGCTCATGCACAAATTCTAGGTCCCGTCACAATAGGGGAAAGTGCCAGAATCGGTGCTAGTGCAGTGGTTCTTAGTGATATCCCAAATGAAGCGACTGCTGTAGGAATACCAGCCAAAGTCGTAAGAATCAAAGGAAAGAAGGTTAGCCAAGATGATCAAAATTTATAATACGTTGACACGTAAAAAAGAAGTTTTCCAACCTCTCGAACAAGATAGGGTGAAAATGTATGTTTGCGGGCCAACAGTTTACAATTATATCCACGTCGGCAACGGACGTAGTGTAGTATCTTTTGACACAATTCGCAGATACTTAGAATATAGAGGGTATGAAGTCGATTACGTAATGAACTTCACCGATGTTGACGACAAAATTATTCGGACCGCCAAAGAATTGAAAACTTCTGCTCCAGAAATAGCAGATCGTTTTATCGAAGCATTCAATAAAGATACTGCGGCTTTAAATGTTCAACCAGCTACATTAAATCCGCGAGTAATGGATCACATCGAAGACATTATTGCGTTTATTCAAGTATTAGTAGATAAAGGATACGCATATATGGCAAATAATGATGTGTATTACCGTACACGTAAATTCAAGAACTATGGTCAGTTGAGTGATCAATCAATTGATGAATTAGAAGTTGGGGCCAGTCAACGAACGGGTGAAGAACAAAAGATCAAAGAAGATCCGTTAGATTTTGCTTTGTGGAAAGCGGCTAAGGAAAACGAAATCGCTTGGGATTCACCATGGGGACTAGGACGTCCCGGTTGGCACATCGAGTGCTCCGTTATGGCAACCAAGCATTTAGGAGAAACAATAGATATTCATGGAGGTGGACAGGACCTGACTTTCCCTCATCATGAAAATGAAATTGCACAGAGTGAAGCGAAAACGGGTAAGACGTTTGCTAACTATTGGATGCACAATGGTTATGTCACGATTGGTGAAGAAGAAGAAAAAATGAGTAAATCTTTGGGCAATTTCGTTACTGTCCATGAAATGGTTCAAAAAATTGATCCTCAAGTTTTGCGCTTCTTTTTGGCTACAACCCAATATCGGCGTCCAATCAAATACAGTGAAACAACATTGAAAGAGGCAGAAACAAATCTGCAAAAATTGAGAACAGCCTTAGAAAATGCACAATTTCGTTTGCAAAATAGTAAAGAAGGATCCCTAGAAGGAACCGACCATGCTATCTTAGCAGAATTTGAACAGCGTTTTGTACAAGAGATGGATGACGATTTTAATGCAGCAAATGGTATCACAGTAGTATATGAACTTGCAAAATGGTTGAACACTTACAGCGAAAGTGCTTCAATCGATATAGAATTATTGACTGCTGCAGTTGAAAAATTCAAGGAATGGCTAGCCATCTTTGGGATATACTTTGTGGGTGAGGAACTTTTAGATGAAGAGATCGAACAACTAATCGAAGAACGTATCCAAGCAAGACAAGCAAGAGATTTTGCCCGGAGCGATGAAATCCGGGATGTGCTAAAAGAAAAAGGGATTATCTTGGAAGACACGGCGCAAGGTACCCGGTGGAGAAGAGACGCATGAGAGATTACAAACAGTTGAACGGACTAGCGTTAGCCTATATTGGGGACGCGGTTTATGAAGTATACATTCGGGACTATTTGATTGAACAAGGACAAACAAGACCTAATCAGCTTCATCATATGGCGACACACTATGTATCAGCAAAAGCTCAGGCGGCATTGATCCAAAAGATGCTTGATGAAGAAATAATGACTGAAGAAGAATATGATTTTTACCGTCGTGGACGAAATAGTAAAAGCCATACCAGTGCGAAAAATGCTGATGTAACCACCTATCGCATTGCTACAGGCTTTGAATCCTTAATTGGGTATCTACACTTAACAAAGCAACAGGATCGTTTAGACACGCTCGTAGCGTGGTGTATCAAGAAAGTAGGGGAAGAAGATGAGGGAAAAGAAACAAAGAAAACCGTCGCGTCAAAACACGGTAAAAAATAAACAGCACACTAGAAAAAATTTTCGTGAAGAAACAACTGAAATGATAGATGAGAATTTTGTATTCGGTTATCATGCGGTGATTGAAGCGTTGAAAGAAGGACGCGGGAATAAATTATTTATGGCAGAGGATGCCAGAGGGGAAAAAATCGATGGGTTAAAAGAAGCTGCTCGCGCACAGTCTGTCCCAGTCAAGTGGGTGCCAAAACAAAAGCTCGATCAGATGAGCAATCAAGGCGTCCATCAAAGTGTGATTTTAGCGATCACCCCTTATGAATACCTATCTCTGAATGAATTATTGGCACAAACAAAAGAGCAGTCATTCTATTTGATTCTAGACAATTTAGAAGATCCACATAATTTTGGTTCAATCCTGAGAACAGCGGATGCTAGTGGGGTAGACGGAATCATTATTCCGAAACACCGTGCAGTAGGAATCACTCCTGTAGTCGTGAAGACTTCTACTGGTGCTGTAGAACATATTCCGATTGCTCGTGTCACCAATTTAAGCCAAGCGATTCAACAACTAAAACAAGCTGGTTTTTGGATTTTTGGAACGGATATGAAAGGAACTGATTACCGTTTGTGGAATGCTCAAGGGGCAGCGGGATTGATTATCGGCAATGAAGGTCGAGGAATGAGTGAAGGATTGAAAAAAGAAGTTGATGAGATGTTAACGATTCCGATGACTGGTCATGTACAAAGTTTGAACGCTAGTGTGGCAGCTGGGTTATTAATGTATCAAGCTTTTACTATTCGAAATGGGGCGCCGCAATGAAAACGCCCCTGCTAATCGTCGATGGCTATAATATGATTGGTGCTTGGCCTGAATTAGTCTTATTAAAAAACCAAGATCGTTTAGAAGATGCAAGAGAGGCGTTATTGCATCGATTATCCAATTATTCAAAATACGAAGGATTAGAGATTATTGTTGTATTTGATGCGCAATTGGTTCCCGGTGTTACTCAAAGCTATAGTAAATATCAGTTACAAGTCATCTTTACTGAAGAAGGTGAAACTGCTGACAGCTATATCGAACGCATCGCTGGAGAATTGAATGACCGTTTGACTCAAGTAACAGTTGCAACGAGTGACTTAGCAGAACAATGGGTTGTGTTTTCTCAAGGTGCGTTGCGAACTTCTGCTCGAGAGCTTTATAAAAGTATTGAAAAAACAGAAGAAGCAATCCATCAGCATCAAACAGACATCAAATTTGAAAATTTTCGCAGAAACTCTCCTTGGACGCCTGAACAATTAGCTGAATTAGAAAAAAAACTGCATGATTTGAGTTAGGGACAAAGTTGGTTCGTTAAATGAGAAACTAATGAACAAGAATATGTTACGCTCTTTTTGTACCAAAAATTAAGCATAAAAGGAGCGTAACAAAATGAAATCAAACGAATCAATCAGTAGGAGTTCAGAAGAATTTGAAGCAATGTTTTTCAAGTATCGCCCTATCGTCGAGATTATGTACAAAAAATATTATCTCAAAGATTATGATTTAGATGATTGGATGCAAGAAGGCCGTATTGTTTTTAACAAATGTCTGCAAGCCTATGATGAAAACCGTGGAACAACATTAGGAGTTTTGTTCAAACGCTCGTTTGAAAATCGCGTCTGCAGTTTATTACGGTTGCAACAAGCACAAAAAAGAAAAGCACAATTAAATTCTTCTTCTCTTGAAGAAAAAATTTCTCATGAAGGACCAAATTTTCTCTCCGATCAAAATGAACAAACTGAAAAAGCGGAGAAGTATTTAATGCTTCAAGAAACTATGAATAAATACGATTCGCCATTTTCGAAGTTAGAGCAAATCGTTATAATGAATTACTTGAAAGGATTAGAACTTGAACAAATCGCAGAACAAACAGAACTTCCGCTGCAACAAATTAAAAGCGCTTACAACCGTGGTAAAAAGAAATTGAGAGCGCTTCTTATGAACCCTTAGAGAAAATCTTATTGAAAGAATAATTATTTTATGGTAAACTTGAAATTTTCTGTAAATTATAGTATACTGTTGCTTGAGGTGAATGCGATGCCAACAACTTTAGCAACAATCAAAAAAGATTTAGAAGGTCGTATAGGCAGTGAAATCATGCTGGTTGCTCAAACTGGGCGTAAACGTCAAACGGAACGCCGTGGTGTTTTGACAGAAACATACCCTTCTGTGTTTGTCGTGGATTTAGATCCAAACGAAAATTCGTTCGAACGTGTTTCCTATAGTTATTCGGATATTCTTACTCGAACGGTTGAGATTGAATTTTTAACAAAAGCTGTTTGATCAGAAAAGGGCTGACAAAATGTTAGCTCTTTTTTTGTATTTTTTATTATAGATTAGTTAGGAGATAGTAGAATGATTGTTATGATGAAAGAGTTGCATGAGATGACCGGATTAGAATTTCACCAAATCGCTGCTTTACGTACTCAAGTGTTTGTCGTAGAACAAAATTGTCCCTATCAGGAAGTAGATGCAATTGATTTGATTGCTAAACATCTTTGTATTTTTGATGAACAGCAACAACTTGTTTCTTATGCAAGGATATATTTTATCGAAGACACAGTTCATTTTGGTCGAGTTTTAGTAAATCCTCTGTTCCGTGGACAAGGGCATGGGGATCAATTGCTACAAGAAATTATCAAACAACTAAATCGTTTCTATCCAAATGCTCCGGTTGAAATCGAAGCTCAAGCGCATTTGCAGAAATTTTACGGGAAATATAATTTTGTCACTGTTTCCGATCCTTTTGATGAAGATGGAATTTTACATGTGGTTATGAGAAAAGAGAAATAAAAGCAGTCATTACTTATAAAAAAAGATGAACAAATCATGAATAACTCTCTGCTCTGACATGTATTTGCCAGAGCTTTTCTGATTTCAAGAGCTATCCATTATTGTTCGAATCATTCTAAAAAACTATCTAGTTAAAAGGATCACGGTTTATATCATTAGTTGTGATATTGGTGCGGGATTCTGTTTGTACTTTCAATAAGTCACGAATTTCTTGAAGATAGTCTTCGGCAGTAACTTCTGGTTCTTCTTCTTCAACTGGTTTTTGATGAAGATTGCGCAATTTATTCACAGCTTTAACGATTAAGAATAGAACAAAAGCAGTAATCAAGAATGTAATAATTGCAGTAACCACTTGACCGAAATTAAAGACGACATTTTTTTTAGGCTCCCAAACAAGTCCTGAAAATGCATCTTCGCTGCCGAAAAATGAAAATACCAGCGAAACTAATGGTGTTAAAAGACCTTCTACCAAACTGTTGACAATCGCTGTGAAGGCACTCCCGATGACAACCCCAACAGCCAAGTCAATCACATTTCCGCGCAAAATAAATTCTTTAAATTCCTTGATCATAAACAAACCTCCTTTAAATTTATTCTTAGTATAACGAATAAACGATGATTTATAAAAATATACGCCCGTAAAATGAGTAATTTTTCTGGAAACATTCTGCATTATGCTATAATTGAAGAGATGATTTTTGAGAGGATAAGAGGTGCATTATGGCAATTGAACTAAAAAAAAATGTTCGACTTACGGTTTTGCCGACTAAAAAATATAAAACAATCCGTGTTTTTATTCGATTTACTTCGCAATTAGCGGCTGAAACGGCTGCGAAACGCACATTATTGACGAGTTTATTAGAGACAACTAGTTTGCGTTATCCCACTCAAACAGCCTTTAGTACGCAACTGGCAGAATTGTATGGAGCAAGCTTTGGCATGAATGTTAATAAAAAAGGGGATCTTCATCAAGTCAATGCAGCGATGTCGTTCGTCAACGGAAAATATGTTGCTGATGAAGAACTATTTACCCAAGCCGTTTCTTTTTTGAAAGAAGTGCTTTTTTTCCCAAATATTGTTCAAGACGAATTTGAATCAAAAAATTTTACGATCGAAAAAAGCAATTTGATTGCTTATATGAAAAGTATTGCTGAGGATAAACAGGCGTTTGCTTCATTAAGCTTACAAGAATTATTTTTTTCAAAAAGTGACAATCAAAAATTTCCAAGTTTTGGTCGTCCTGAAGATTTGGAAGATGTAACGGCAAAAGAACTAACAGAAACATATAGTTCTATGATTAAAGAAGATCCTGTAGATATTTTTGTGATTGGGGATGTCGAAGAAGATCAAGTAATTGAAGTTATGAAGGGGCTACCCTTTGAAAATCGTCCTGAAAAAGATCTTTCTGTTTTTTATCGTCAAGATTTGGAAAATATTATCCGCGAGAAAATCGTCAGAGAGCCTGTGACTCAGGCAAAACTGAACTTAGGTTATCGTACGGGTGTTTATTATAATCAACCGGAACGTTTCTCTCTCATGGTTTTTAATGGATTATTTGGCGGATTTCCTCATTCAAAACTATTTATGAATGTTAGAGAAAAAGAGAGCTTAGCTTACTATGCATCAAGTAATGTGGATACATTTCGAGGTTATTTATCTGTTCAAACAGGAATTGATGGCAGTAACCGGGATCAAGTCTTTACTTTGATTGAACAACAACTTCAAAGTTTACAAAGAGGAGAAATTACAGAGGCTGAATTGGCCCAGACAAAAGCTATGCTTAAAAATCAGTTTTTGTTATCGTTGGATAGTCCACAGTCTTTGATTGAAACAGAATATCTTAATCAGTGGGTACCGAATACTAAAATGAGTGAAGAGCAATTTATACAGCGTTTGGAAGAGGTATCGGTCACAGATGTTCAAAAAATTGCTCAAAAGATCGAACTTCAAGCCGTATTCTTTTTAGATAAGGAGCTTGATCATGAATAAAAAACATTATAATCAAATAAATGAAGTCTTGTATAACGAGATATTACCCAATGGATTAACAGTTTATTTATTACCTAAAGAAGGGTTTCATAAAACATACGGTCTTTTTAGTACAGATTATGGTTCTATCGATAATCATTTTGGTTATGCGAATGAAACGATGCATACTGTACCAGATGGTATTGCCCATTTCTTAGAGCATAAACTTTTTGAAAAAGAAGACGGTGATGTCTTTCAAAAATTTGGGCAACAAGGAGCATCAGCCAATGCATTTACTAGCTTCACAAAAACGAGTTATCTTTTTTCGGCTACCGATCAAATTCGAAAAAATTTAGAAACTCTTTTAGATTTTGTACAGATGCCTTATTTTACGAAAGAAACGGTTGAGAAAGAGAAAGGGATCATTGGGCAAGAAATTCAGATGTATGATGATGATCCTAACTGGCAACAATTTTTTGGTGTCATTAAGAATCTATACCCAAAGCATCCGCTTCACATTGATATTGCTGGGACTGTTGAAAGTATAGCAGCCATCACAGCAGAAGATCTTTATCTGTGCTACCATACATTCTACCACCCAAGCAATATGACTTTGTTCATAGTTGGAAACATCGATCCAGAAGAGACAATGAACTGGATCAGAGAAAACCAGGCAGCAAAAACTTTTTCTGCAGCAAAAGAAATTAAGCGTCACTTTCCGGAAGAAACCGTTCAAGAAATTATTCCAGAAAGTATTATGAGGATGCCCGTTACGCGACCAAAAGGTGTTTTGGGTATCAAAGGGAATATGGAGAAACGTCCGACGGAAGGTCGGGAGTTGCTACGATATAAACAATCTTTGAATTTATTGTTCCAATTACTTTTAGGTAATACTTCAGCTAATTACTTAAGGTTGTATGATCAAGGAATTATTGATGATACGTTTGGTTTCGAAGTAAGTTTGGATCGAAGTTTTTACTTTGCTGATTTTTCTGGAGATGCAGAATACCCTGAAGAGATGCTTCAAGCGGTTGAAGAAATTTTATTGAATTATGAAAATGATCCTGAAATGAACGAGAAGAATCTTGAGTTACTTAAGAAAAAAATGCTGGGTAAATATTTTCAATCTCTCAATTCATTAGAATTTATTGCTAATCAATTTACACAAAGCTTATTTGGCGAAACAACACTCTTTGATTTGCCAGATGTTATACGTTCAATCACGCTCAATGATGTTCGATCTGCTGCTAAAGTATTCATTGATCAAAAAGCATTCAGTCGGTTTTACTTGCTACCAACTAAAACTAACTGATTAATCGTCATTGTTTAAGATGCCGTCTATGCATTTTCTGATAGATGGCTCTTGTTTTTGTAGAAGAATGAGTAATGAAATCAAAAAGTATTAAATTTTGTTTGCGACTTGTTTGAATGTTATCCTCAGTCAATTTTTTTTATGGTATTCTTTAAATGATACTGATTGAACAATTTTCATTTATGATGAAAAAGCAAGAGTAAAAATGTTATATTTAATAAATAACCTATCAATTAAGCAATCCAAGGATGACAAGGAGAAACGAAGTGGATTTCCGATCCAAGTGTTTGCTTTCCATAAAATGAATAGTAAAGACTGGAGTAGATGATTGAGTGGCCAACGAAACTACGATTGGAGCAAAATTACGGCAAGCCCGTTTAGATAAACATATTTCATTAGATGAATTACAGCAAATGACAAAAGTTCAAAAAAGGTATTTGGAGGCAATCGAAGCCGATCGTTTTGAACAATTACCAGGAACTTTTTATGTTCGTGCATTTATTCGTCAATATGCCGCCGCTGTAGGTGAGGACGGAGATAAATTAGTTGCTGTATTTGATGGAAAAGATACATTGGCAGAACCACTGCCTAAAAGACCTCAACCTGAGACCGTAAGCGGTTCGAGAAAAGCTTTGCATGTAGAGGAAAAAGGCGGAACGTTTTTATCCCGCTACTTACCAATGATTTTATTAGGATTAGTAGCAGTCACTATTATCTGTATTGTTGGATATATGGCTTGGCAAGACAGACATTCAACCCCTATGATTCAAGGTAGTTCGGCACCAGTGGTTGAGAATTCAGCCTATACATCAACCTCAAGCACGGTGGAATCGACAGCAAGCAAAGAAACGAGTGAGTCAGAGACTCAATCTTCTAGCAGCACAGAATCTAGTGAGAAAGAAATGACTATGACCAAGGGAGAATCTTCCCAATCAGATATCACGATTTCAGTCAAAGATGCAACGGACCCAATTAAATTAGAGTTAACTGGATTAGATGCTTCATGTTGGGTAGGCATTCTTGTAGACAATGCCTATGTCTACCAATATACTTTACAAGCGGGAGAAGTCCAATCGATGACATTGCCAGCAAGTGCAACGAATGCAACTATTGTTCTTGGTGCAAGCCAAAATATCCAGATTGCCGCAAACGGACAAAAAATCGATTTTGATGATCCTCAGTATAAATTGCTCCAAAAAAATGTGCATTTAGCGATTGAGTATCAAGAAACAAACTGATCAGAAAGAACTATTAACTTGTAGAAAAATAACGTTGTTCCTATGGCAAGTGCTGTAGTAGCATGACTTCCGTTTTTTTCGTACAATATTTGTCAGAGAGGAGCAAATTTTGTGAATTTACCTAATCAATTAACTGTATTACGCATTATAATGATTCCTATATTTATTTTAGTTTTGGCATTGCCCATTGATTTAGGAACATTGGATATTGGAGGTGTCGATTTACTCACAACACATCTGATAGCAGCCATTCTATTTGCTGTTGCAAGCATTACGGATTGGCTGGATGGTAAGATTGCTCGTTCCAGAGGATTGGTTACCAATTTTGGGAAATTTGCCGATCCCTTAGCGGACAAAATGTTGGTAATGACGGCATTTATTATGTTGGTCGAATTGGATAAGGCTCCAGCTTGGGTAGTGTCTATTATCATTTGTCGAGAATTAGCAGTCACTGGCTTAAGGCTACTGCTGGTAGAGCATCATGGTGAAGTTCTTGCTGCTGCTTGGCCTGGAAAAATCAAAACAGCAACACAAATGGTTGCCATTATTTTCTTATTTATTAACAATCTTCCTTTTTCACTCATAGGCATTCCATTGGATCAAATCATGTTGTATGTATGTTTGATCTTTACAATTTATTCGGGAATCGATTATTTTATTAAAAATGCCAGTGTTTTTAAAGGTTCAATGTAATTTCTAAAAGTTCAGAGGAATTCTGAACTTTTTTTGTAAAAAAAATCAATTACAACGTAGTTGATAATGAAGGAGTAATGAAATGAAGGCAGAGATTATTGCAGTAGGGACCGAATTGCTTTTGGGACAGGTGGTGAATACCAATGCAACTTTCTTATCAGAAGAATTAGCTAGTTTAGGAATCGAAGTTTACTATCATAGTGTTGTAGGGGACAATCCAAAACGTTTGGAAGAGCTAGTAACACTTGCTGAGAATCGCAGTGACTTGATCGTATTTTGTGGCGGGCTCGGACCTACAGAAGATGATTTAACCAAACAAATCGTTGCACAGCATGTCGGTCAAGAGCTCGTTCGTGACGAAGCAGGGTATGAGCAAATGCTAACTTTTTTCAAAAATGGTCAGCGTTTTATGACAGAAAATAATTTGAGACAGACGTTGGTCTTCAAAGATGGCACAGCGTTACCTAATGCAACTGGGTTAGCAATCGGTATCTTCTATCGAACAGCTACAGCGGCATATCTCTTGTTGCCTGGACCGCCAAGTGAACTGAAACCAATGTTTATCCAACAAGCCCGTCCAATTTTGCAGACAGAGTTTTCTTCAGAAGAACAGTTGATTTCTCGAGTATTGCGATTTTATGGAATTGGAGAATCCGCACTAGTAACTGAACTTGCCGATCTAATTGATTCTCAGAAGAACCCAACGGTCGCACCGTATGCTAAACCCAATGAAGTAACCTTGCGTTTGACGGTGAAAACTACGGATGAATCGGCAGGACAAGCCAAACTAGATGAATTAGAACAACAAATCCAAGCAAGAGTGGGCGAATATTTTTATGGATATGGCGAGCATACATCATTAGCTGAAGTAGTCGTTGATATGCTGAAAGAAAAGAAAAAAACTGTGACGGCTGCGGAGAGTTTGACAGCGGGACTCTTTCAAGCGACGCTGGGAGACATCTCAGGCGTGTCCCGTGTATTTTCTGGTGGTTATGTGACTTATGCTAAAGAGACAAAAAGTAAGATGCTAGGAATCAATGAAGACTTGCTAACAGCCTATGGAACTGTCAGCAAGGAATGTGCAGAAGCGATGGCGCTTGCTGCCCAAGCCAAAGAAAAAGCGGATTACGCCCTTTCTTTTACCGGGGTAGCTGGACCAGATGAGCTTGAGAATCAACGCCCAGGAACGGTCTGGATTGCTTTAGCAACCAATGAAGGTGTGAAAAGCAAGTGCTATCATTTTTCCAGAGATCGTGCATACATTCGTCATAGTGCAGTAATGGCAGGATTAGATCTATTACGTAAGGAATTGTTAAGATAATGCGAATGTTTGTTCGTTTTTTCTTGCATTTTTTTAAAAGAAGGACTATTATTAACATAGTAATTGACACACGAAAGTGAAGAAAATAAGGGGGATTATCCGTTTGGCAGATGATCGTAAAGCAGCTTTAGATGCTGCACTGAAAAAGATTGAAAAGAACTATGGTAAAGGTGCCATTATGAAACTTGGTGAGAAAGTCGATCAACAAATTTCGACGATTCCAAGTGGTTCATTGGCTTTGGATGTTGCTTTAGGTGTGGGTGGTTATCCACGTGGACGTATCGTTGAAGTATATGGACCAGAAAGTTCTGGTAAAACGACAGTTGCTTTACACGCAATCGCTGAAGTTCAAAAAGGCGGCGGAACAGCAGCCTTTATCGATGCAGAACATGCATTAGATCCTCAATATGCACAAAAATTGGGTGTAAATATCGATGATTTGCTGCTATCTCAGCCCGATACAGGTGAGCAAGGTCTTGAGATCGCTGATGCTTTAGTATCAAGTGGAGCTGTCGATATTGTTGTTATCGACTCGGTTGCCGCTTTGGTACCAAGAGCAGAGATCGATGGTGAAATGGGTGATACCCACGTTGGTCTTCAAGCCCGGTTGATGTCTCAAGCATTGCGTAAATTATCTGGATCAATCAACAAGACCAAAACAATTGCGATTTTTATCAATCAAATTCGTGAAAAAGTTGGGATCATGTTCGGTAATCCTGAAACAACTCCTGGTGGACGTGCGCTTAAATTCTATTCGACGATTCGATTAGAGGTACGACGTGCAGAACAATTAAAATCCGGAACAGACATTATCGGAAACCGGACAAAAATCAAAGTTGTCAAAAATAAAGTAGCGCCACCTTTTAAAGTTGCTGAAGTAGACATGATGTATGGACAAGGAATCTCTCAAGAGGGAGAGTTGCTTGATATGGCAGTAGAGCAAGACATTGTTGATAAGAGCGGTGCTTGGTATGCTTATAAAGGAGATCGCATTGGTCAGGGGCGGGAAAACGCGAAAAACTATATGCGTGAACATCAAGAAATGATGATGGAAGTTTCTGCTCGTGTTCGCGATGCGTACGGCATTGGTACCGGGGAAACGGTCATTGAAATAGAAGATGCGCAAGAAGAACTACCATTAGACGAATAAGATCGTTTAACGATAAAGAAGAAGCCAAACATTCAAGTGTTTGGCTTTTTTTGTACAGTAATAACAGATCTGCCCATAAAAATTGCACGTTAAAATGAAACCTATAGGAGGTGATATACATAGGATTTAAAGTTGACACTCTTGTGTACAAACATTAGAATAAACTTATGTGGGTTTCCACATAGCAGTAGGCAACTTGATAATTTATTTTAATTTGTTTATCAAAACTACAAAATATTGTAAAAGATAGTATGGAGGTGGATTCATTGGAACTACTTTACATTCTCCTCGCTATCATCGGTTTAATTGTCGGTCTTGGATTAGGAGTTTTTGTGACCAAATCTCGTCACGAAAAAGAGATCAATGGCGCGCAAAATTCTGCAACTGGAATTATCGAAAGCGCTAAAAAAGAAGCAGAAACTCTAAAAAAAGAAGCATTGTTAGAAGCTAAGGAAGAAAATCAGCGTTATCGGTCAGAGATTGAAAGTGAGTTGAAAGAAAGCAAACTTGATTTAAAATCACAAGAAAATCGCTTGCTCCAAAGAGAACAAGTACTTGATCGCAAAGATGATTCTTTGGAAAAACGAGAGCACTCACTGGAAGAAAAAGAAAACAGACTTAGTGAGAAACAACAATTAATTGACGAGCGAGAAAAAGAAGTAGAAAAACTAATCGATGGGCAACAGCAAGAATTAGAGCGTATTGCGGCTTTGTCTAGAGAGGAAGCCAAAGAGTTGATCATGAAATCAACGGAAGAAGAGTTGAATCATGAATTAACGATTATGGTAAAAGAATCAGAACAACGTGCAAAAGAAGAAGCAGATCGTAAAGCGAAAAACTTATTGTCACTAGCAATTCAACGTTGTGCTGCAGATCAAGTATCAGAAACAACAGTATCTGTCGTATCATTACCAAATGACGAGATGAAAGGTCGAATCATTGGACGAGAAGGACGCAATATTCGGACATTGGAAACATTGACCGGTATTGATCTGATTATTGATGACACACCAGAAGCAGTTGTACTATCAGGATTCGATCCAATCCGTCGAGAGATTGCACGAATGACATTAGAGAAACTGATCCAAGATGGACGGATCCATCCTGCACGTATTGAAGAGATGGTTGAGAAATCCCGCAAAGAAATGGATGAACACATCCGTGAATATGGGGAACAAGCAGCCTTTGAAGTCGGTGCACATACCCTACATCCTGATTTAATCAAGATATTGGGACGTTTACGCTTTAGAACCAGTTATGGACAAAACGTATTGAACCACTCAATTGAAGTGGCAAAACTTTCGGGTGTTCTAGCTGCTGAATTAGGTGAAGACATTCAGTTAGCAAAACGTGCTGGACTGCTGCATGATATTGGGAAAGCACTTGATCATGAAATTGAAGGCTCACACGTTGAGATTGGTGCTGAACTTGCTGCCAAATATAAAGAAAATCCTGTAGTCATTAACGCAATTGCATCCCACCATGGAGACGTAGAAGCTACTTCAGTTATCTCTGTGCTGGTAGCTGCAGCAGATGCTTTATCCGCTGCTAGACCAGGTGCACGTAGCGAGTCGTTGGAAAACTATATCCGTCGTTTGCAAAACTTAGAAAATATTGCGAATGGCTTCAAAGGTGTAGATTCAAGTTTTGCTGTACAAGCAGGACGAGAAGTACGAGTTATGGTTAAACCAGAAGAGATCTCCGATTTAGATGCGGTTCGTCTAGTACGTGATATCCGCAAAAAAATTGAAGATGATCTTGATTATCCAGGACATATCAAAGTAACGGTTATTCGTGAAACGCGAGCAACTGATTACGCTAAATAGCATAAAAAAGAACCTTGGCTTTTAAAGCCAAGGTTCTTTTTTATCAAATAGTTTAGCCCTCGTTAGCAGGATTAAAATTAATCAAAGCCGCCTAGTACTTAAGAGAGGTTAGATTTTTCTTCTGCGCGCAAAGTCTACAAATCGAAACTTATCTAAGCGATGTATCGATTCAGTGTATTCAAAACAGCGTGTGTCTTCAAGATAAACCAAACTACGTACAGTAACAACATGTTGATCATCAGGATGAAGGTCCATCAAATCTCTTAATTCTTTATTAACTGGATCCACGGTGATTTCTTTTTGTGCATAGGCAATTTCAAGTCCAAGATCATTTTCAAAGTAATCATAGATCGAGTCTTGTGCTCGACGTTCAGGCAATTCTTCAATAATCGAAGCATCTAAATAATCTTTATCTAGAATGACAACTTCACCATCAATCTTTCTTTGACGTACCAATTTCCAAGCTTCAGAAGCAACTGGCCAATCAGTTATACCATGTAATTTTGGTGAAACGGCGATCTTACGAATTTCGACTACTTTTGTTTCACTAGGAATACGTTGAGTATCTTGTAATTCTTTAAAACTAGTTAGACCAGAAATAGGAAAGTCAAAACGATTCAGATCTAAAACGATTGAACCTTTTCCTTGTTTTTTTTGAATGTAGCCAGCATTTTTTAAAAGATTCAAGGCTTTTCGAACCGTTTCACGAGAAACACTGTACATTTTGATTAATTGGTTTTCACTAGGTAAAAGAGAGTGTGGCGGGTATTCGTTTGACAGTATCTTTTGTTCAAGATCCAAAAATATCTCTTTGAATTTATTCATGGGATTGCCTCCTCTTGCCTATTATAGCGAGGGCATTTTTGAAAAGCAATCGGCTATTTGGCCAATAATTCATCAATTGAAAGATCCGTCAGTTTTTCGACGATTGTGTCAGCTCCATGCAGTTCTTCACCAGAATAGACACCAACTGCATACATGCCAGCTGCCTTAATGCCATCAATACCTGCTTGGGCATCTTCAAAACCAACTGCATCACTAGGTTCAATGTTCAGTCCTTTTGCAGCTTGGATAAAGATTTCTGGATCTGGTTTACCTTTAGAAAGTGTGGCTGGGTCAACGATTACATCGAAATCCTGCATGACACCCAATTTATCTAAAATAAATGGCGCATTTTTAGATGCCGATGCGATAGCACAAGGAATTCCCTTGTGTTTTGCTTCTTCTAGAAAAGTTTTGACACCCGGAAGAAGGTCATCCGGAGTCAGACTTTGAAGTAATTGAACATAGTGCGTGTTTTTTTTGCTTGCTAAAGCATCTTTTTCTTCTGAACTATAAGCATCGTTTTTATTTCCTAAGGTTAAAATACGCTCTAAGGAATCCATACGACTAATCCCTTTTAGTTGTTCGTTGAATTTTAAGTCGATTTCAATACCGATTTCAGCGGCTAGTTCTTTCCATGCGATATAGTGATATTTGGCTGTGTCTGTAATCACACCATCTAAATCAAAAACAAACCCTTTTTTCATTATGTTACTCTCCTTTAATAGTTGATAGATTGTTCTTTATTGGCTTTTAATTCATGAGTAGCGCCAGAAAGAATGATCGTTGTATTTTGGTCAGCTACAACTGTCAATGTTTCATGTGTAACATTAAAGTGATAATTAATACCTCTGACTTGAATATTAAATTGAATATTTTGCCATTGCTTAGGCAGATTTGGATCAATACGCATCACATCTTCCCGAAAATCGATTCCCGCAAATGTCGTTAGCGGAATATAGAGAGTTGCCGCCATTACACCCGCATGAATTCCTTCGGCAGTGGTTCCTCCTTGAATATCGCGGTAATCTGAATAGAGAGCCTCTTGATATAAAGACCAAGCGAGATCTTGCTGATCAACCATTGCCGCCAATTGAGCATGTACAACTCGAGAGAGTGTAGAGCCATGAGAAGTTCTGGCCAAATAGTAATGCAAGTTTTTTTCTACATAATCTTCGGGTAAGCGGTAAGTAAGATCATCTAAGATTTGATGCACTTGCGCTGTTGAAAAATTGTAAAAAATCATTAGGCTGTCAGCTTGTTTGGCAACTTTGTATGCATCGGCGCTTTTTCCTTCAGCATTTAAAATACGATCCATACGATAAATGTTCCCATATTTTTCTCTATAATGATCCCAGTCTAAGTCTTTTAAATCAAAATAGCCTTCAAATTGTGCAATAATTCCTTCGGGATTGATTTCTAAACTTAGATTTTTACGAATATCGGTCATTTGTGAGAAATTATCCTCTGAAAGCAGCACTTTAGCTGCTACATTTTGAAAGATTTCTGGTGAAAGTTGATTGCGTAATTTTTCCACTTCTTCAAACAACCACACTACCATCATATTGGTATATGCATTATTTTTCAACCCACCTTTTTGACTGTTGGGATAACTTTCATGAAATTCATCTGGTCCCATGACACCTTCGATTGAGTAACGGCCTGTGACAGAATCCAAAGTAGCAGCACTCTGCCAAAAATGAGCAATTTCTAAAATTAATTCTAAACCGTATTGCTCCATAAAAGATCGGTCTCGAACGTTATGCCAGTACTGCCATACATTATAGGCAATCGCTAAAGAAACGTGACGTTGCAATCGGCTATGGTCTTCTTTCCACTCACCACTGATAGGATTCAAATGAAGTTCTTGTGACTGTTCTGTTCCATCTAAACCAGATTGCCATGGAAACATTGCGCCTTGGTATCCGGCTTCTTTGGCTGCTTTTTTGGCTGCCGTTAAGCGCTGATAGCGGTAAAGCAAGATCTCTCTGGCGGTTTTAGGAAAATGAAGAATATAAAAAGGTAAGATGAATAATTCATCCCAAAAAATATGACCACGGTAAGCCTCACCATGGAGACCACGGGCTGTGATACTAGCATCAAGAGATTGCTCATAGGCGTTGGGTGCTGCTGACACTAATAGATGGTATGTGTGAAGATTCAGCATTTTTTGTGACATGAGATCCCCATCAATGGTAATGGCTGCATTCTCCCATAATTTGCGCCAAGCTTCTTTGGATTCAGCATACATTTCTTTAAACCGTGGTAGTGAAAGAAGTGCCAGATTGCTAGTAGTTGTTTGTTCTCCCATTTGATATTTAGCGACAGTAACTGATTTTTCTAAAGTATAAGTTCTATTTTTCTCTGCAGAAATTGTTAATTTTTGAATTACTTTTTCTGCCGTTTTTTCTGATTTTAATGTTTCAAGAGAAAAGTCATCAGAAAATAATTGTGATGCTTGGCAAACCGTAATGTCAGACTGATTTGTACGGGCAATGAGCAGAGCTTTGCTCTTAAAATACTCCGTTGTTTGAATGGTCAAGTGCTTGTTTGTCAAGCTTCGATAGCGTGCGACATTATAATTGTAGACCGAACCATCTGCTTCACTTATCACTTCGATTTCTCCGGTAAAATTAAGTGGAATAAAGCGGTAAAGGATGGAGTAGTGATGACTATTTTCCATATTAGCAATTTTTTGTGTTTCAATTCGTAATTGCTTTTTAGTTTGGGTTTCGATTTCAGCGAAGGAGGTAAATAATCCAGTTTTTAAATTTAATTGACGCTTAAAAGATAAAAGTGTATTTTGTGCAATATCGATTTTTTCGTTATCAATGACTAAATAAATTTTTTGCAGATTTGGTGCATTGACGAAGTCCTCATTTGTAATGGTACGATCAGACACCTCTGACTCTGCCGTATTATAGAGACTTGCTAAATAAAGCCCAGGATAATTGGCATCGGAAATCTCCATTTCTGGAGTGGTACCACGCAACCCTATAAAGCCATTTCCTACTGTCAATAATGATTCAACGGAGTACTCATCTTTGCCAGGAGTATAGCCATAATATTCTAATTGCCAAGGAATCTCCAAACGCTTCTCTTCAAAGCTTTCTTCAGTTCCACATACAAACGCTCGATTTAATTTTTCGGTTAACCATTGATCTAATGAAAAGGTTCCTTCTTCGTTAGTAAAGACGAATGAGTCGGAAAGGATTCCTCCCTCTTGATTCTTTTCCAATTGTTTCTTTAATGCTGCTATTCGTTCATTGGTAGTCCCTGTAAACGTAAATGTAGTACCCATGTGGTCGGCCAATAGCCATTGATCATTAGTGATCTCAATTTTGTTCACAGTATTCTCCCCTTTCTACTTGTCTATACATGCAAAATGATTATAACCGATATTGTAAGCTTTTTCAATTTAATAAGGCTGTTTTTTAAAATTATTGTGTAAAGTTAAATGAAAGTGATTTGTTTTTTTTATTTGCTCAAAGTTTATTTTTTTAAATGAAAATCCTTTTGTATCAACAAAAATAAAGCGTGTTCTGAATGATGGTTTTTCACAAATGTTTTTAGTGAAAAAAATATAGAATGAAACGCTTGCAATATTGTAAATATAAAGTTATGATTAGCATGAAATACAAACATATATATACAAGTTTAAATGGAAGGGGTTTATTATTATGGGGAAGTATCGGGATGATGCTGAAAAATTGCTGGAGTATGTAGGCGGTAAAGAAAATATTGCAGCTGTGACTCACTGTGCGACGCGGATGCGATTTGTACTGAATGATCAGTCGAAAGCAAACGAGAAAGCCATTGAAGATATTCCAAGTGTTAAAGGGATGTTTACAAATGCTGGGCAGTTTCAAGTGATTATCGGAAATGATGTTCCAACGTTTTACAATGATTTTACAGCGGTATCTGGGATTGAAGGAGTTTCTAAAGAACAAAGTAAAGCGGTTGCGAAAAATAACCAAAATATTGTTCAACGCGCCATTGGCACATTAGCAGAAATTTTTACGCCATTATTACCAGCAATTATTGTCGGTGGTTTAATGTTGGGTTTAAGAAATTTTCTAGAAGGTGTACCTCTTGAGGCTTTAGGTGGACAAACCATTACGCAATCCTCTACTTTTTGGAATGGGGTCAATGGATTTTTATGGTTACCCTGTGAAGCAATCTTTCACTTTTTACCTGTAGGTATTACTTGGAGTATTGCTCGTAAAATGGGAGCTACACAAATTTTGGGGATCGTTTTGGGGATTACTTTAGTATCACCGCAATTATTAAATGCTTATTCTGTAAGTTCAACCAGTGCTGCGGAGATCGCTCAAAATTATACATGGGATTTTGGTTTTTTCACAATTGACAAAATTGGCTATCAAGCTCAAGTTATCCCAGCTATGTTAGCCGGATTCCTATTGGTTTATTTGGAAAGATTCTTTAGAAAATGGATTCCAGAAGCAGTTTCTATGATTTTTGTTCCTCTATTTTCATTGTTACCAACTATTTTAGCAGCTCATATGATTTTAGGTCCGATCGGCTGGCAAATTGGTTCAGGAATCTCATGGGTAGTAAATGCTGGTTTAACATCATCATTAAACTGGTTATTTGGTTTTATTTTTGGTGGTCTTTATGCACCGCTCGTTATCACAGGCTTACATCATACTACGCTAGCAATTGATTCACAATTAGTAGCAGATTATGGCACAACGAATCTTTGGCCAATGATTATGCTATCAAATATTGCCCAAGGTACAGCAGTATTAGCTATTTGGTTCCTTCATCGTGGGAATAAAAAAGAAGAACAAGTATCCGTACCTGCAACAATCTCTGCATATATGGGTGTAACAGAACCTGCTATGTTCGGGATTAATTTGAAATATGTCTACCCATTTCTTGCAGCTATGGTTGGTTCTGCATTTGGCGGAATGTTGATCACTGCTACAAATACAAGAGCACTAGGTATTGGTGTCGGGGGACTTCCAGGATTCTTATCTTTCAAAATTGAAGATTACCCAATGGTTTTCCTTTCGATGGGTGTGACTATTGTAGTAACGTTCATCTTTACTTTTATATTTAGAAAAGTTAGTGTCTTAAATAAATTGGAACCAGAACTGGCTCTTGCAGACACAGGCGTTACTGATACAGCGACAACAGTAGACCCAATGACTTCTTCTGCGAATGTAGCAACTACTGTAACTGAGGAAATGCTTTATGCACCGGCAGATGGTCAAATCATTGCAATCGGTGAAGTGGAAGACCCTGTTTTTTCACAAAAAATGATGGGTGATGGCTATGCAGTTCGTCCAAGTAACGGAAAAATCTATGCTCCTGTTGCAGGGACGGTTTCAAGTATTTTTGAAACAAAACATGCAATTGGAATTTTGACTCCTGGTGGGGCAGAGGTTTTAGTTCATATGGGATTAGATACCGTTGAATTAAAAGGAGCACCATTCACTGTCAAAGTGTCAGAAGGTGATGCTGTCACAGTAGATACATTGATTGCTGAGATGGATCTAGAAGCTGTTACCAAAGCTGGAAAGAAAACAGATGTTGTTACGGTTCTTACGAACGCTGAAAAGATCAATCAGCTGACAATCAACAAAACCGGCAGTGTACACGCGCATGATCGAGTAGGAGCTGCTGAAGTCCGCTAAATAAAAAAAGAGTAGGCTCATGAAAGGAAGCTATCATTCCATTCATGAGCCGTATTTTTTTGTTTTATTTTTCTTAAAGGGTTATTTTGTTTGGCGTACACGTTCTTTATAAAAGTAGCGCAAAGTTAGAAATACGACTAGCAATACTAGCACCCATAGGAAGAATAAAGCGATTTGTGACCCTAAAATTGTTCCGGAAATATAATCGGGACTTACTTTTTGAGCAAAGTCGATCATTGTCGCAACTAAAGCTGTTGCGACAGCGCCAGAAAATTGTTGCAGTGTGTTGAAGACGGCATTTCCATCGGCGGCCAAATGTTGGTCAATTTTACTTAACCCCATAGTCATCATATTGCTATACGAACAACCGATTCCGATCATATAAAAGACATGGGCAGCAATAAACGCCCACAAAAATGACAGGTGCAATAGCAAGGCCAACGCTAACCAGCCAAAAGTAATTAATATAAGACCAATCATAATCGGTTTTTTAGGTCCGATGCTATCCAACATACGGCCTGAAAGAGGAGCTAGAACAGCACCTACAATCGCACCAGGCAACATAACCAATCCAGCAGTGAATGCGTCCTGACCAAGGACTATTTGAACAAAGTTTGGCAAGACAAATGAGATTCCAAGTAAAAGAAACTGGCAGACAAGAAATCCGAATAAGAATAATCGGAAAGAACGATTTTTGAATACAGATAAGCGAATCAAAGGTTCAGATTGCAGGGAACGTTTGTAGAAAAGAGTTGCACCTAAAATACCAAGTGCTAGTGGTAATACGCTCGTAAGAGAACCAATTTGGTTTAAGAAAAGCAAAAATCCACTAAACATAAAAGTGATACCCAAAACACTCCACAAATCCAGACGACCAGTTTTTTCAATTGCAATTTTAGGTATTGAATAAAGACCTAAAACCAATGAGACCAATAAGACGGGTATTAAGAAGAGGAAAATGTAGTTCCAGTTCAAGAGAGAGGTCAATAAACCACCATAAGTAGGACCAATCGCCGGTGCAATTGAAGTAGTTAAATTTCCGATTCCAATCATAGTTCCTCTTTTTTCCAAAGGAGAGTACGTAAGGATGATATGAAACATCAACGGTAAAGCAATTCCTGTACTTGCCCCTTGAAGTAAACGACCAAGTAATAGGATAGAAAAGGAAGGGGAGAGGAAATCAATCAGCAATCCTGCTAAAAACAACCCGTTGGCAGCCAAAAATAATGTTCGAATTTGAAATTGTTTCAACAGAAAAGTAGAAATTGGTACGATGATCGATATCACCAGCAAATAGATTGTTGTAACCCATTGCACATTTGAAGTAGAAAGATTGAATTGATTAATCAAAGTCGGAAATGTTACATTCATAGCTGTTTCGATCAATACCCCAGCAAATGACATAATACCGGTTGCTATAATAGCGCCTAACAATTTTATTTTTTTCTCCATATTATCACCTCTAAAAAAATTCATAAAAAAAGAGCCAGTTTCTAAATAAATAGAAACCGCCTCTCTCTCGACAAGCATTACTGCTTGTTATCTGTACGATTTAATCTAAAAGCTATTGTACTGACTTCTTTTTGAAGAGTCAATAGAAATGTTTGAAAAATAAAACTGAATTATATTTGAAACTTTTCAAAAAAATCCTTACACCAAAATTTTTATTTTGTTAGAATAACCAAGTATGTAAAAAAGAAAGGAAGTTTTAAATGCCGATTAACAAAAAAGAAAGTTTGATCTATACGACATTTATGTGTTTTTTTATGGTTTACTTCATGAGTGTCTACAATTTAATGTATGAGGTGGGAGTTACTGCAATAGCTTTTCAATTGGCTTGGAATGAACTGCCATTTGCTATATGTGTTGCGTTTATTTTAGATTGGTTTATTGTTTCAGGACCTGCGAAAGCATTTGCTTTCCATTTTATTGAAAAAGATACCCCAGCTTGGAAAAAAATTGGTTTAATCTCATCAATGATGATTGCCGGCATGGTTTTCTTTATGTCACTTTTTGGTGCTGTAATGCATCCGAATGTAAATCAAGGACTATTAATGACATGGCTATCTAATATTGGTAAGAATGTAGTTGTTGCTTTACCGTTACAATTATTGATTGCCGGACCAATTGTACGACGATTTTTTAGAAAATTATTTCCCATAGGTACAGTACAAGAGATTCAATAGAATTTATACAAAGGGCCACTTCTGAGGTTGAACTCAGAAGTGGCTTTTTATCTAAATATATTTGTTAAATAACAAACAAAAAACACCATAGGATGGTATGGCGTTTCTTGTTTACCCTATAAAATAGGATACAGGATGTATTTACATAATAGTATGCATAGGAAGAAAAGTATAGTTCAACAATTTCATTGCTTGGTGAAATCATTGCTTTGAGCATATTTTAATCTGTAAAAAAATTGAAAAGTTGGTACCAAGGACGGTCGGATACGATGTATGCTTCAGGAGAAAACCCTGATGATGCATACCCTAAAAAACAAATGAATAGCCCTAGAAAAATGAATGCCCCGCCTATCATTAGTAGCAAACGTTTATTTATTTTGATCATCTTACCACCTGCTTTTGAAAGTTTTTGTATAACGCTTTAGGCAAATGAATAAACTGTTGCGTCCAACCTAAGATGGGTTTACTAAGCATATAAGTAAAAATCATACAGACTAACCCTATTCCGAACATCGTGACGCCTAGACCTAGTTGGGTGATAGAAAAGTGAAGACCTTGAGATAGTAGTAAAGGGCTTAAAACAACACTTGCAATGCCGCCAATCAGTGAAGTTATGCCAATAACACTTGTACTGAATGGAAGGCACCAAATAACTATCAAACCACTAAGCATCAACAATAGAACGGTTAACAGTAAACTTCCCCATAGAGGAAATCCTAGAAAAATTATCACTAATAAGAATGGATGAAAACGCCGTGGAACTTTTACGACAATTTCTTCGGCACCTAATGCACTTTGAGCAATACTTTGGGGAGTCCCTAATCTGGCTACAGCTTCAACTTCAGAGAGTCCCTCTTCCATCAAATCTTGGATCATTTCATCATAATAATCAATAAGATGATGAATCTCACTTGGTTTGGTCTTATAGGCTAATTCAGCTGCTAAACTTTTAATAAATGTTATGCGATCCATGTCAGTTGTCTCCTTTAATATAATGATGAATTTTTTCTAAATGAGGCCAATCAATAGTCAAAAATTCATGAATACTATTTTGACCATGAGCAGTGATTTGATAATATTTTCTCAGTCGGCCATTATGTTCTTTTGAATAAGTCGAAACTTTTTTGTTTGCCTCTAAGCGTTTTAAGATAGGGTATAAAGTTGATTCAGAGATTGGCAATAAAGGAGAAATATTTTTAACGATTTCATATCCATAAGAGTCTCCTCTTTGCAAAAAAGCTAATACACAGAATTCGATAATCCCTTTTTTCAATTGACTATCCAATGACTACACCACCTTATACATAATACTATATAAAACATAGTATAGTTTTGCAAGTCGATTTGTGGAAATCAGTCTCAAGACGTAGTAACTTCCAGGTTGTGCCTATTTTTTTTGCTTCCAGTCATTTTTCCTTACTTAAAATTCATCGTACGGTGAAAATATTGATTATTTTATATTAGATTCTTTTGGTAAAGTATTACTAATAAAAAGTCGTTAGGATTTTAGACAATCGTAAAGTTGTTGTGGTAGGTAATTGCTGTTGAAAAAGTTACTTGATAAAAGACGCACGATACTCAGTCCAGCTTTGAAAGAAGTTAGTAAGAGAGAGTGTGTTTATCAGGAAAGGAGTTAATAATGAGAAAACAAACAATCACAAAGAAATATTTAATCAATAGGTTACGCAGTCATTTAGAAGAATATTTGTATACTCCCATCACTGTTAGAAAAATTGCGAAATATGCAAAAATTTCTACACAACCGATCTATTTGCAATTTTCGAATATGCAAAATTATAAACAGGCAATGATTGATGATGTTTTGGCAGAGATTCACGAGCTTTCTTTGAAAAAGGAGATAGGGGATGATCCATTGTATACGTTTTGGCTTAACTATTATTTGTTTGCCAGCCAAAATAGGAACTTATTTTTTGCGTTATTTTTGAATGATATAGGGTGTGGTTCCTATTTAAGAGATCAATCATTGTCATTGTTTATAGAGGCAATGGCTGAATCCGAAGTATATCAAAAAGCAAATTGCGAAGACATTGAAAAATTGCATAATGAAAGTTTGATTTTCTTTTCTGGTCTCGTTCTGACTTATGTACGGGGAGAGAATATGCAAGCAATAGAAGAATTTTTACAAGATATTAAAGACTATTTTTATCGTACACTGATTGATCCTATGTATATTTATCGAGAGATTTTACCGCAATCAGTCATAGAAGCTGGTTTTTAAAATAACAATAAATTGTTTTTTAATTTTTTTTCATTACTTGATAGGCTTCTTGCTTTATAAAAATTTTTGGCTTATTCATTTTCTTGTAAACGTATAGTATGGGTTTATTGTTGGCAATTTTCAAGAAATATGAGAAGGTAGAATTAGCAAAAAGTAAGGTGCTTTATGACTAAAGAGAAACAAGTGATGGAGGAATCTTGATGGGTCAAACAGATAATTATTCAGATAAAAAAGCTCAAATCGATCAGCGAATCTGTTTTTTGGAAGAGCATACTTACCAAGGAAACGACCTTGGTGTAACCTTTCAAGAGCATGCGATAACCTTTAAATGCTGGACGCCAGAGGCTGATGCAGTTTCAGTCATTATTTATCAAAGCGGAGAGGTTAAAGACAAGGATCGTGTGATGACAGTTCCAATGAAGCAAGAAAATAATTGTTGGAAGGTCACAGTTACGGATGAAGTCAAAGAAATGTTCTATACGTTTGAAATCCAGCGAGGACAAGAGAAGGTTGAAGTGGTTGATCTTTATGCGAAAGCTGTCGGTCTCAATGGGGATCGTGGGGCTATCATTGATTTAAAAGAAACGGATCCTGAGGGATGGTCGCAAACAGAATGTGTTGGCCAAGATACGATTACAGACGCTTATATTTGGGAATTACATGTAGAAGATTTCAGTAGTTCTAAAACTAGCGGCATCTCAGAAAAAAATCGTGGAAAATATCTAGCGTTTACTGAAAAGAATACGCATCTTGAAGGAGATGAAAGGCAGCCAACAGGGCTCGCCTATTTGAAAGAGCAGGGGATTAACTATGTTCATCTGTTGCCAATATTTGATTTTGATAATGATGAGCTGGCTACAACCTACAATTGGGGGTATGATCCTAAGAATTACAACGTTCCGGAAGGAAAGTATTCTTCACACCCGAAGGATCCCAAAGCCCGAATTCGGGAATGCAAACAAATGATCCAGTCTCTCCATGAGGAATCTATTGGTGTAGTAATGGACGTTGTGTTTAATCACACTGCAATCACAGAATCTTCTTGGTTTAATAAGACTGTGCCAAACTATTACTACCGTCAGGATGAAGAAGGTAATTTCGCTGATGGATCTGCCTGTGGCAATGAAATTGCCTCAGAACGTAAAATGATGCGAAAGTTTATTATTGATTCAATCCTTTATTGGACTAAGGAGTACAAAATTGATGGATTTCGTTTTGATTTGATGGGACTGATCGATGTGGAGACGATGAATCAACTGCGTGCAAGCCTGGATTCGGAAGGTTTCTCTCATGTTATTCTATACGGAGAACCATGGGATGCCGGCAGCAATCGTATCATCCAGCCAAACATCCCAGCGAATAAAAGCAATGTCTGGGCATTGTCAGAAGGCGTTGCGGTTTTTAGCAATGATTTAAGAGACAGTATCAAAGGTGATGTCTTTGAAGAAACAGACGGAGCGTTTATTCAAGGAATGAATGGTCAACCGCAAGTCAAGCAAACCTTTTATGCGGCAAATTTGGCAACGGCGATTCAAGGAAATACGAAACGAGACGGGCAAGATTCTGGAGACAGATGGGCGAAATCTCCACGGCAAGTAATTGCTTATGCTTCGGTTCATGACAACTTGACACTATGGGATAAATTAGTTTCCACCATGCGAGAGTCTGTGGATGAGCGAAGCTATGGGTATGATCAAGAACTTTTACAGCGTAATAAGCTAGCTGCTGCTGTTCTATTTACTAGTCAAGGTGCAGTGTTAACACAAGCGGGAGAAGAGTTTGCTCGCACCAAAAAAGGAGACGAAAATTCTTTCCGTTCACCTATAGAAATTAATCAGCTAGACTGGAAACGTGCACGAACTTTTAATGAGTTGCGATCATTTTATCAAGGTATGTGGCAGATTCGTAAATTCTATCCGCCATTGAGAGATGCCACGACTCGAACAGCTGAAAGCATGGTCTTTTATGAGACAAAGGATGAAAATCGCTTGGCGTATCAAGTACCCAATTGCGACGAACAGCATCCATGGCGTTCCCTGTTCGTTTTACTCAACAGCAAGGAAGAAACCTGGTCCTTTGACTTACCGACAGCAACAGAAAATGCTTCTTGGCACATTGTTGCTGACCCCAAAGGAGCTGGGATTGCTTCTCGCGGAGTAGCAACGTCAAGGGTAACCATCGCCCCATTGTCCTTCTGCCTTTTGGCGGAACAAAGTAACTAATCAAAGTAGAAGCTAAAACAAACTAAAAATTTTAGTTTGTTTTAGCTTTTTTGGTAGTAAAAAAACAATTCTTTTGCTATACTTTTAACAGAATGAGAAGCAGAAAGCGGTGAGCAAATGAAAGTTGTGATTTCTGATATTGCCCGAAAAGCTGGCGTTTCCAGCGGAACTGTCTCTAATGCGATTAACAATCGTAAGGGGATCAGTGAACAAAAACGGCAAGCGATCTTGAAGATCGCTCGTGAGATGGGGTATTTTGATCAGCGAGAAATTAAAAAAACGGAAAGCCAAAAAATCAAATTTGTCGTAATGAACAAACAAGGAAATGTCGTAGGGGATACGCCTTTCTTTTCTGAATTGATCCGAGGAATCGAAATGGAGTGCAGTACGTTAGGCTATGAACTGGTCATTTCCCATATCACACTGGCACCAGAAGAAGACCCGATCGAAAAGATCCGTCCAGAATTAGCAGATGGTTTGCTATTGTTAGGGACGGAATTGGAAAAACAAGATTTAGCAGTCTTTCACCACTTGGAAGTACCGTTAGTGATTTTAGATACGGTGTTTAATTCGCAGGACTTTGATTTTGTCGCTATCAATAATCGTGACAGTGCCTATGAGATCGTTGAAAAGATGATCGAAAAAGGCCACCGTGACATCGGCATAATCAATTCAACCTTTCAAATCAACAACTTCCGTGAACGCAAGCAAGGGTTCATCCAAGCGATCCAAGAACATGATCTGATCCATTATGAAGAGACGGAAGCCTTAGTAGAACCCACCTTGGAGGGCTCATATCAAGACATGAAGGTCTATTTGGAATCCTTGAGTGCCGATCAGCGACCGTTACCAAGCGCCTTTTTTGCGGTCAATGACAATATCGCCATCGGTGCAATGAAAGCCATTCGTGAAGTGTTTCCCGATCATCCGTTGACCATCGTTGGGTTCGATGATATTCCTTTGGCGGAATTTTGCAACCCACCGCTGACCACCGTCAAAGTAGATAAAGTGTACCTTGGTCGCCAAGCCGTGCGGCGCTTGATCGAGAAAATCACGAGTGAAGATGAAAAACATCTGAAAATGCTAGTCGCCACGACGATCGTAGAACGCGAAAGTATCAATTAAGATAAAAAATAAGAAGAAAGACAAAACGTTTAGCAAGCGTTTTGTCTTTTTTTAGTTGTTAAACAAAAACTTTTATCTAAAACTATTGCAAAATATTTAGTTTGTGCTATATTTAAGGTGTAAAAAGTAAGGGGTTACATTTTGAGGAAGTGAATATATGACACAGATCGGTCTCTTTTGTGCAACTGGGCTCTCCAGCGCACTGCTCGTCAATGCGCTCAAAGAACAAATAGCGGATGATCAGCATTATCAAGTGAATTCCGCGCCTTTTTCAGAAATATTTATGGAGGGAAATGACTATGATTTTTTGATTTTAGCTCCTCAAACCCGCTTCAATCAAGCAAAAGTCGCAGCAGCCTTTCCTGATAAAAAAATCGTTTTACTGACGGATGAGGAATTTCTGAGCAGAAATGTAGCACGAATCGTCGAAGAAATAAAAATTTAGCTAAATATACTAAAACGCAAAGGGTGGTTTTATGGATAAAGTAACAATCGGGTTCGCCCCGACTAGAAGAAATTTGTTTAGTGCAGAAGCAGCCATTGAGTACGCCAATCTGACACGACAAAAAATGGACGAACTCGCCATTGATTATGTAGATATTTTAGATATCAACGAAGATGGCTTGCTATACGATGATGAAGGGGTTGAAAAAATCGCCGAAAAATTCAAAGCAGCAAAAATCGACGGTCTTTTTCTAGCCAATGAAAACTTTGGTACGGAATATGCCTGTGCTCGTCTAGCCAAAAAACTAGATGTCCCCGTCTTACTATGGGGACCTAAAGACGAGACACCAGCCGCCGATGGTTCACGTTTGCGGGATACGCAATGCGGTCTTTTCGCTATTGGGAAAGTCTTGCGCCGTTTCAAGGTACCTTTCACCTATGTCAAAAATTCTGATATTGATTCACCAGAATTTGCCCGCGGCTTGCAAGACTTTATCAAAGTCTGCAATGTCGTCAAGACCTTCAAACAAACACGAATCTTGCAAGTTGGCCCACGCCCCTTTGATTTTTGGACCGTGATCTGCAACGAAGGCGAACTATTGGAGCGTTTCAATATTTCGCTATCACCAGTACCGATTCAAGAAGTGGTGCAAGAAATCAAGAAAGTCAAAGAACAGCAGCCAGATAAATTGCAAGCAGTCATTGATTATTTCGAAACCAATACGGAAGTACAAATTTCGGCGAAAGATTTGGAGATGGTGGCAGCCCTTAAAGTGGCCTTGCAAAACTTATGTGAAAGCTATGGCTGCAATGCAGGGGTCATCCAGTGTTGGACGGCCTTACAAGACGAAATCGGTATTTTACCGTATGCCTCCCTGTCGCTTTTACAAGAAGAAGGTCTGCCTTTTGTCTGTGAGACGGATGTTCATGGGGCGATCTCGGAACTGTTGGTCGAAGCCGCTTCGTTAGGGGAACACCGTGCGATCTTTGCGGATGTCAACTGCCGCCATCCAGAAAACGAGAATGGCGAATTGCTGCAGCACTTAGGGGTTTTTGCTTATTCCACCGCAGAGACCAAACCGATCTTGCCGCAACGGCATTTTGTTTTTGACTATCCAGGATCAGTCGCTTTTCGGGCAATCAAAGACGAGTATACGCTGTGTCGCTTTGATGGGGACAATGGCGAGTATTCGCTGCTGATGGGAACCGGTAAAGGCATCGATGGGCCGTACAATCAAGGGACCTATCTCTATCTGGAATTTGCGAATTTGAATCGCTTGGAATTCAAACTCGTTGAAGGACCTTATATTCATCATGTTGCGGCGGTCAGAAAAAATGTGGTGCCGATCTTGTACGAAGCGTGCAAATACATCGGCGTACAGCCAGATTTTTATGATCCAATCGAAGAAGACGTCAAAGCATACTTGAGAGGGGATCAATCATGGAAATAAACGAGCTGGAAATGAAGGCTTTAACGATTCGAAAATCCGTGTTAGAGCTGATCTATCAGGCAAAAACGGGTCATACTGGTTCGGATCTTTCTTGTACCGATATTTTAGTGGCCCTGTATTATCAGATAATGAATGTAGATGCGAAAGATCCTCAAAAGCATGATCGTGACCAGTATATCCAAAGTAAAGGACATGCTGCAGAAGTACTATGGGCCGTTTTAGCGGACAAAGGCTTTTTGCCGAAAGAAGAATTAGCTACCTTTTCGCAATTTGGTTCACGATTGATCGGTCATCCAAACAATAAAGTAGCTGGTGTTGAGATGAATACTGGTTCGCTAGGTCACGGTTTACCCGTCGCAGTAGGGATCGCCTTGGCTGGCAAACTGGATCATCGCACGTATCAAACTTATACGTTGTTGGGAGATGGCGAATTAGCAGAAGGCTCGGTATGGGAAGGAGCCATGGCGGCTGCCAACTACCAGCTAGATAATTTGACCGCCATCATTGATCGCAACGGCTTGCAGATCACTGGAGCTTCAGAAGATGTGATGGCAGTGGAGCCGCTAGATGAAAAATGGCGTGCCTTTGGTTGGGATGTGCATATCGTTGATGGCAATGACATGGCTGCCTTGGTGGCTGCATTAGAAAAACCGCATCAGCCCAATCAACCAAAGCTGATCATTGCTAAAACCATCAAAGGCAAAGGCTATTCCGCAGCCGAAAATCAAGCGCAATGGCATCATAAAGTGCCAACGGCAGAAGAGCTTGCACAAGCCATTGCCGAACTTGATCAGCAAATGGAGGTTTTGACTCATGGGAAAAAATAATATTGCCAATCGCCAAGCGATGTGCGACGTATTGATCGAAGAAGGAAAAAAGAATCCTGCTATCACGGTGTTGACCAGTGATTCTCGTGGTTCCGCTTCGTTAGCACCTTTTGCCAAGGAATTACCGACACAATTGGTGGAAGTAGGGATCGCAGAGCAAAACATCGTCAGTATTGCGGCCGGCTTAGCCCATATGGGCAAACGCCCCTTCGTTGCATCCCCGGCTTGTTTCCTCAGCATGCGCAGTATCGAACAGATCAAAGTCGATGTCGCGTATTCGAATAAAAATGTCAAACTCGTAGGCATCAGCGGCGGTGTCAGTTATGGGGCATTAGGCATGAGTCATCATTCCTTGCAAGACATCGCAGTGGCACGAGCGATCCCTAATTTGCAAGTGCTGTTGCCAGCAGATCGCTTTGAAACGATCCAAATGTTTAAAGCCTTAGCGGCATCAAATGAACCAGCCTATATCCGTCTCGGTCGCAATCCTGTTGAAGATTGTTATGATTCTGCAGATTATTCTTTTGAGATCGGCAAAGCGATTGAACTGAGAAGCGGCCAAGATGTCGCATTGATCGCTACCGGCGAAACCGTGCGCCAAGCGTTGGATGCTGCTGAGCTGCTGGAAAAACAAGGCATTACTGCCACCGTCTTAAACGTCCATTCCTTGAAACCGTTTGATGCCGAAGCGGTCAAACGAGTGGCGAAAGAGACGGGCACCGTGATCACTGTGGAAGAACATAGCCTATACAACGGCTTAGGAGCTGCCGTGGCGGAAACACTGGCAGAAGAAACGAGCATTCGACAAAAAATCATTGCTTTTCCGGATGAAGCCTTGATTACTGGTTCTTCGTCAGAACTGTTTGCCCATTATGGATTAGATGGTGCCTCCATAGCGAAAACAGCGGTTGCATTTCTAGGAGCTTAAGATGGACAAGACCTATCAGCTTGTTTTAGATCAGAGTACATCCGGTACCAAGCTCTTACTGTTTCAAGAAGGGAAAATCGTGCAGCGTTACGATAAAAAACATCGCCAAATTTATCCAAAAGTCGGGTGGGTCGAACATGATCCCCTCGAGATTTGGCAAAATGTCCAAGAATTGCTGGCACAAGTGTTTCAAGAACAAGCGATCACTGCAGATCAAATCGTTTCCTTGTCATTGACCAATCAGCGGGAAACGATCGTTGCTTGGGATCGATTGACCGGCAATCCCCTGTACAATGCGATCGTGTGGCAATGCAACCGCAGCGCCGCGATTTGTGAAGAATTGACGGCACAAGGCTGGGAAAAGACGATCAATCAAAAGACCGGTTTGCGCTTAGACCCGTATTTTTCCGGCACCAAAGTAAAATGGCTGGCACAAGAATTATCGGCCATCAAAGAAAAGTCGGGGACTGGCGAGTTGGCGATCGGTACGATGGACAGTTGGCTCCTGTGGAATTTAACGCAAGGGACAGTATTTGCGACAGAAGCCAGCAACGCTTGCCGAACATTGTTTTACAATATTGAAGAGGGCTGTTGGGATGAAGAATTAGTCAAACTTTTTGGCATCCATCTAGCAGACTTGCCAGCGATCAAACCTTCCGATGCGGTTTTCGGTGACTATCACGGAATCCCTATCAAAGGGATCTTAGCCGATTCACAAGCGGCATTATTCGGTGAAGGTTGTCAAAAGCTTGGGGATGTAAAAATCACGATGGGCACCGGTTGTTCGATCATGATGCAAGTGCAGCAGGAACAGACGTTGCGGGATCGCCGCATTTTGACGACGGTCGGCTGGCAAACTAGCCAAGAAACAGCGTTTGCGCTAGAAGGCATCATCCGTTCCTGTGGTGACGCCATCAACTGGTTCAGTGAGCAAGTGGCTCCGCTGCCAGATGTAGCTGAGATCTGTCAAGAAGTGCTGACCAGTGACAGTCAAGAAGACATCTATTTTATCCCAGCATTGCAAGGAATGGGTGCCCCTTTTTGGGATAATACGATGACTGCCAGCTTTGTCGGCATGAAACGCACGACGACGACTCATGAGCTGTTGAAAGCCGTTTTAGAAAGCATCATTTTTCAAATCAAAGCAGTGATCGATGTGATGGAAGAAGTCGCTGAACGACTGATCAATCAGGTAATGATCGATGGCGGTGTTTCGAAAAACCGCGCCTTGATGAGCTTATTGGCGACTTTGATCAATAAACCCGTCATCGTCAGCGAAGTCGAAGAATTTTCAGCCATTGGCACGATGTTGGTTGCCAATTCAACCATGAATGAACCAGCTATTCAGCAGACCACGATCGTTCCGCAAGCCGAACATGGCGTGATCCGTTTGAAATATGAAAAATGGAAACGGTTTATTGAGAAATTAGCTGCTTTTAGTGAGGGATAAAGGAGGAGCTGTATGGAGACCCAACGAATCCAATTGAATCAAACGTCTTACGTGGATACCTATTTATTGCACCAATCCAAAGAGTACAATGTCGACAAGAAACGACCACTAGTGATCGTCTGTCCAGGCGGCGGCTACGCATTTACCAGTGATAGAGAGGCGGAAGTCATTGCCTTGAAATTCAATAGTATCGGGCTAAATAGCGTTGTTTTATGGTACACCACCGGTGACCAAGTGAAAAACGTTCCCCACAATGCCTTGATGGAAGCCGCCCAAACCGTCAAGATCATTCGTGAGCATGCTCACGAATGGTTGGTGGATGAGGAGCAAATCATCGTTTGCGGTTTTTCAGCAGGCGGACATCTAGCGTTGCAGTTAGCGACGCGCTGGCACGATGCTGAGCTGGCAGAAGCGTTGGGCGTTAGCAGTGACTTACTGAAAGTGAATTTGGCGATCGCCGGCTACCCATTGGTTTATCAAGAGCATGCTTTCCCAATCGATGATCTAGGCTTTGCCGCTAGTCTGATCGAAGCACCTTTAACTGCCAACGAACGCTTTTTTGGGAGTAAACAACCGACAGAAGAAGCCATTCAATCCGTGAACATTTTGCATCATGTCGATCAGTGGACACCTCCGATGTTTCTCTGGCATACGACGGAAGACGTCTTAGTCGATGTGGCGCACTCGTTGAAGTTGGCGGTCAAATTAAGAGAAGCAGAAATTCCATTTGAACTGCATATTTTTGAAAAAGGCGAACACGGACTGGCATTAGCGGATCGAACAACGGCACGCAAGCCAAGTCACCTCAATGCCCATGTCGCCAAATGGTTTGAGCTGTGCGAAGGCTGGCTCAGCAGTTATATTGATTAATAACCGCCAGTGCACAACTTGTGCCGATGAAAGGAGAGCACCACCGTGAAAATCACCGTAAGCCAAAACCAGCGCACCTTATTGCGAGACGGACAGCATTTCTTTTATTTAGCCGATACTTGCTGGAGTGCCTTTACTAGTATTCAAGAAAATGACTGGATCACCTACTTAGACAAACGCAAAGAGCAGGGCTTCAATACCCTTCAAATCAATGTGTTACCGCAATGGGATCGCAGCCGTGGTCAATTTGACTGCTTGCCGTTTCCTGTTGATGCGGGCGTCTTTGATTTTACTGTTTGGGAGGATGCCTATTTCGAGCGGGCTCAGCGTCTTTGTAAAATTGCCGACGAGAAAGGCTTTACTTTAGCGTTGGTCGTCTTGTGGTCAAATTATGTCGCCGGCACGTGGGCTAGCCAGTTGGACAAAGAACGCAACGTGTTGCCTGAGGATTGCCGCCAGGCCTACTATCAAAAAGTGATTGCGACTTTCGATGCCTTCCATCCGATCTACTTTATTGGTGGCGATACGGATTTCCCAACACAGCCAACCATCGATACGTATCTAGAAGCCTTTGCTTTCTTTGAAAAGCATTCGCCCAATACCCTGAAAACTATTCATATCAAGGGACGTTTTGAAGAAATCCCTGAACCTATCGTCGAACGTTTGGACTTATTTTTATACCAATCAGGTCATAACAGCGCCTTTTTGAATATGCCTTATTATTTGGCAGAGCGTTTTTATCAACGAGAACCGCAGCTGCCGATCATCAACTCAGAACCTTGTTATGAACAAATGGGCTATGCCCGCCACGTATACGGCCGATTTGGTCAAAAAGATGTCCGCAAAGCAGCATGGCAATCACTGTTAGCCGGCGGCTCGGCTGGGATCACGTACGGTGCCCACGGCATCTGGAGTTGGCAAACCCCGACGGCGACCTTTGCGGAAGAAATCGGGGAAGCGTTTGACCGTCCGATGATTTGGCCAGAAGCTTTGTCTTTTCCTGGGGCAGATGATTATGGCTTTATCAAGCAATTATTTGAATTATTAAATATTCAGGAGCTTGTGCCTTGCCAAGAGCGCTTGATCGATGTAGATGAACAGATTCGTCTGGCAGCTATCGCAGGAAGGAATGATGCCTTGCTTTACTTGCCAAGCAATACAACAGTTCGCCTGCAAGAAGATCTTTCTACAGCGACCGTCACATTGATTGATTTGAACAGCAATCGTTTCTTGAAACCAAAACTGACAGTTACCGATGGTATCACTGTTTTCCATCCCCACAATTGTCACGAAGACGTATTGTTCGTCATCCAAATAAAGGAGTGAAAAGAAAATGGATAAATATATGGATAAGGTATTAGTATTTGCAGATAAAATCTCCAACAATCGGTATTTAAAGGCAATTTCAAACGGGTTGATGGCGACGCTGCCGATCAACATTATTGGCTCGATCGCCTTGTTGTTAGCAGTTTTGCCGATTCAAGGGTGGACAGATTTTATCAACTCGATCAATATTGGCGGCTATTTTTCCGTCGGTTATAGTATGACCGTTGGGGTTATCTCAGTGTATGCTTCCTTTCTTGTCGGTCACCGTTTAGCGACAGAATTTAAGCAATCGGCGGTTCCTGCCGGCATCGTTTCGTTGTTTGCCTTTTTGATGATGACGCCAATGGTCACCTTGGAGGAAACAACGACCCTCGACATGAGCAAACTCGGCGCTCAAGGCTTGTTTACCGCTATGATCTGCGGCTTAGTCTTTGCTCGTTTGTACTGCTTTATTTTAGAAAAAAATATCGCCATCAAAATGCCAGCAGGCGTGCCGCAATTTGTGACGGATACCTTCGCCGGTTTGATTCCCGCCATTATTTCTGGGTTTACCGCGATCGTCATTAGCTGGGCATTCAGTTTTACTTCTTATGGCTCATTCTCAGATTTCATCTATCAAATCTTGGCAATGCCGCTGCAAAGCTTGTCTTCTAGTGTAGGTTCGTTGTTATTTATTGTACTGATCCAAATGGTGCTATGGTTCTTCGGTATCCATGGTTCGTTGGTGGTGGGTAGCTTTGTCACCGCTTTATACTTACCAATGGATGTGGAAAATATGGATGCTTTAGCTAGCGGCGTTGCTCGTTCCGAGCTGCCGAATATTTTGAGCAAGTCATTTTATGATTTGTTTGCTGGTATTGGTGGGGCTGGGGGAACGTTGTCATTGATTATCGTTATTTTGCTGTTGGCGAAATCAAAACAATCACGGACAGTTGCTAACCTGAGTGCCGTTCCTGGATTGTTCACCATTAATGAGCCGGTGATTTTTGGCTTACCGCTGATTTTGAATCCAATCATGGCGATTCCGTTCATATTAACACCATTGGTTCAAGTACTTGTGGCGTACCTAGCGATCTGGAGTGGGATCGTCCCACGACTTAGTGGCGTACAAGTTCCTTTTGGCACACCGATTTTTCTAAATGGGTTTCTAGCCGGCGGCTGGCAGGTCGCAGTTCTACAAGTCGTTTGCGTTTTGGCAGGCTGCCTGTTGTACATTCCTTTTGTCAAAATATTAGATAAAGGAAAATTAAAAACAGAAGCAGAAGCTGCGCAAGCTGAGGGTCACCCACAAACTGAAAGTATCGATGCAACGGGGGAAACGGTTTAAAAGAAACCGATTTTATGATGACAAGCCAACGAGTTAGTGCTATAGTTAAAGAAAGAAAACCCACGTGGATTGTTACTGACTCGATCAGGCAAAACCTAAATGAGAAAACGCTCTTTGTAGCGGCTCTTATTTAGGTTTTTTATTTTTTTCGGGTATTTTTCAGTAACCAGCTAGGTAAGGTTTATCAAAAGAAAACAAAAGGAGAACGAGCAAATGGCAAAATTTCCAGAAAATTTCTTATGGGGCGGCGCGACCGCAGCGAATCAATTAGAAGGGGCGTTCGATCGCGATGGCAAAGGCTTGTCAGTGGCGGATGCAATGCCTGGCGGCAAACAGCGTTTAGCGATTTTAGGCAGTGATACGTTTGATTGGACGATTGATGAGGACAAGTATACGTACCCGAATCATCGCGGGATCGATCATTATGATCGATTTAAAGAAGATATTGCCTTATTTGCGGAGATGGGCTTCAAGAGCTATCGTTTTTCCATCGCATGGACACGTATTTTTCCAAAAGGCGATGAAACGACACCGAACGAAGCTGGGTTAGCATTTTACGATTCGCTGATTGATGAATGTTTGAAATACGGGATCGAGCCAGTGGTTACAATCTCCCACTATGAAATGCCCTTGCATTTAGCCAAAGAATACGGTGGCTGGAAAAACCGCGCATTGATCGATTTCTATGAGCGTTTTGCAAAAGTCGTTTTGGAACGTTTCCATAGTAAAGTCAAATACTGGATGACTTTCAATGAAATCAATTCAGCTTTCCACTTTTCTGCATTGAGCCAAGGAATGGTCAACAGCACGGGTGCTAGTGACTTCACTAATGTGATTCAAGCATGGCACAACCAATTTGTTGCCAGCAGTAAAGCAGTAAAAATTGGGCATGAATTGAATCCTGAGTTACAAATTGGTTGCATGATCATTTATGCTACGACCTATAGCATTGATGCAAACCCGGTCAACCAAGTAGCAACAATGATTCATAACCAAGCCTTCAACTATTATTGCGCAGATGTTCAAGTACGTGGGAAATATCCAGCATTTACTGATCGCTTGTATAAAGAGCATGGAGTCAAGAAGGAAGATCTTGATATTACCGAAGAAGATTTAGCATTGATTGCTAAGTATACCGTCGATTATATTGGATTTAGCTATTACATGTCTTCTGCAGTGGATATCACAACAGAAGAAGCTGATGAAGTACAAGGTAACTTGTTGGGTGGTGTCCGCAATCCATTCTTGGAAGCAAGTGAATGGGGCTGGCAAATCGATCCAGAGGGACTGCGCATTGCGTTGAATGAATTGAATGATCGTTACCAGAAACCATTATTTATCGTAGAAAATGGTTTAGGAGCTATCGATACTATTAATGAAGATGGCAAAATCGAAGACGATTACCGCATTGATTACTTACGTCGTCATATCGAAGCAATGGGTGAAGCAATTGAAGATGGTGTGGACCTGATGGGATATACACCATGGGGATGTATTGACCTCGTTAGCGCGTCAACCGGAGAAATGAGCAAACGCTACGGTTTTATCTACGTGGACTTTGATGATGAAGGCAATGGCACAATGGATCGATCAAAGAAAAAATCGTTCGATTGGTATAAACAAGTGATTGCATCAAATGGAGAAGATTTAGCGTAAGATTAATACTTGTTTTTTATAGCCGCACAACACGGATTATCGTTGTGCGGTTATTTTGCTGAAAAAATAGATTGTCTGAATAGAGTAAAAAATCTAAAAATGATGGATAAACGCATCATAAAAATTTTAATAATTGCACTTGGTAAGCGGAATAAAATTAATTTTTCAAATAAATTTTCCAAGAATGGCTAACTCTTTCTTTCCAATTAAAAGGGGACCAACATATTTTTTGATGATATGGAAAATTTTGCAAATTTAGAAGGGCGTCGGTGTTTTCTTCTGAAATGTTTCACGTGAAGCATTTTTACAGAAGGTAAGTTACATCAAATGCAATATTTTCGAAAATAGCGACTCTATTTTGTGAAGCGGATGAGTTTCTCTTAGAACGTTTGGATTAATAAAAATTATTTCGAGCCGATTAAAGAAGTAAGGTAACGGAATAGGAAAAATTGTTTTCCCTCATCTATTCGAATAATTGGTCTTTACCATATGATGGTGATAAGATTAAAACATAGAAATGCAGAGCATTTCGCTTGTGAAAACGTTTCAATTTTAAAGAATGGAGAGTAAGCGATTAAAAAATAAAAATAGTAGGCAAGTTGCTTCTTTTTTACTTAAGAGAGGAGTATATTCGTATTTGGAATTTTTCTTTATTTAGAATGATTTTAATGTAATTTTTTAGAAATAGGGGGATGTAAAATGGATATTGTAACATTAGCACGAATCCAGTTCGCGATGACGACGATTTTTCACTTTTTCTTTGTACCGTTTTCGATCGGAACTGGTGTCGTTGTTGCAATCATGGAGACACTTTATGTGATCAAAAAAGATGAAAAATATCGCCGGATGACAAAGTTCTGGGGAAATATTTTTCTATTAAGTTTTGTGGTAGGAGTGGTGACTGGGATCATTCAAGAATTTCAATTTGGAATGAACTGGTCTGATTATTCTCGTTTTGTTGGGGATATTTTTGGTGCTCCTTTGGCGTTGGAAGCATTGCTAGCCTTCTTTTTGGAATCAACTTTCTTAGGATTGTGGATTTTTACATGGGATAAAGTCAGCCCTAAGCTGCATATGACGTTCTTTTGGTTAGTTACTATTGGCTCGATGCTCTCTGCTTTCTGGATTTTAGCTGCCAATAGTTTTATGCAACATCCAGTTGGATACACATTGAACAATGGTCGTGCTGAGATGACTGACTTCGGAGCCCTGTTAGCTAACCCGCAAGTCTGGTATGAGTTCCTTCATGTTATTACTGCAGCAATTGCCATGGGAGGAATTCTGATTGCAGGGATGTCAGCTTTCCAATTGTTGAAAAAAGACAAGAAAGTTGACCGTGATTTTTTCAAAAAATCAATGCGGATCGGTTTTGCAGTAGCTTTGTTTGGTTCAATTACGGTGTTGATCGCAGGTGACGAACAAATGAAGTATTTGGTTGAAGAACAACCAATGAAATTTGCAGCAATGGAAGGTACGTATGAAGATACCGGAGATCCTGCAGCATGGACTGTAGTTGCATGGGCAAATGAACGAGAACACAAACGGGTTTTTGGTGTTGAGATTCCTTATATGTTGAGTATCCTTGCATTTAACGAACCTTCTGGTTCGATTGATGGAATGAACACAGTGAATCAAGATTTGATCGAACGTTACGGAGATCGGAACTATTTTCCTCCGGTCAACACATTGTTTTGGAGCTTCCGGATCATGGCTGGTTTCGGTGCATTGATGTTGTTGGTTTCTTCATTGGGGCTATTCTTTACGCGTAAGAAGAAGCCTTCGCTATTTGAGAAACGCTGGATGCTTTGGGTAGTGGCTATAACATTATTTACCCCATTCATTGCAAATACAGCAGGGTGGCTGATTACGGAATTGGGTCGCTATCCATGGACAGTCTATGGTCTATTTACGATTGAAGATAGTGTTTCGCCAAATGTATCGGCAACTTCGCTTGTTATCTCAAATATTGTTTACTTTGTTCTTTTCTCTGGTTTGGCATTAACAATGGTTTATTTGATTCGGCGAGAGTTAGGACATGGGCCTGAAAACAACCAGATGGAAGGAACGCTGCACGAAGCAGAAGAAGATCCATTTGATAAGGAGGCGTTTGAAGGATGACCGGATTGCAACTAATGTGGTATGTATTGATTGGCATTTTGTTTGCCGGCTTCTTCTTTTTAGAAGGATTTGACTTTGGTGTGGGAATGTCTGTACAGACATTGACTCATAATGAACAGGAAAAAGATCAGATCGTGCATACGATCGGACCAGTATGGGACGGGAATGAAGTTTGGTTGATTACCGCAGGTGGCGCGATGTTTGCTTCTTTCCCTTACTGGTATGCCTCTTTGTTCAGTGGTTATTATTTGATTTTGTTATTGATACTAGTCGGATTGATTATACGCGGTGTTTCCTTTGAGTTTCGGGCAAAAATGCCTGAAGACCGTAAAAATATGTGGAATTGGACATTAACCATTGGCAGTACATTGGTGCCTTTTATGTTCGGACTCTTGTTTACAAGTATGGTCCAAGGCATGCCAATCGATGCAGAGGGAAATATGTCCGCGCACTTCGGTGACTACGTCAATCTCTTCTCTGTAGTTGGCGGGATTGCCTTAACTTTGCTTTGCTACTTACATGGATTGAATTATATTGCACTAAAAACTACTGGTCCGATCCGTGACCGTGCCCGAAATTATGCGAGTGCCTTTTATGGTGTGCTATATTTTGGTTTGGTGGCGTTTGCCGCGCTACTTTATTTCAAAACAGATTTCTTTGAAAAACATTTTGCTTCGACGCTTCTTTTGCTGATTGTGATTGTGGCTTTGACGCTGATAGCGAATATCTCTGTATTTAAAGGGAAAGAAATGGTGGCATTTATTGCTAGTGGTTTGACCATGGTGGCTCTAGTCGGATTGTTGTTCTCTGGTTTGTTCCCACGAGTATTGATCAGCTCAATCGACCCTAGTTATGATTTGTTGATTGCAGAAGCTTCCTCTAGTCACTACACATTGAAGATCATGAGTTATTTATCACTGACAATCTTGCCGTTTGTTTTGGCTTATACAGCATGGACCTACTATATTTTCCGTAAACGAATTAGTCATACTGAGCTGACGGAGGGTTATTAATGATCGACAAACAAATCATAGAGCTTCCCGGAATGAAACGGTTAATGGGATTGCTTGCAGGACTTTCTTTCCTGCAAGCTCTCTTCATCATTGGACAAGCCTATGGTCTTGCTAGTGGGATCACTGGATTATGGGAAGGACAATCGTTAGAAGAGCAGTGGGGCTGGATTCTACTGTTCTTTTGTTCGTTTTTAGGTCGCCAGGCCGTTGTTTATTTTCGGACAAAGAAGTTAGACAGCTATAGTTACCAGCAAGCTACTGAATTACGTAATCAACTGCTAGAAAAGATTTTTCGTGTAGGCCCACAAATCGTTCAGCAACAAGGTACCGGAAACATTACAACGATGGTATTGGAAGGCATTAGTCAGGTAGAAAACTATTTACAACTAATATTGGCAAAAATTATGAACATGTCGATCATTCCTTGGGTGATTCTGGCTTTAGTATTTTACTTGGATTGGATCTCAGGTCTGGTTTTATTGCTGGTTTTTCCACTGATCATTATTTTTATGATCATCCTAGGTTATGCCGCCCAAAGTAAAGCTGAAAAACAATACCGCACATTTCAATTATTGTCCAATCACTTTATTGATTCATTACGTGGAATCGACACCTTGAAACTTTTTGGGATCAGCAAAAAATATGGAAAAAGTATCTTCGCTTCTAGCGAACGTTTTCGTAAAGCAACGATGGGATCGTTGAGAGTCGGAATTCTTTCCACTTTTGCATTGGATTTTTTCACAACATTGTCCATCGCTGTGGTTGCGGTTTTACTGGGGCTGCGTTTGATCAATGAAGAAATTTTGTTATTTCCAGCACTAACGATTTTAATTTTATCTCCGGAGTATTTTTTACCAATTCGCGATTTTTCAAGTGATTACCATGCGACTTTAGATGGGAAAAATGCAATGACCGCTGTATCTACGATTTTGTCTGAGCCAGAAGCAGCCATTGATCCAGTAAGTTTACCTCAATGGCAAGCTGATTCGGAACTATCGATTCATTCGTTATCTTTTGATTATGGAGAAAAGTCTGTTTTGAAAGATATTGCATTGGAGGTTCAAGGATTTCAAAAAATTGGGATCATTGGGATGAGTGGCTCTGGAAAATCAACGCTGATCAATAACTTAAGCGGCTTTTTGATTCCGAAAGAAGGCGAAATTACTTTTGATGGCCAAAAAATGACTGCATTAAGACAGTCAGATTGGCAACAGCAACTAGTTTATATTCCCCAAAACCCCTATATCTATCGGATGACTTTGCGAGAAAATGTGGCTTTCTATCAGCCAAATGCTACTGAAGAACAAGTGTGGCAAGCAATCGAAGTTGCAGGCTTAACGAAATTAGTTCAAGAATTGCCGCAAGGAATCGATACGATGCTAGGTGAAGGAGAACGCCATCTAAGCGGTGGACAGGCGCAACGAATTGCGTTGGCTCGTGCTTTCTTAGATCAGCATCGAAAAATTTTATTATTTGATGAACCAACTGCCCATTTAGATATTGAAACAGAAGTAGAATTGAAAGAACGGATGCTTCCGTTGATGGAGAACCATCTAGTCTTCTTTGCGACACATCGCTTGCACTGGATGGAAGAGATGGATCAAATCCTAGTAATGGATCAAGGCAGAATTGTTGAGCGAGGAACATTGGCAGAATTGCAAGCCAAGAATGGCGCTTTCGTTGCGTTAGTCAATGGGATGAGGAGGGAACAACTTGAATAAAATCGGTCTTTGGCGTTCGCTAAAAACAGATACTTGGGTCAAGCCTTTTCTTTCAAAGTACAAAAAGGTTCTTGCAGCAGCGCTGTTTTTAGGATTTATGACATTCTTTTGCGGAGGCGCGTTAATGTTTAATTCTGGCTATCTGATTAGCCGCTCTGCCTCAATTCCAGAGAATATTTTGTTAGTATACATTCCAATCGTTCTGACCCGAGCATTCGGGATCGGCCGACCAGTTTTTCGTTATGTTGAACGATTGACAAGTCATAATTGGGTGCTGCGAATGACATCGAACCTACGCTTAAAACTATACAATGTGGTCGAAAAAGATGCCGTTTTCTTTAAGCAGACCCATCGAACTGGCGATATTTTAGGATTATTAGCAGAAGATATCAATCATATCCAAAACTTATATCTGCGAACGATTTTCCCTACGGTGATTGCTTGGTTATTGTATACTTTTCTGATTATCGGATTAGGGTACTTTTCGTTAGGATTTGCATTGATAATGTTGCTGTTGTTGGGAATAAATGTGTTTGTGCTGCCGCTCTGGTCCGTTGTGATCAATGGCGCTCGTCAAGAAAAGCAAAAACAAATGAAGAATCAATTATATACAACATTGACTGATAATGTGCTAGGAGTTTCTGACTGGGTATTTTCACAGCGAGGAGCGGAATATGTCGATGAACACAAGCAATTGGCGGCAAATCTACGAAGCGTTGATGAGAAAATCAATCGTTTTGATCGAAAAAGAGATTTCCTTTTACAAGTGATCTTCGGGGTGATTACGGTTGCGTTGATTGTCTGGACAAGTCAGCGATTTCCTGGCGAGCACGGCGGCTTAGCTAATTGGATCGCAGCTTTTGTCCTTTGTGTCTTTCCTTTGGTAGATGCTTTCGCACCATTGCCTTCAGCGGCACAAGAAACCAATATATACAAAGATTCGATTGATCGTTTTAATGCATTACCAGAAAAAGAGGAACAAAAACGGACAGCATCAGCTATAAGTGCACCGTTCAATTTAGAAGTGAATCAGGTTAGTTTCCATTATCCATCTGAAAAAGAGGTACTAAAGAATCTTAGCTTAACGATTCCTGCGCATCAAAAACTGGCAATATTAGGACGTAGTGGTTCTGGGAAAAGTACCTTTGCTTCTTTGCTCAGGGGAGATTTATTGCCGACCCAAGGTAGTATTACCTTAAATGGTGAGTCGGTAGCAAGTTTTGGTGAAGATATTAACGAATGGATTGGAGTCATCAACCAGAGTCCTTATTTGTTCCATACAACGATTTTAAATAATTTGCGGATTGGTAATGAAGAAGCGTCAGAAGAAGAAGTTTGGGACGTGCTGAAACGAGTAGGCTTATCAGAAATGGTGACAGCTCTGCCAGAAGGTTTGCGAACCATGGTTGATGAAGCAGGGTTACGTTTTTCCGGCGGTGAACGCCACCGGATGGCATTAGCGCGAATTCTTTTGAAGAAAACGCCGATTATTTTACTAGACGAGCCAACTGTTGGGCTAGATCCAATCACTGAGCAAGCTGTTTTGGAAACTTTTTTCAATGAGTTGGAAGACAAGACGATTATTTGGATCACCCACCATCTGCAAGGAATCTCACTGATGGACCAGGTCATTTTTATTGAGGATGGAGAATTAACGATGAGCGGTACGCCTGCTGAGTTAGCTCTCGAAAACCAACACTTTCAACAGTTATTGGCTATTGATCAAGGGCGACTGTAATCAAACTGGGACCTTTGCAAAGACAACAAAAAAATCGGCCAGTGATCGACATGAATGTCGGCTTAGTTTTTGAGGAGCATTTGCTCCTCAAAACACTTCACTGTTTACCCGATTGGTTCGTTTATTTTCAGAATAGCTTTCAGTCGCGGAGGATAGAATAAAGAATGATCAATAATTTCGTTGCAAAAGCAGTTGTGTTAGCTCGCGAATTTTTTCTTTGCTAGGGGTGTTCGGCAGCAGTTCGATGTCGGCTAGTGCTTTTTCGGTATAAGAAACAGCAAAATCGGTGGCTTTTTCGACGCCATGATAACGGCACACTAATTCAGCAACCTCTGTGGCCTCCTCTGTGGTCAACTCGCTTTTTTTGGACAGATAGCTCTCAAATGCGGCAGGATTTTGTTCTTTAGCAAAGAGCAGAGGTAATGTATAGACTCCTTGTGCCAAGTCTTCAAGAACGGGTTTTTTCAACGTTCCAGAATCTGCTGTATAGTCCAAAATATCATCAAAAACTTGAAAAGCGATGCCGATGTTTCGTCCGATCTCACCAGCCCGTTCTTGGTTTTCTAAGTCGAGACCGCCAAAATGAGCACCTTCGATGCAGGCCAGCCAGAATAATTCGGCAGTTTTACCATTGATGCTTTGTAAGTAATCAGCAATTGATTCATCTATATTGTAGCGTGTGTGCATTTGATCTAATTCTCCCAGCAAAAGGCGTTTCATTGCTTGGGCATTTGTAGCCAAAAAATGAGAGCCATTCATGCTCTCGATCAATAACTCAAAGAATTGGGTGAAGAGCAGATCACCTGTGTAAACAGCGATATCTTTGCCATATTTTGCTTGGACAGTGATGCGTCCGCGACGCAACGGCGAATCATCAATGATGTCATCGTGAATCAAGGTTGCCATATGTAAGATTTCTAATGAAGCAGCAATTTTGGTTAATTGATCATTTCTTTCATCAATGGGTTCGCCTAGATCAGCGAATAAGAAAAATAATGCTGGACGCAGCATTTTTCCTCCAGAATAAGTAAAATCAACTAATACATCTTGTATTTCTTTGTTACGAACAGTTACGCGTTCTTCAATGATCGAACAGACAGTTTTTAGTCTTTGCTCGATCGAAGGATAATCGATCCAAAAATTCAACATATTAAAACCCTTTCTACCAGTCATTCAGCCCTTATTCTAACTTAAAGGGAGTCTATTGACTAGTTAAGTGCATTTATCAAAAGGAGATGAGTATTTGACACTCCCAGTATTTTTGGAGCTTGTGGAATTTAAAGCGAAAACAGCCAGTGTCCTCCCATTTTTTATCGGAATTTGTTACAGTTGGTATAACTACGGCTCAATTCATTTAGGTTATGTGGTGTTATACTTTATTGCTATGCTGATCTTCAACATGGCAGTAGATATTTTAGATAATTATAACGATTACCATCACGCAACAGAAGTTCATGATTACAAAGAAAAAACAAATATTATCGGACGCGAGCAGCTCTCGCTTCCATTCGTTTTTCGCTTAATGATCGGTATGATCGTCATTTCGGCGGTGATGGGTATCGTATTGGCCTATTTCGTCGGTTGGCCCTTGTTTTGGATGGGGCTTTATTGTTACTTGATTGGTATCTTTTACTCATCAGGTCCGCGGCCTTTATCGAGTTTACCGCTAGGTGAGTTTTTTTCAGGATTTACGATGGGCTTCATGATTTCGTTGATTTGTGTATATTTGAATACTTATGAAACATTTCAATGGAATAGCGCGACCTTGGGTGGAATATTTCTAATCGCACTACCCAATACATTGTGGATCGCTAACTTGATGCTGGCCAACAATATTTGTGATTTGGAGGAAGATGAAAACAACAATCGTTATACATTGGTGCATTATTTAGGAAAGAGTCAAGGATTACGGCTATTTGTTCTTTTGAACATTATTGCATTTGTAGCGATCTTGACAGCAGTGGTTCTGCATTTAGCACCATGGACGATGTTGTTGACGTTTCTCGTCTTACCATTTGTCTGGAAACAGACAAAACTATTTATGCATAAACAAATCAAACGCGAAACCTTTGTCTGCGCTGTAAAGATCCTTGCGGTCGGTGCATGTGCGCAGGTCATTAGTTTTGCGATCGGTTTGATTTTATAATTTTTTGAAGGAAGAAAGGAAGTAATAGGAAATGAAGGAAGTTGTCATTTTAGGAGCAGGCTACGCAGGGTTGCGAGCATTGCATGTATTACAAGGAGAAAAAGGTGATTTTCATATTACATTAGTAGATAAGAATGACTACCATTATGAAGCGACAGATTTGCATGAAGTGGCTGCTGGAACGCAGCCAAGAGAGCGAATTAGTTACGATATCGCTGATGTGGTACGACCACAAAAAACAACTTTCCTACAAAATGAAGTTGCAACGATTGACCGTCAAAGTCAACGGATCATGTTTACGGATCAAACATCTCTTTCCTATGATTATTTGATCGTAGCATTAGGATTTGAATCTGAGTCATTTGGGATCCCAGGTGTTAATGAAAACGCACTGGAAATGGTAGATGTTGATTCGGCAGAAACTATTTATCATCATTTATTGAAACAAATGAAAGAATACAAAAAAACACAAGATCCAGATTTATTGAAAATCGTGGTATGTGGCGCGGGATTCACTGGAGTAGAACTCTTAGGTTCTTTAGTGGAAAATCGGAAGGAATTTGCTGAGATTGCAGGTGTCCAAGCAGAAGAAATCAAGCTCTTTTGTGTAGAAGCAGTTACGCGGTTATTACCGATGTTTGATGAAAATCTGTCTGCCTATGGAATCAATAACTTGGTAAAATGGGGTGTTGAATTTCTAACAGGAAAACCAATCAAAGAAATCAAGCCTGGAGTAGTTGTTTATCAGACGGATGCTGAAACGGGTGCTACAGAAGAATTGTCTGCTAAAACGATCATTTGGACAACAGGTGTCAGTGGAAGTCATGTCATGGCAGATTCAAATTATGCGGCTCGCCGTGGACGTGTGATGGTCAACCAAGATTTAAGTGATCCAGAGCACAGTAATGTTTTTGTAGTAGGGGATGTTTCAGCTGTGATGGATCCTGCAACAAATCGCCCTTATCCAACGACAGCACAGATTGCTTTGAAAATGGGGTATCAAGCTGCCAAAAACTGTCTACACTTGATTAAAGGTGAAAAAACGGAAGACTTTCATTTTGAATCTTTAGGATCTGTAGCCTCTATTGGGAACACGCATGCCTTTGGTTTGGTGGGTAAAATGCCTGTAAAAGGTTATCCAGCATCATTTGTCAAAAAAGCCATCATGGACCGCTCCCTGTTCCTAACTGGTGGGGTCAAAGAAGTGTTAGCAAAAGGCCGCTTTGATTTTTATCATTGAGTTGTGCGCTATTTTTTCGACTTAACATTAACAGAAGCAAGAAGAGAACATGTACCGATGGAGATAGTTTAATTATAAGTAAAATAGACAGAGATGCCCGATTCATGTTGGGTGTTTCTGTCTATTTACTACGATTTCAGTTTTTAACACCATAGGGCGTAAGGCCTTTATTGAATCTCTAGATAAATGATCAGGATTTGAAGAGAAAACAGGGTGAGAAAAAACCCTCTTTTGTACCTTTATTAAAAAAATGTTAGAATAAAGAGACTATGTTTGTTGGGAGGCATGAAATGACGATTCGTAAAGAAAGACGCCGTTTAGAAAAACGATTGAAGCGTTCATTATTAGCAAAAAAAGGGTTGACGATGGCTACAACTGTGGTAGCAGGTTCAACGATTGCACCAAATTTGGTTTTAGCTGCAGAAACAGCGACTTCAGATGATGCAAAAAACCAAGCAGAAATCACAGAAGAACAAGTATCTGGAGGAAATAACTCCACTGATTCAACTGGAGACAGCATTCAAAGCAGTGCTGACGAGACGATTTCGACAGAGGAAACAACAGAACCAACTGTTCCTATTGAAGAGCAGCCTGTTACAACACCTGAGAAAGCGACGACGCCACAGGAAACTATCACGGAAGATACAGCGGTCGTTGAGACACCAATTGTTGCTGCTCCTACGTTAGCAAGAACCTCGATTTTCTCAGCACGTGCTGATACGAGTGGCTTTATTGCGAAAGCAAGTGGTTATGCAACAGAAGTAGCTGCCGCTAATGATCTCTATGCATCAGTGATGATTGCACAAGCTATCCTAGAATCCGGCTGGGGTACTTCGACTTTGACGACCCAAGCGAACAATATGTTTGGGATCAAAGGAAGTTATAATGGGCAGTATGTCGAAATGGCAACATTGGAAGATAATGGTTCGGGCAATTATTATCAAATTATAGCGAAGTTCCGCAAATATCCATCTTTAAGAGAATCTTTCCAAGATAATGCGTATGTCTTACGAAATACCAGTTTTGCTGCCGGTAGCTATTACTACAGCGGTGCTTGGAAGAGCAATACGAGATCATATACAGAAGCAACGGCATGGCTGCAAGGACGCTATGCGACTGATACTTCCTATGCCAGCAAATTGAACAATCTTATTGCAACGTATAACTTAACTCAATACGATAGTGGCAGTTCCGCTGGGAACGGTGACATGAATAATGTTGAGACCCCTGTAGAAGAAAACGCGATTCAAAAGCAAATGAAAACGACTGCATCTATGAATATCCGTTCAGATGCGTCTACTACAGCAGCGGTTACCGGCTCACTTACTGCGAATACAACATTTACGGCAGTTGCGGTCAAAACAGGAACGAGCGTCAATGGCAATACAAATTGGTATAAAGTTTCTGGCAAAGGCTGGGTCAGTGGTGCGTATTTAACAGAAGTAAATTCTGGATCAACATCAGGCAATACAAATGATAATACTGCCAATACTGGAATCAACCAAAAGATGAAGACGACTGCGACATTGAATATTCGTTCTACAGCATCGACGAGTGGCAGCATCGTTGGCTCATTGAGTCAAGGTAGCACTGTGACAGCAACGGCAGTCAAAACAGGAACGAGCGTCAATGGCAATACGAAATGGTACTATGTTTCTGGCAAAGGTTGGGTCAGCGGCGCGTATTTAACAGAAGTAAATTCTGGATCAACATCAGGCAATGCAAATGATAATACTGCCAATACTGGAATCAACCAAAAGATGAAGACAACTGCGACATTAAATATTCGTTCTACAGCATCGACGAGTGGCAGCATTGTTGGCTCATTGAGCCAAGGCAGTACCGTGACAGCAACAGCCGTCAAAAATGGTACTAGTGTCAATGGCAATACGAAATGGTACTATGTTTCTGGCAAAGGCTGGGTCAGCGGCGCGTATTTAACGAGTGACTCTAGCTCATCGTCGAATACATCGAATACAGGTGATTCGATCAATCAAAAGATGAAAACGACCGCGACATTGAATATTCGTTCTACAGCATCGACAAGTGGCAGCATCGTTGGTTCACTGAGCCAAGGCAGTACCGTAACAGCAACAGTCGTTAAAAGTGGTACTAGTGTTAATGGGAATAACAAATGGTACTATGTTTCTGGCAAAGGCTGGGTCAGTGGTGCCTATCTTATGAAGACCGCGACGAATGCTTCTTCAAGTAATAGTTCTGTCAATAATAGTTCTTCGACCAAATATCATACCGTTAAATCTGGGGACAGTCTGTGGTCTCTTGCGCAAAAGTACGGTAGTAGTATTGACCAAATCACTTCATGGAATCGCTTGTCCAATAATATCATTTATGTTGGTCAAAAATTGATCGTGAAATAGTGAAACGCCTGATTTCACGCAACTCATAAGAAAATCAATCAGCATTACCCGATACACATTCGTGATATCGGGTAATGCTTTTTTGCTGGTTTGTTCGTAATAAAAATCGCTGAAGATAGATTTATTTTTGAATGGTCTTTTAGAATCATTCTGTTTACCTCTGTCAAAGAATACAAGCAGATTTTGGTTCCGTCCCCCCTATGGAGTTTCCTATTTTTTAGGTAAAATAGAAAACAAAGAAAGGAGTGGAGAGTATGAAGACGATTGTTTATAGTGGGATGATGAACGGATTGACGATTGATCGCTCACGACGAGATAGTATCTACAATATGGTGAAGCATTGGCATTCTGAATGCGAAATCCAATATTTTATAGAAGGGAACCGCTATTTTTTGATTGGAGAAAAAACCTATAAAGTCCAACCTGGTACATTGGTTATGATTCACCCCGACTGTGTCCACAATACATTCTCAGGAAAGTATATTTATCATGATCGTGTACTCGTTCTCTATGAAGCCAGCAAATTTCCAAGAATCGCTCAATCCATGGGAATAGATCTGGAGACCTTTTTTTTAAAACATCATGGCATCATTCAGATTCCGCCAGCGGATCGCTCTTACGTACAAACGCTCTTAGCGAAAATCGCAGATGAAGTGATCCAGAAAGAATACAATTACCAAGTAATGGTCGAAACAAAATTAATCGAACTTTTTATTTTTATTCAGCGGATCAAGAACTTCAGGGGGCTTTCTGATGAACCGGCAGAAAGTTTGGGAAAACAAAGCGAGCTAGTTAATCAAATTGCAGCCTTTATTCGTCAGAACTATGCATCGATCCATTCATTGGAACAAATCGCTTCGTCTTTTTATCTCGACAAATCCTATTTATGCCGTATCTTCAAGCGAGCAACAGGCTACACCATCACTGAATATACCAACATTCAACGAATCCGTCAGTCTCAGCGATTACTGGAAGATACAGATTGGGATATTGCTGAAATAGCGAGAAAAAGTGGGTACAGCAACATTACCTATTACAACCGTGTGTTCAAAAAATATACAGAGACATCCCCTTTGCAATACCGCAAGAAACAAATTGCATACAAAGAAAGTCTGCGAGAAAAAAATAATTTCTAAATAGTTACTCATCTTTGCACAGGCATGAAAGGGGGATTATTTTCCTGTTAAAAAAGTCAATATTGTACAAGTTCGCGGATATTACGTCACTTTTTTGTGCAAGTTTTGCTTGTCTATTGCTGCGACATTTTTTGTCCGATAAAATCAGTAAGCGGATACATAAATGAAAAATTGTAAACGTGTGCATTTTATGGAGGAGGAAATAATCAGATGAAAAAGAAGATATTGGTTGCCAGTCTTTTTAGTACTTTAGTTCTAGCAGCGTGTGGATCTCAGCCTGATACTACTGGTTCTGACAGCAGTGGTTCAACAAAAGATCCAGAAGCAGTGACGATTAAGTTTGCTTGGTGGGGAGCGGATAATCGCCATGATGCGATGCAAGATGTGGTGGCTCTTTTTGAAGAGGAATATCCGCATATCACGGTTAACACAGAGTATGGTGCGTGGGATGGATGGCAAGAAAAGACATTGACTCAGCTATCCGGTAAAACTGAAGCAGACGTGATGCAAGTGAATTACAATTGGCTCTTTTCATTCGGGAAGGGCAAGAATATCTTTATGGACTTGAATGAGGTCAGTGACTATTTGACGCTAGACAATTGGGAAAGTTCTTATTTAGAAGCGATGCAAGTGGGTGGTGAACAAGCGGCGGTTCCCCACGGAATGACCGGTCGGGTTCCTTTGATGAACCAAGCACTTTATGAAGCCAATGGGTTGGAACTGCCAACGACCTATGATGATCTTTTGGCAGCGGGAGAAGTCATTGCGAAAGGGAATACGCCAACTGGTGAAGACAATCAGTACGCATATCTCAATGTGGGAGAGTTCTCATTAGATCTATTTATTGCTCAGATGCTTTACAACTATACAGGGAAGATCATGCAGACCGATGGGACAGTCAACTATAGTGTGGCTGAAGTGAAAGAAGTGCTTGAAAGATATAAAGAATTGGAAGATGCTGGTGCACTGCCGACTTTTGAGCAAACAAGCCCAATCGATACGGAATCAAACCCTCAGTGGGTAGAAGGCAATGCAGGCTCTGTTTATGAGTGGGCAAACTCACTGGCGAAATGGACAAACTCATACAAAGGCGGCGACGGGTTAGATGAGTTAGTTGTAGGAGATTTCTTGCAAGTCGATGCTGACTCTAAACCAAGTATCTATGTAAAACCAAACTTTGGCTACGCAATTTCAAAAAATTCGAAACATCCTGAAGCAGCAGCCACTTTTATTGAGTTCTTGTTTACCAATGAGCAAGCGGTGAAGGCTGCCGGAGATTCTTTGGGTATTTCAAGCAACACAGTTTGTTACGATCTGCAAGTGGCGAATCAACTAGTCGAAGGTGCTGTGGCTGAAGGGTACGCCAAATTGGATGACTATGAACAAACGGTATTAGATCCATACTTTGAAGACGAAAATGTGCGGGGAGAAAGATATACGGTTTACGAGGCATTTCGGACAGGAAAGTTCACGTCGGAGGAAGCTGCGAAGCAATTCATTGAGAAACAGCAAGCAGCACTTGATAAGTATTACCAAGAATAAGGAAGCAACAAGAAGGAATGCGGGACTTAGTTAAGCCCCGTACCCTTCTTTTTCCGAAATAAAATTGGACATGAATGAGAATGTCTGGAAGTAACCCGTTAGTATCTGGGCGTTCATTTAGAAGGTAAAGGAGTCAAATGCGATGTTGAAAAAAATGAAAAGAACAAATTGGGTGATCTACTGCATGCTCATGCCATGGATCATTGGCTTCCTAGTCTTTAAAGTTTACCCAATCATTATTTCTTTTTACTACAGTTTGTTAGAATACCCGATTTTAGGTGATCCGGAGTTTGTCGGATTACAAAATTATCTTGAGATTTTTACAAAAGACGATACGTTTACTGCGAGCTTCTTTGCAACAATCAAATATGTGTTGATTGGTACGCCAGCAGTTATCATTGTCTCTTTTGCAGTAGCAGCCATCTTGAATTTTAAGCTTAAGGGAGTCAATTTCTTTCGTACCGCTTATTATATTCCTTCTATTTTAGGAGGAAATGTAGCTGTTTCAATTTTATGGACCATGCTTTTTGATGTCAACGGACCTGTGAATATGGTGCTGAGTGTTTTTACACTCGGAAACGATGTCGCCATTAACTGGACAAAAGATCCAAAGTTCGCGATTTTTACCCTGATTATTTTAAAAACCTGGCAATTCGGTTCGACCATGTTGATTTTCTTATCGGCATTGCAAGGTGTTTCTAAAACAGTTTATGAAGCGGCAGAAATGGATGGGGCTTCAAAAATAAGACAACTGTTCAATATCACTGTACCGATTATTACCCCCGTAATTTTGTTCAACGCCGTAAATGTATTAGTCAAAGCGTTTCAAGAGTTTAACTCCGCGTATTTAATCACTAAAGGTGGACCAAATAAGACGACTTATTTCTTGAATCTTTATATTTATGATCAAGCCTTTCAAAATGGGAATTATGGCTATGCGAGTGCACTAACATGGATTTTGTTGGTGATCATCGGTATATTTACGGTTATTATTTTCAAGTCATCTGATCGGTGGGTATTTTATAATGATTAAGGGGGCTGAATAATGGAAATGAGTAAATCTCGAAGACGGATGAATGAAATCATTCGTTATGGATTATTGATTGGTGTGGGGATTATCTTGATTTATCCGTTGTTTTGGATGATTGGTTCTGCGTTTAAAGAGAACCGGGATATTTTTGGTAGCTTGAGTATTTTCCCGCCAAGTGACCGTGTGGTTACAACGAATTTTTCCGATGCTTGGCAGTTGACGCGCGACCATTCTATCTGGTTTTTCTTTGGGAATACACTGAAATTTTTGATTCCAAAAACGATTTTTACAGTTTTATCTTGCGTGATTACCGCCTATGTGATTGCACGAAAATCGTTTAAAGGGAAAAAATTTGTCTTTGGTGCCGTGATCGTTACATTATTGATGCCAGAACTGGCTTTTCGCATTCCGCTGTATCTGTTGTACCGTGAGGTGGGACTTTTGGATAGTTTTGCCAGCCTTTATGTAGCGGATATTTTTGCTAGTTCTTCGTTTTTTGTATTTATGATCATTCAATTTATGCGAACGATTCCTAGAGAGTTAGATGAAGCGGCAGTGATGGATGGGTGTAATGAATTTCAGATTTTGTTCAAAATCATTATTCCCGTAATCAAACCCATTCTGATTACCGTTGCATTGCTAAGCTTTATGTGGGGCATGAATGATTTCCAAGGACCATTGATTTATTTGAATAGTTCAGATAAAACGGTTCTATCAGTAGCATTGAAACAATTATTAGACGGTGAAGCAATGGTCTCCTATGGAAGAGTATTCGCTGCTTCTTGTTTGGGGCTGTTACCTATGATCGCAATTTTCTTTATGGGATCACGGTACTTTGTTGATGGCGTTGCTTCTACAGGAAGTAAAGAGTAGTCATATGTTGATCAGAAGAATTCTCGCACAAATCGTTGATTTTGTCTTAGGGATTTTAACCATATTTCTTATCTTTGTAGGAGGAATTCCACTAATCGGTCGGGTCATCAATAATGACTTTGTCGCTGTTTTGACTGCGATTTGTTTGATGTGTGGTATGTATTTTGCACTCCAATATCCATTCATGCAAAATCAGCAGACGATCGGAAAAGCATTCTTTCAGCTGCAGATCGTTTCAACAGATAAATATCGCAAAAATGTTCCAGTGGCAGTCATTTTTCAACGAGAGATTTTATGCAAACTAGCCAGCTGTTTCTTCATTTGCCTGCCACTACTGTTTGGCAAAGAAGGAGGGCATGAGGCATCTACGCATACAAAGTTAAGAATTGGCAAAGGAGAAAATAGTTGGAAGAAATAAGACAATTTTTGGATCAAGTAATCGCACATTCTTCGCCAGAAGCACCTATTTGGAATCAAGAGGCTCGATTAGCCAATCATCCAATCCGTTGGAGTTATATCGATGGCTGCATGATTCTGGCGATCCAATACATGTTTAATGCAACACAAGACGAGAATTACCTTGCGTTTGTTGAAACCTTTATTGATCACTACATTGATGAGGCAGGGAATCCGTTGGGGTATGATGAAAAAGAATATAACTGTGACGCAGTCAATGAAGGAAAAGTATTATTTCAGTTATATGCAATCACTAAGAAAAGCAAATACCGCAAGGCTCTAGATAATCTGTATCGACAAGTTTTGTTGCAACCGCGCACTAAGGAAGGAAGCATGTGGCATAAGCTGGTCTACCCGCAACAAGTTTGGCTAGACGGTTTATACATGGTTCAACCATTTGCGATCCAATACCAACTAACGTTTGGCAACTCCGCAGATGTTAGTGATGTGATTGGGCAATTCAAAAATGTCATGGAGTCAATGAAAGATCCGCGAACAGGATTGCTGTATCACGGATACGACTGTACGAGAACAGCATTTTGGGCGCATCCAAAGACAGGTTGTAGCGCAAACTTTTGGACTCGTTCTCTTGGATGGTATGCTATGGCATTAGTTGACACACTTGAAATTTTACTGTCCCATGAAGGCTATCTCCAAGAAAAGCAGCAGTTGCAGCGCTATTTAACAGAACTCTTAGGTGCAGTAATGGCTTATCAAGATCCAAAAACGAGTCTCTTTTTTCAAGTAACAGATAGACCAGACGGTGAAGACAATTATTTAGAGACGAGTGGATCTGCTGCTTTGAGTTATGTGATGCTAAAAGCCAGTCGATTAGCTATTCTTCCTTCACAATATAAAAAAATCGGCGAGACGATCCTACGCGCTCTTGTAAGGCACAAATTGGTTATTAAAAACGGAGAATTTACGTTGAAAGATATCTGTTTAGTTGCTGGCTTAGGGGGGATGCCGGGAAAAGGCAACTACAAAATCAGAGATGGCTCCTATGAGTATTATATTTCAGAACCAGTTGTCAACGATGATGCTAAAGGCATCGGACCGTTCGTTTATGCTTACAGTGAATGGTTGCAACTGCAGAGCCAATAAAGCCAGTGATTCTTATCATTTTCGTAAGCGCAAACAAACCATTTGGTCTCCTTCGCAGAGTAAGATACAATGAAATGGTAGGCAACTTCCTTCAATGAAAAGGGAAGTGCTGAAAGATAGACCGATTTCATGCGTACACAAAATAAGGAGGCTTTCAAATGGATAAAAGAAACCTGACGATTATTGGCAGTTACGACACTCGGGCTGAAGCATTGACAGCAATTGATCAATTGCGAAACGAAGGGTACAACAAAGACGACATTGTTTTGTTTGCGAATGCAACGATCATCGAGCAGTTTGGCTTAGATACGTTAAGTAGTGCAGAAGTAGAAGCGACTGGAGGATCAGATGATGATCGTTCAATGTGGGAAAAAATCAAAGATGCTTTCTCATTTGGCGACTATGACCATCGGACGATTGATGATGAGAGTGATCCTTTATTTGCCTATCGAGATGACCTTGAGCAAGATCGTTTAGTGGTAGGAGTCTACGATTATCACGCAACCGATCGAATCGAAGAAACAGATACAGCGATCATTGATCAGCCTGTTACAGGTGAGACAGCAATGCCTGATGAATCGGTTCATCCGACCCCTCGAATGGGAGATAGTGATATCGAAACACCAATCAATGACCCAAATCACTTGCGTAATTTGTAAAAAAGATCCCATCCAGTAAATGGTTGGCTTATAATCAAAGAAATAGCAGCCTTGCAATGGCTGTTATTTCTTTGTGTTTCAGATGTTAAGCTTGTAAACTACGGGACAATTGTTGCAACGAATTCTTAATTTGTTGCTCGTTTCTTTTTTTTGTATAATAGATGGAGAAAACCATTTCTTCAAAAAAATGCACGGTACTTCATATAAAGAGAAGGTGAGGGATAGCAATGAAGTTGAAATTTAATTTGCAGTCAGCGCTCGTTAGTTGTTTTGTCACGATTATGTTGAGTATGGCAATCGATCAAGACGTAAATGCTTTTGTTGCGGCCCCGTTCCAGCGCAATTCTTCGGAGCCATCTTCTGAAGCACCAGTGCAGGTTGCCGAAACAAGTACGTCTGAAACGGAAACAACCAGTGAAACTTTTTATGAAGCACGGGTCAGTTCCTACTCCGAAACAACTGCACAGACCAGTGGAACAAAATCAACTGAAGATTCGTCGGTCATTCCGTCTACAGAATCAGCAAGTATAGCTGACAGTAGTGAAGCAGTAGTGAAGGAGACAGATACAGCATCTAGCACTTCCAATAATGGATCAGCAAATTCTGATACTACGACTAGTACATCCGAAACGACGAGCTCCTCTAGCAGCAGCTCAAGTACGAGTAGTTCAACCTCTTCATCTAGCAGTTCAAGCAGTACAAACACAACTACTTCTGACGAAAGTGAAGAGAGCACAGAAGCCGGTGATACACCGATTGATAGTAATGACCCGGCCAATGCTGCGGATGGATCAGAACCATTAAAACTTCTTTTAGAAGAACCATTTGATGCCTTTTTTAGATAAGCGCTTCGGCAAGGATCGTCAGAGTTTTAAACCAGCGAATCCCTTACGACTATTCATCCATTTGCTGAAGTAGCGACTGATTATTTTGTGCAATAAAAGTACACCTTTTTCAAGCATATCACAAAGTGATTTCATTAAATTCGCTTATAATGAGTTGAAAAGGGGGCGCGCTATGAGCAAATATTTCAGAAGCTTTGAAAAGCTGATCAGTGCTATTGTTGATATTATGTTAGCAATTTTAGTTGTATTGGTATTGGTTGTGATGGCAGAAGCAATTTATAAAATCATTACTTATGTCATTCCTTTGACAAAAGTCAGTGATCTATCCTTTTTGATCGAAGAGATTGCTACGCTATTTATTTTACTTGAAATCATTTTGATGTTACTGCGGTATGTAAAAGAAGGTCATCATATTCCTGTTCGTTATCTGATTCTGATCAGTATCACAGCGATTTTGCGGGAGTTGTTGTTGGCACAAGGAAAGGGACTAGAGACGTTGTTTTTGGCGCTGGCAATTTTAGTACTGATTTTTGTTTTACAAGCACTAGAGAAGTTGAAATCTTTTCATAGCTCCAAAGACATCTGAAAAACAAATCAGAAATATACTTAGAAATAAAAATAATCCTATCAGTAAACTGAATGACTCAGTTATTGATAGGATTATTTTTTGCGAATAAACTAGCACTCTCTGCTTGAAGTTGTTTCCCAATATCCGTTTGACGCACAGTGATTCGTTCTGTTTGGCGAAGAACGATTTTCTTTTGCGTCAATAGATCCTTCCGTTCCTTGATTGCTGTCTGACGATCTGTAAATGGTTGGTGAGCAGCAAGTGTCATTCCAAAAGAATTAGATAGCAGCGTGTAACCGGCGATACCGGTAACTTCCTGATAGGAGCGAGATAAGCCACCGTCGATTACCAGTAGGTGCCCATTGGCTTTGATTGGCGACTCTCCTTTTTTCACTTTTACTGGTGTGTGGCCGTTAATGATGTGTCCCGTCGAGTCTAATCCAAACGCAGCGAATAAGCGACGGCAAAATGCTTCTTTCTCTCTTAGGGTATAGTAGGCGTTTTTTTCTTCAATATGTGTGTGTTTATTACTGATGAAATAGCGCTCGAAGGTTTTCATGGATTTTTTACCGAAAAGAGAAGACCCTTCTCCACACCAGAGATACCAAAGGACATCGGTCGCCAGATCGTCGGTCCTTTCTGGTGTTGCGAAACTCTGTTTTACACATTCTTGAAAGAAATCCAGCAATTCTTTGCCCTGATAAGAAGTTTCTCCAAAGGACACTGAAAGGAAGCGACCATCAGGATGACAGGGGATGCAACCGTGGTACAGTAGATTGCCATTATAAATTTGATAGAGCGTGCCTTTTTCTACTAGAAAACGTACATGGGTTGCCAACCTTTCGGAGGATTGAAATTGTTTGAGAAGATCCTCCAGTACTTCTTGCTCTTCATCAGTCAAAAGATAGGGTGCTTCGGGATCAACCAATTGAAAGCAAGCATGGATCAAAGGCTCAAAGTGATCCTCTAGCTGAAGCTGCAAATCCTTTGTGATTTTACCCAATAGCAAACGATCCGCTAATTGAAATTCAGGGCGTCGTTTGATCACAGCGGCCTCTACCTTGAATTGAATGATTGCAAAGGCTTGCTGGAGGAGCATTGCGTCGTGAATCTCCTCTTCGGAAAGATCATCAACAGTTTTCTTAGGATAAAACCCCTTATTTTCTTGATAATGGTTACGACTAAATGCTATAGCTTTAGAGAGGTCGATGCCATAGCCTTCTTTCAACAACGCTAAATTTCCATACCGTGCAGCGATCCGTATGGTACTTGCTAAACAAGGGAAAGAACCGCAGTAACTACCGATCCACAAAATATCATGGTTCCCTAATTGGATATCCAAAGAAGGAAGCGCCATGAGCCGGTCGATGATTTTATCAGGTGCGGGTCCCCGGTCATAAATATCCCCAATAACATGTAGGTGATCAACGACAAAACGCTGAATCAAAAATGCTAGCTGTTCACAAAATAGAGGCGCTAGGGATAAGTCGATGATCTTATCGAAAATCGCTTTATAATAGGCTTCCTTGTTGAAGTCCGAGTCATATTGATACAGCAATTCTTCTAAAATATAAGCAAATTGTTTTGGTAAAGCTTTTCGAACCTTGGACCGCGTATATTTGCTGGAAGTAAAACGAGCCACTTTGACCAGTTGAGTCATTAATTGGATCCATTCCTCATGCGGATAGTCTTTTTCTTGCAATACTTCTTTTGGATAGTAAATCAAAAAACATAGCTCGGTTTTCTCAGAAGCGGTCAGTGAGTATTGAAACAATGTTTCGACTTTTTCCCGAATGCTGCCTGAACCGTTGCGCAGGATATGATCAAAAGCTTCATATTCACCATGCAGATCACTGACAAAGTGTTCGGTTGCTTTAGGTAACTGTTGGATCGCCTCTAAATTGATAATCTCAATGAAATCATTTAATTGATCTTCAGTGTGCATAGGCATTATTTTTGAAAAATTCTTCGATCAACATCGAACTTTCTTCGATCGACCGTTTGCTGACATCGATGACATTGATCCCTAGCTCTTGGAATAATTGATTTGCATAGGCTAGTTCATCATCGATCCGGCTTGGTTCTGTATAGTTAGTAGTTTCTTTCAACCCTAATGAAGCCAGTCGAGAACGGCGTATTTCAACGAGTGAGTCAGAATTTGTAGTGAGCCCGATCATTTTTTGGGGATCGATTTGATTGATCTCTTTGGGTAAAGCGACCTCAGGTATTAAAGGCAGATTAGCCACTTTGTAACCACGATTAGCCATATAGAGACTTAACGGTGTCTTGGAAGTACGGGAAACACCGAGCAGTACGATGTCAGCATCGAGAAAACCACGAGGATCCTTGCCGTCATCATACTTCACTGCAAACTCCATTGCAGCGACACGACTGAAGTATTCTTGATTTAAACGGTGAATTGCGCCAGGTTCCTGAACCGCTTGTAGCCCGACGGTTGCTTCAATTACTGAGATCAATGGTGTCATGAAATCGACATGTTGAAGACCGGTGCGTTTAGCAAAGGCTTCAACAAATTTCACTAAATCTTTGTTAACAAGCGTCGTCACAACAATCGATTTATCCAGTAAAGCATCTTGTAAGATTTCCAATAAGCTCTCTTCATCATTTGTAAAAGGATACAGTTGAATATCGGATAGATCGATCGTAGGAAATTGTGCGGAAACTGCACTAATCAATTTTTGTGCTGTTTCACCAACGGAATCTGAAATCAAATATAGTCGAACATTCTTCATTTTTTTCGCTCCTTAGAATTGATTGTTTTCGATCGCATTGCCTGCTTGGATATAGTAGTTCATAATTTTAGACTTGGTTATTTTACCAATAACTTTTTTGGGATTCTCAGCATCAACAACAGGGAGTGTATCTATTTCATGCCTAGCTAATAAGGTACCTGCAGTCAAAATAGTTTGGTCGGCAGTAATCGTGACGATATTCGGCATTCGCGTCATGATCATTGCCACCGGTGTTTTTTCTGCTGCTGAATTGCTGATGGCGAAGCGCAGAAGGTCTTTGCGGGACAGAACACCAATTAGTTCCTCTTCTGCATTTTTCACATAAAGAGACCCGACATCATACATGAATAGAGTTGTCACAGCGTCATATACCGAAACGGATTGCTCAATCATTAACGGTGGGATCATAATCTCTGCTACTCTTGCATGGTATAGCTTATCAAACAACAGCGGTTCTACGGTCTGTCCGGTATAAAAATAACCGACCTTGGGCCGGGCATCGAGTAATCCGGTCATTGTCAGGATAGAGAGATCATTGCGCAAAGTAGCACGGCTGAATCCTAGTTTTTTTGCGATGGTTTCACCACTGATAGGTTGATTGTCTTTTACGATTTCAATGATTTTAAGTTGTCGCTTTGTCAATTCCAATGTGTCACCTTCTTTAATTAAATGTGATATGCTATTTATTATATATTTTCCGCATGGAAAATGCAATAAAGGATTTAGGAGCGAATTCTTCTTAAAAATTTCTTCTTGACGAATCAATAGTATACACTATATACTTCGATTTAAGTTTAATAGTATATCATATTAGGAAGGCGGAAAAAAATGAAGAATATCGTTTGGTTCTCAGAAGGTACGAAAGATCAAAAAGAGCTATTAGGGGGGAAAGGAGCAAATCTAGCTGAAATGACCAGTATTGGGTTACCTGTTCCTGCGGGATTTATTGTTACAACAGATGTTTGCCGACAATTTTTAGAAAACCAGCAACTTACACAGCCGTTGGTAGAAGAAATTATTCGAGCAGTAGCTACATTGGAAGAACGAACCCACAAGTCTTTTGGCGGAAACCAGCAGCCACTACTGGTTTCTGTTCGCAGTGGGGCAAAGTATTCCATGCCGAGGATGATGGATACGATTCTCAATTTGGGATTAACTGATCAAACGGTACAGACGCTGGCAGCGAATACAAAGAATCCCACATTTGCCTATGATTGCTACCGCCGCCTTATCCAAATGTATGGGGATGTCGTTAAAGGGATCGATAAGAGTCATTTTGAATCCTATTTAACGACCTATAAACATAAAAAGGGATATCCTTCTGATCAATCAATGGTCGCTCCAGACTGGCAAGAGATTTGCGAGGTTTTCAAAAGTATTTATATGGAACATACGCAAGAACGATTTCCTCAAGATCCGCTGGAACAATTATTATCAGCCGTTCAAGCTGTGTTTCGTTCGTGGAATAATCCCCGGGCTATCACTTACCGTAAAATCCACAAAATTGCTCATGATCTAGGAACTGCCGTGACTGTTCAGGAAATGGTTTTTGGCAATAGTGGTGCTGCAAGTGGAACTGGCGTTGCTTTTACTCGCGATCCGACGACAGGACACAGAGGATTATTTGGTGAATTTCTCGCTTGTGCACAAGGAGAAGATGTTGTCGCGGGGGTTCGTACGCCAAGACCGATTAGTGATTTAGCCAAGACACAACCAGAAATCCACGCGCAGTTTTCGGCGATTGCCGAGTTATTAGAGGATCATTACAAAGACATGCAAGATATCGAATTTACCATTGAAAAAGGGCGATTATTTGTTTTACAGACTCGTAATGGCAAACGGACAGCCAAAGCGGCTGTACAGATTGCTATAGATCTAGTTTCTGAAGGAAAGATCACGAAGAAAGCGGCACTGCATCGATTGACACCAGACATGCTTGATCAGTTGCTACATCCCATCTTTTCCCCGGAATCACTTGCTAAAGCATCCCCTCTTGGTCAAGGGTTACCTGCCAGTCCTGGTGCAGCGGTAGGTCGAGTTTATTTTTCTGCAGAAGCAGCGGTCAATGCCCACCAAGCAGGAGAAAAAGTTATTTTGTTGCGACAAGAAACCTCACCAGAAGACATTGATGGGATGGTTGTTAGTGAAGCAATCGTGACCTCTCGAGGCGGCATGACTTCTCATGCGGCAGTCGTTGCCCGAGGACTAGGAGTTTGTTGTGTGGCAGGTTGTGATCAGTTAGCAGTCGATTCATTTTTGAAACAGGCTCGATGTGGTGAAGCAATCATTCAAGAAGGAGACTATCTATCAGTGGATGGAACGACAGGCAATCTGTATCAAGGTGCGCTATCACTGGTTGCCTCGCAGGATTTTGGTTTGCTGCAGACGATTTTAGACTGGTCTAAAGAAAGAGCAGACCTAGTAGTACGAGCAAATGCGGAAACCATCGAAGAAATCAAGACAGCAGCTTCTTTTGGAGCAGCAGGTATTGGACTAGCGCGAACGGAGCATATGTTTTTTGGTGAATCTCGGATCTGGCCGATGCGGCAAGTAATTTTAGCTGAAACGACCGAAGAAAGACAGGTAGCTTTGTCTCAGCTAAAAACGTTTCAGTTAAATGACTTCAAGGAGTTGTTACTGCAGACAAAAGAACAGAAATGTGTCATTCGCTTGTTGGATCCGCCGTTGCACGAATTTTTACCACGACCCCAAGAATACGAAGAGATGGCCAAGCGCAGTGGCTACTCTCTAGAAAAAATCAAGCAACGAATCCATGATCTACAAGAAGTAAATCCGATGATGGGGCATCGAGGAAGCCGTCTAGGAATTACTTATCCTGAGATTTATGAGATGCAGACAGCTGCGATTATCGAAGCAGCACTGCAAGTTTCTGATACAGGCAGTGTTGTGTATCCTGAGATTATGCTGCCTTTGATCAGTATATCGGAAGAAATGCGCGTTTTGAGAGAACGTCTTGAAATGTACATCCGGCAAATTTTTGCTCACTATCAGAAAGAAGTACCTTTCAAGATTGGGATGATGCTAGAAACACCAAGAGCCTGTTTATTAACGAAAGAATTAGCTCCGCTAGCTGATTTCTTCAGTTTTGGGACCAATGACCTGACACAAATGACTTTTGGTTTTTCACGGGACGATGCTGCTGGATTTATTCAGCGCTATTTAGATCAAGGCATCTTGTCTGAGGATCCGTATCAACATCTTGATAAAGCGGGTGTAGGACAACTAATGGAACAAGCGATAGCATCCATTCGCCAGCAAACAAAGGAAAAAGCGATCGGTGTTTGCGGCGAAGTAGGTGGAGATCCTCAATCCATTGCATTTTTGCGGGAAATCGGTATTGACTATGTCTCTTGTTCTCCATATCGAATTCCAGCGGCTTGGTTAGCAATTGCCCAGTCTGCTCCGGATCCTCTTTCTTAACTATGGAACAAAAAGCGGCTTTTTCCGGATATTAAAAAGAGCACTCCTTAAGTTTTAGCTGTTTCACACCTTCCAAAAGTAATCAATAAGCCTAAATAATCAGCGAGATCTTTCCCCAACGTTCAACGTTGCTGCTAGTGGTCGCGCTGATTGTTGAGGCTTTTTTGTTTCCTCTAATGACTTCATAATTGTGGTGTATTTTTTAGATATGAAAAAAATTCTGATGATTAAAAGAACAAGGAACTCTTAATAAAAGGAATACAATGACCGATTACGAAAGAGTAAGTCTGTTTGAAGAAGTTTCTTCGTTGCAGAAGTTAGAGAGAATTTGAAAAATGAAGGAGTGTCTCAAGTTTGAGAAAAAAGAAAAAGAGTATTGGGCTTTATGTTGGTTTGGTCATGATTTTAGTTGCAGTTATTCCAATTTTATTTTTAGTTGTAAGCTCGTATTTAACAACAAAAAAATCATTGATTGAACGAAATGACATCAACAAAGAAAGTGCTGTACGATTGATTATAGCGGAAGAAGATATGCTGCGAAAATCAACAGAAGATAAATTGAAGTCAATGGCAGAACTTCCTCCAATGAAAACAGAATACAGTATGGGGAGAATCCGTGATAGTCTTTCAACAGCGATTGCTGGTACAGATAGTTTTCGAGCAGTTGCTTTCGGAACTGAGGAGAAAGAATTTGTCTCATTCAATCCATTACCCGCTGACTATGATCCAACCACTCGACCATGGTATAAAGGAGCAATTGAAGCAGGGGGAGAAGTTTATTGGACAGATCCTTATCTAGATACAGTAACGAATGAATTTGTGACGACAGCTTCTGTGATGATCACAAATTCAAAAAAACAGATCGGTGTCTTGTGTGTCGACGTTTCTTATGAATCGATCCAAAAAATCTTGTCGTCTATCGACGTTGGTCGTACTGGGAATGTTTCATTGGTTTCAGAGTCTGGTGTTGTGATTACATCCAAGGAAAAATCACTGATAGGAACAAACATTCAAGAGAAAAAAGTATTCAAACGAATTGCCGCTGCAGAACAGCCAATCGGGAGAGTAAAGCCGGCAGATTCCAATGGAATCAATGATGTGATATACGATAAACCTGCTGGGTCAACGGTTTGGGCATTTTCAGAAGTAGAAGCAAATGATCTGGACAAAGAGCTACATTCTATTATTTGGATTTCTGTGGTCGTTGCCGGATTTATGATTCTTTTGATCGTTGCCGTGTCTATTTATACAACGAGGATCGTGAGCACGATCATGAACGTTTTCAATGAGAAATTTTCTAAAATGGGTGCCGGTCAATTGGAGTTGTTAAAACGACATCAAAAAGATCCAAACCAAAAATGGCGATTTGGTCAGTTCGCTGAACGAATCGTTTATCCAGATAAGGATGGCACAGAGATCCATCAGATGGCAGCTAATTATAATCAAATGGTTATAGAAACTGGGAAACTAATCAAAAATGTTCAAAAAGAAAGTGGCAATGTCGCTTCAATGTCTGATTCCTTATTAGAGTTAGCCAAACAAATCGGCGTGGCAGCAGAAGAAGTTTCAGAAACAATTACTGGAATTGCAGAAGTGACTGGCTCACAAGCGCAGGAAACAGAACATAGTGTGGCGCAATTACAAAATCTTTCCCATGTGATCAAAGAGCTAAGCAATACCATCAATGAGATGAGCAGCAAGTCGCAAGAAGCGACAGACATCAATCAAGAGAGTTTAAATCTGATGGATGAAGTTGGTTCAAGTTGGCAAAATGAACTGGAGCAGATGGAAAAATTGATGACGAATATGACGAATATGAATGACAATATTCAGAATATCAATACCATTATTCGTGTGATCAATGACATTTCTTATCAAACCAATTTACTGGCACTAAATGCTTCAATCGAAGCCGCAAGTGCGGGGGAATCCGGCAAAGGCTTTGCGGTAGTAGCAGCAGAGATTCGAAAGCTGGCTGAACAAAGCAAAGCTTCCACGAAAGAAATCGAATCGATCATTGAAGAAATTCGTACGCAATCTGCTCAAATGGTAGAACAAACATCTGATTCGCTAAAAGGCGGCGAACGGCAAACGAATTTGATTCAACGGGTCATTGCTTCTTCAAAAGAAGTCTATAAACGCAGTATGTTCATGATCGATGGCATTCGTGATGTAGAAGAAGCAAGTAAGCGGATCGAACAGATCCAAGGAAATGTTTTAGTTGATCTTGAGAACATCTCTGCTTCGACAGAGGAAAATGCGGCTGGTACACAAGAAGTTTCCGCTAATTCAGAAGAAGTTCTAGCGACAATGGATGAATTTACCAACCATGTTTCTGATCTTAGAGATATCTCAAAAGTATTGAAAAAATTGACCGATCAATTTGAATTGAAATAAATGAAAAAAACACCGCGACAGTCTTCGTCAGCAGAAGGACTGTCGCGGTGTTTTTTGCGAGGGATCGCTTTTATAGAAAGACAAAAAACGAAGACTGTTTTCCTGTTTTTCATTGATCCAGGATAGTCAATCTTCGTTTTTTTGTAGTAAATCACTTATCAATTTATTTTGGTTTGAACATGGCTTATTCATCTATTTGCGAGCGCTGGATGATCATTTCTACCCGTCGATTTTCAGAACGTCCTGCTGCGGTGTCATTGCTTGCTTTAGGTTGCGTATCAGCATAGGCTTGGATGGCTGCATTTTGTTCGGAGATAATCTTCTTGTCGATAAAATAGTTCATCACTGTGATTGCACGAGCCGCACTCAAGTCCCAGTTAGATTCATAAAGACCTGTGCCTTTCTCCGGTACGTTGTCAGTATGACCAGCAATAATAATTTTATGTGCTTTCAACTTTTTTAAAGCAGAAGCAAGGGTATCCAGAGACTGGCTGGTTTGGGAAGTGATCCCAGCACTACCAGAAGCAAATAGGATACTGCTGTCTAATGTGATGTGAAGACCGTCCGCTTCTAAACTGACCTCGCTTTGTCCGTCTAAAGCAGATTCGGCTAAGTCTTTTTGTAATTGTTCACTGATCTTTTCCAGTTGTTGGTTTTCTAGTTGCATGCGAGTTGCTTCTTCTTGTGCCTGTGCTTCAGAAGCATTGGTTGCAGCGCTGCTGCCTGTTTTGCCAGAGGCGCCCATATCGATGACAGAACCAATGACTGGGGAGCCGCTATGATGACTGGAAAGAATTGACCCAAATTCACTACGAATCTCCTGAAACTTCTCATCATCGACCTTCGCCATGGCAAACATAACGATAAAAAGGGCCAAAAGCAGTGTCAGCATATCAGAGTAGGGTAGAAGCCATGCTTCATCAACGTGTTCTTCCTTTTTCTTTTTTCTTTTCATGTTGAGTCAACCTCTAGGATCTTTCTTCTCGTTTGTTTGGTTCAATCAAACTATAGAGTTTCTTTTCAATACTCTTAGGAGATTGTCCAGCTTGAATCGCCAATACACCTTCAACAATAATCGACATCACTTGTACTTCTTGTTCCGATTTCAAATTCAGTCGAGAACTGAAAGGAATAAACAAGACATAGCCAAAAAAGATTCCGTACAGTGTTGCCACAAAGGCAGCTGAAATCATATGTCCCAATGCTTCGACATCTTCTAAGTTGCCGAGAGCACCAATCAGACCAATAACAGCCCCTAAAACTCCGAGTGTCGGTGCACTTGTTCCGGCTGTTTTAAAAATATTAGCGCCAACGTGATGCCGCTCTTCGATGCCGTAGATCTCATTTTCCATGATTTCTTTGATTTGATCTTCAGGAATTCCATCTACTACCATTTCCAATCCTTTTTTTAAAAATGGTTCTTCCAAGTTTTGAATGGCATTTTCTAAAGACAGTAATCCATCACGCCGTGCTTGGTTGGCCATATCTACGATACTATTGATCGTTTTTTTTACATCGTACTCTTCGTTTTTAAGTAGAATACCGAAAATTTTAGGGATTCGTTTGATGTCACTACTAGGAAACGAATTGACAACAGCTGCGATCACTCCAACGAAAATAATGATGGCTGCCGCTGGGTTGATCAAAACCGCTACATTTGCTCCTTTAACGATCATTCCGACAACGACGGAAATAACGCCTAATACTATACCGATCAGCAAGAAAAAATCCATTTGTTGCTTCCTCCTATAACTTCTATTACCTAAATATGTACCTTATTTTATTATCGGATAAAAAAAATGAGAAATTAAGATGTGGAAAAAATATTTTTAATATAACGTCTTTATGAAACTTTTCTTTCGTTTTTTCCTTTTTTTAAGTGTTTATTTGTGTAAAAATGCGCAAAAATCAAGTTAATTTAAAAGCGGATTACCTATTTTAATAAACCGCTTTATTTAAACAGCATTTAGGTTATTTAAATTATTTAATATCCTTTAAAATCCTTTATTTTAAAGAATAGTTGATTTTAATGATGATTTTTTAAGCCTTTTTTCAGAAATATCGTTAATTATTTTGTTTGCTGCTTCTCTCAGTTTGATTTGTGAATAAATGATTTAAAAGAAAGGATAACAGCTATTATAAAATGATTATCAAATAACACAATATCTCCATAATCAAAAGGTAATAACAGTAAAATTTAAAAAATCAAATTGTAAAATAATTTTAATTACTCTATAATTATACCGCGCGATGTTTTTTTAATTATATCAAAAAAAAATGATTATTTTGACAAAAGATTGAAATTCTTATCGGATGATCATCTGATACAGACTGAAAGGAGTACTGAAAAAATTGGATAGTTATGAGTTGTTAAAAACGACGCTTGCTGTTTCTGCCAAAAGAGCAGAGCTGATTTCTTCAAACATAGCCAATGTGAATACGGATGGTTATAAAGCGAAGCGAGTAGAATTTGAGAGCGAATTGAAACAAGCGTTACAGGCTGCTGGGAATCAATCTTCACAAGAAGACATTCTTTCACAAGTACAGCCCCGGGTAACTCAAAATGCGAACACAAGTCTTAAGGACAATGGCAACAATGTAGATTTAGAAGTAGAAATGCTGGATCAAGCAGCAAACGGATTATATTACAGTGCATTGACTGCACAAATCAATGGGCGTTTGCAAATGATGAATTATGTATTGAGTAATTAAAGAAAGTAGGCAAATGTAGTGGGTGTTTTTGATGGACTAACGATCAATGCAAGTGGTTTAGCGTTGGAACGATTAAAACTGGATACGATATCGACCAATATTGCGAATGTCAATACCAACCAAACAGAAAATAGCGAAGCATACCAAAAGAAAAGCATTCTTTTTTCTGAAAATCTTAAGACGATTCAAGATGGAAAGACAAAGAATTATGGTGTTAAAGTGACGGGGATCCAAACGGACGAAACATTGAAATTGACTTATGATCCGACTAACCCTGCTGCGGATGAAGACGGCTATCTTGAACAATCAAATGTAGACATCGCAGATGAAATGGTGGCAATGATCCAAGCAGTGCGTACATATGAAGCGAATGTTTCTGCCTCCGAAATGAATAAAACAATTCTCAAAAAAGCACTAGAAATATCAAAGGGGTAGAAAAAAATGAATGAATTATTATCAACACAAGGATTAACCGAATATCAGAATTCTTTACGGGCACTTGGTGCTTCAGGAACTTCTGCAACTGAAGTTGATTCTTCATCAGGTGCTGCATTCGGTAATTATTTGTCTGATGCGCTTGAAAATCTTAATCAAAAAACTGCAACAATGGATCAAGACACGATCAAAATGATCACAGGAGATGAGAGTGATCTAGGAAATATAATGATTCGAATGACAGAAGCACAGTTAGCGCTCCAAACAGCCGTGACCGTGCGCAATAAATGCTTAGAGGCATATAACGATGTTAAAAATATGCAGTTTTAGCAGTTGGCGAGGGAATAAAGCGAAATGATGGAAAAATTGAAAGAATGGCCGGACCTGATCAAAGAACGATGGCAGGCTCAAAGTTCACTGAAAAAATTGATAGCAATTCTTTCCGTTATCAGCGTTATTGGTGTCGCGGCAACAATGTATTACTTAAATACGAGAGTCGAATACGGTGTTTTGTTTACAGATTTAAGCGAAGCTGATGCAGGAGCGATCACCAATGATTTGACAGATCAGAAAATCGACTACAAGTTGACAGATAATGGAACGACCATTTTGATTGCCAAAGAACAAATCGATGAATACCGGATTGAATTAGCAGTCGAAAATAAATTACCGAACACAGCAACGGGATTTGAGCTTTTTGATGATGCTAGCATGATGACTACCGATGAAGATCGGAAAATCATGTATCAGCGTGCCGTTACCGGAGAGTTGCAACGGGCAATCGAGACATTAGATTCTGTCAAATCAGCGAAAGTTCTCTTAGTGATGCCAGAAGACAGTGTTTTTTCGAGTGAAGAAAGCAAACCTACTGCTTCGATCATTCTAACACTAAAAAATCAACAGATTTCTGACGAAGCGGTACAAGGAATTGTGACGCTGACTTCGGGTGCCGTTGAGAAGCTTGAGCCAGAGAATGTCAAAGTCGTCGATAGCTCAGGAAACACATTGACGATCGAAAAAGATGAAAATAGTCAGCTCAGTAGTTTGAACAGTAAGTACATTGCAATCAAAAATGAGTATGAAAAAATTCTGGAAGAAAAAGTCTCGAAATTGTTGGCACCAATCTACGGTGAAGATAAATTTCAAGTCTCCATCAATTTAGATCTGAACTTTGATTCGATTGAAAGTACCAAGGTGACTTACGATGATCCGGAAATAAGAAAAGAAACAGTTCAAGCAGCTGGATCTGGCGAAGCGATCCAAGAGGCCCAAACGGGTACAGTCGATGACAATGTCTCTAATGTGACCGGAGATGATGGGGATGCAGGCAGTTCATACAGCCGCTCAGTCGAAAATGAATTGAACACAGAAACGACCAAAAGAATTACAGCGCCGGGAATGATTCAACGAATGACAAGTTCAGTGGTCGTTAATGCAGACCTTTCGCAAAATGATCAGGCGGAACTGCAGTTGCTGATTGCCAGTGCTGTAGGATATGATGCTGATCGCGGCGATGATATTGCTATCCAAGGCTTTGACTTTGCCCAAGCAACAGCAGAGGTGGAAGAAACGGAAGGTACTGAACAATTAGCAGCGGCAAAAGGCTATCTGAAATATATCATTTTCGGTGGTATCGCATTGGTCGTGATTTTGTTAGTGCTATTCGTGATTGGATTGGTTCGAAAGCGTCGCGAAGATCAAATTTCAGTAGATGTGACACAAGAATTGCCGGTTGCACATCCAGCTGTTTCAGAACCAGCACCAGTTATGGAAGAATCCGAAGAAATTGTCTTTGGCGGTCTAGGGCACAATGTTGATACTTCAGTTGAAGAATCAAATGAGCCTGAACAAGAGCCGGTCGAGGAAAATTCTTTAAATCATTCAGCAAAACAACATGCCGATTCAAATCCGGAAGTGGCTGCTGAATTGATCAAAGCTTGGATGAAGGAAAAATAGAGGGGAAAGAAACGATGGAAACACTCGATGGTGTCAAAAAAGCAGCAATACTCTTGATCTCATTGGGATCGGAAACCTCTGCGAAGATCATGAAACTTCTACCGGAAAATTATATTCAAAAAGTGAGTTATGAAATCGCCAATATCGATTTTGTCAGTCCGGAAGAACGCGATCAAGTATTAGAAGAATTTTCAACGACATTCACTGCTAGAAAATATGTTCTTGATGGTGGGATCGATTATGCAAAAAATTTATTGAATCAAGCATTAGGTTCCCACAAAGCAAAAGAAGTGATTGATGTGTTGACGCAGATCCAATTGCGAGAACGCCCATTTAATATTGCACGTAAAGCGGATGTGCAACAGTTGACGAATCTCTTGATTGGTGAGCACCCTCAGACGGTCGCTTTGATTCTGTGTTACATGCAACCCGATAAAGCAGCCAATGTGTTATCGCAGTTTCCAGATCATCTTCAAGTAGAAATTGCGGAACGGATCGGTACGATCTCCAGCACCTCTCCGTTGATCATTGAGCGAATCGAAAAAGTGATCGAGAACAAGTTCTCTAACTATGTAGAGAATGACAGTGAAAATGTGGGCGGCGTGCATACATTGGTAGAGATCTTGAATTCAGTGAGTCGAAGCACCGAGAAGAATATTTTGACCGATCTGGAAAAGCGGCAGCCTGAGCTTTCAAATGAAGTCAAATCAAGTCTGTTCACATTTGACGATATCGTTACACTTGACCGATTGGATGTTCAAAAAGTGTTGCGGGATGTACCAAATGAAGTGCTTGTCCTTGCACTCAAAGGTGCTCCAGAAGATATCAAAGCCTTCGTTTTCTCAAATCTTTCATCTCGTGCAGTGGAGAATTTACAAGAAGAGATTCAATTTATGGGACCAACCCGATTGTCTGCTATTGAGGAAGCACAGCAAAATGTGGTCGCTGTGATTCGCCGTTTAGACGAAAATGGTGAGATCTATCTTGGAAGGGGCAACCAGGATGCAGTGGTCAAATAGTAGCTTGTTGAAACATGAAACGGTCAAAAACCTTGATACCGAAAAATCAATTTTAACTGAAGCTGTAATTAAAACACCTCCTCCGTTGCTTTCTACTACTGATTCGACAGAAGCGGGGCGTCAAAAGCGGCAAGCAGCGCAACGGGAACGTGCGTGGAAACTTGAAATGGAGCGTCAGCGTAAAGAAATCGAAAGGTTGAAACAACAAACACTAGAAGCGGCTCAAGCAGAAGCCCAACAAATCAAACAATCTGCGCAAGAAGAAGGCTATGCTAACGGATTTGCAACTGGACAAAAGGAAGGCTATGAGCAAGGGTATCAAGAAGGCATGTCTGTAAGTAAAGAGACAGCTGCCAAGCTTATTGCACAAGCCGAGCAGAATGTACAGCAGGCAGCAGAAGAGATTAATGCTTTTCGGTCAGAGAAAAAAGCTGAGATGATTTCCTTTGGTGTACAGATCGCCGAAGCACTGATCAACCAGCGTTTCGAGCAAAGCAATGCTGCTTTGCTTGCTTTTTTGGAGCCCATTTTACTGCAGTTTGAACAACCGGACCAGTTCTTAACGATCCGCATTCATGAACAGCATTTGCATGTCCTTAAAGATATCTTGGAAAGCCGAAAGCAGGCAATCAGTAATTTTCGCTATTTGCTGTTACCGGATGATCAGCTTTCAGCTCACGATTTTGTGATTGAATCAGATGATTCGATCGTTGTCTTCGAGTTGGAAAAAGAAATTCAACTTTATCTGCAGCATCTTTTAGAAAGTAGTGAATAGCAATGGTGCTTGAATTACCTGTTGGACCAATTGTCCAAAAAGCAAAAAAACGTAGATTTTACTCCATTTATGGGAAGGTCAGCGAAGTGGTTGGTCTATTGATCAAAGTGGAAGGATTAGCCGTTTTTGTAGGAGAAATCTGTGAAGTGAAGATCCGCAACAGTTCTCACGTTGCGTTAGCCGAGGTTGTCGGTTTTGTTAAAAAGACTGTTCTATTGATGCCGTTAGATCAATTAGAAGGTATTGGGCCTGGCTGTTTAGTGAAGCCTACCGGCACAACACTGACGGTCAAAATCAGTGACTCGCTCCTAGGGCATACATTAGATGGATTAGGACGTCCAATGGATATGGCGATCGATTTGAGTGACGCTGACGAGTACCCTGTCAGTCAAGAATCTCCTGATCCATTTCAGCGGAAAAAAATCTCTGAAATCATGAGTACAGGTGTACGAGTGATCGATGGTTTGTTGACCGTTGGCCAAGGACAGCGGATCGGTATTTTTGCCGGAAGTGGTGTAGGGAAAAGTACGTTGCTTGGGATGTTGGCTCGCTATTGCGAAGCCGATATTATCGTGATTGGACTTGTAGGCGAACGTGGACGAGAAGTAAAAGAATTTATTGAAAACGATCTGGGTCCAGAAGGCTACCGCAAATCAGTCGTTGTTTGTGCAACTTCCGATATGCCGCCTTTAGTACGTTTGAAAGGGGCTCATGTGGCAACCGCTATTGCCGAGTATTACCGAGATCAAGGGAAGAAAGTTGTGTTGATGATGGACTCCGTGACTCGCTTTGCGATGGCGCAACGAGAAATTGGTTTATCCACGGGTGAGCCGCCGACGACTAAAGGGTATACGCCTTCGGTATTTACGGCGTTGCCAAAACTGTTGGAACGCAGCGGGATGTCCGATCAAGGGTCTATCACTGCTTTTTATACGGTTCTGGTTGAAGGGGATGATATGAATGAACCTATCGCGGATGCCGTCAGGGGGATTCTCGATGGTCACATTATCTTATCTAGAAAAATTGCCGCTCAAAATCATTATCCGGCGATCGATGTTCAAAACAGCTTGAGCCGTTTAATGAAGACATTAGTTACGCCTGAACACTACAATGACGCTGGTGAATTAAAAGAAAATATGGCTGCTTACGCTGAAGCAAAAGATTTAATCGATATTGGTGCATACAAATCAGGTGCAAATGCCATCACCGATCATGCTATCGCATTGCATCATCCAATCAATAGTTTTTTACAACAAAGAGTAGATGAACGAAATTCATTTGAAGAAACACGGGCTGCATTGGCTGCTTTGTTCAATGAGGATGCAGCTCTTGAACGACAGCGAAATGTCCTGCAATAAGAAAGAAGGTAACTGAAGATGAAAGCTTTTCATTTTTCATTGGAAAAGGTATTGGATCACCGTGTGAGTGTAGAACAAGAAGCAAAACGAGCCTACGCAGAGAAACAAAAAGCAGTGATCCAAAAAGAACAAGTTCTTACTCAAATGATCAATGAAAAAACCGCATTGATGGACGTCAATGAAATGACTCTTGGTCGTATGCAAGTTCAGCATCGCTATCTTACTGCTTTAGAGTCTGGCATTCATGAGATGTATCAGCAAGTGCGTCAGCTGAATCAGGAAGTTGAAGTTGCTTTGACAGCTGTTGTTCAAGCACAGCAAGAACGAAAAGTCGTTGAAAAGCTAAGAGAAAAGAAACTCGAAGAATACAATTATGAATTGCTTCAAGAAGAACAAAAACAATTAGATGAAATGGGCAGTCGTAGTCTAGCAATGCGCTGAGCGGCAGCTGCGGATTCACAAAATCAGTGAGAGGAGGTGAAAAATGAAACAAGTGGCTATCACGCCAGCACTTATGAAAGTTGCTGACAAACAACAACCTGCTACTGTCAAAGATCCAGGTAATTTCATTCAATTCCTGCAACAGTTTTCCCAAAATCTTGAGGGAAACTCAGCGAATGAAGATGGAGTGCCGCAAGGGGATCTTTCTTGTGTAGAACAGGGAAATCAGCTAGTGGACGACAAAGAAGATGAATCAGTCGCCGATTCTGAAAATGCAACCGACACATGTATACCAGAAGCAAATTCAGAAATGACGAAACAGGCAGAAATCGTAAATGAAGGAGCTTTGGGGTGGCTAGGTTTTTTCGGATCGCAAATGACTGAATCAAAGGGAAGTGTTTTGGGAGACTACCCATTGCAATTGGCAAAGGAAGACCCGTTAGTGGTGGATTCGGCCAGTGAGCAATCTGGCACTTCAGTAGCGACCGATCAAGTATTTCAGTCAACAGGAGGAAATCCGTTAGAAGACACTGCTTCAGAATCAACTCTGAGCAAGTCAGACACACCTGTAGCAGCGTTTCTGCCAGTAGGAGAACTGACTACGGACGGAGAAAAAATCCGCTTGGATTCTGGAACAGAGAGTATCTCACAAACAGATGCCCCAGTAGATACAAAAGGAAATACAAACAGTGAAAAGACACTTCTGGTTGATGAACCTTCAAAGGGGAGTGCACAGTCTTTCATTCCACAGCAAGCACTTGAAAGAGTCGCTATTTCCGAGAGTTCCACAATCGACGACTCAATGAAGCCAATCGATGGATCTAACGGTTTGCAACAAACAACGACACTAGACTTGTCCAAGTTGTTGATGCAGAACGATCAACGTCCGACGCCAGCCGCAGTCAAAACAGTCGTAGAACCATTGACGCAGAAAATTGAACAGTTGGTACAGACTCCAGAGAAAAAAATCACACTTCAATTAGTGCCGGAAAAACTTGGCAAAGTCCGTATTGCATTGGAAGTCACTGCGCAAGGGAGCCGTCTGGAATTTACGGTAGAGCAGCAACAGACCAAGCACTTATTGTCATCGATCAAGACAGAACTGGAGCAAGTCCTTCAAAAACAAGAAAATCAACTGATTTCTGGGAAAGAAGGCATCTTGAAAGAAAATCCTGCCACAGCGGTTGAACGTGCTGCTTTGACTGGTTCACTTGCTAGTTTTACTTCGACGACTGATGGACAAACAGCACAACAAGGCTTCTCACAGCCTCAAAGACAATCGGGGAAAAAAAGCTACAATCAAGTTCCTTTACCTAAAGAAGAAGAGACAACAGAGCAAACAAATCATGCCATTAGTATTTTGGCTTAATGTAAAAGGAGAAGAAATATGCCTAATGAAATTACACAATCGGCTGCGGGGATAGCAAATGCAACTTCTTTAGCTCAAACCCACCGAGCTTCCGATATTTCAATGGATGATTTCCTTAAGATTTTAGCAGCTACTATGAGTAATCCTTCTTTTAGCGGTGACTCTTCAGGAGGCGGAACGGATTACATTTCTCAATTGGTCCAGTTTACTACATTGGAACAATTGAATGAATTAAGTGAGACGGTAATGACGTCAGTGATCCTTCAGCAGCAACAACAGGCTTTTGGTCTGATCAACAAAGAGGTCACGGTATTAGATGGAAAAGAAAAAGTTACAGGAGTCATTGAGAAAGTTCGCTTTTCAAATGGGTATGCCACGATCGTTGTCAATGGTAAAGAATACAACATGAGTGCAATTGAAGAAATCGGCGGCGATCCTAAAACTTCGGATGGATCAGAAAGTGAATCAGAGAGCGAATCGAAAGGTGAGTCAGTATGAATCAAATAGGCCGCAATTTACCATTACAAGCTGCCACCTCTGAAAAAACGCCTAGAACCGCACCCTATCAAGCAAGAAATACCGATTTTTCGGAGATGCTGCAAGACAAGCAAAGAAGTATCAAAGTTTCCCATCATGCACAAAAGCGGCTGACGGATCGAGAATTAACACTTCAAGAGACCGATTATGATTCGCTTTCAACTGCAATGAGTGAATTAGCAGCTAAAGGTAGTAAAGAATCATTATTAGTATACAAAGATATGGGGCTGATTGCAGATGTTCACAGCCGTACGATCATTACAGCAATGGGAATGAACGAATTGAACACAGTCACCAATATCGATAGTGCAACATTTATTAAATAACAGCTGGACTGAAAAGGGGCTGTAGTATTTTCTGAATGACAGAGGAAAATACGTCAAATTGAAGGAGGAAAACAAATGTTACGATCATTATATTCAGGTGTTAGTGGAATGAAAAATCTTCAAACAAAAATGGACGTGGTATCAAATAATATTGCCAACGTCAATACGATTGGTTTCAAATCAAGTCGGGTACTTTTCCAAGACATGATGAGCCAGACAACATCAAATGCAACCGCACCAGGAAATGGTTCAGGTGGTGTCAACGGTACACAAGTCGGTTTAGGCGTACAAGCTGGTTCGATCGACATGATCAATACAGTCGGAGCACCTCAATCTACTGGGCGGGCAATGGACTTTTATATCAGTGGGCAAGGGTATTTCATGGTCAAAGGTTCTGGCGAAAATGGCGAAACTTATTACACACGTGATGGATCTTTCGTACGAGACAGCAACGGCACGCTGACTAACAGTGATGGAATGCAAGTATTAGGACGTACTGGCAGTACAAATCCGCCACTCGTTTACGATGACAAATATGAAGAGGGTGCAGGACTTAGCGGCGAAACAGAGATTGGACCGTTAGAAATTCCTGCAACAATCACTGTTGATGGCAAAGAACTTACTTATAATTCAATGGCCATCGATGCCAATGGACTAGTCGTTGCAAAATACGGCGACAAATCATTCGTCATGGGGAAAGTCTCTATTGCAACTTTCAATAACCCTGAAGGATTGGAAAAAGTCGGCGGAAATAACTACATGCAATCGAACAACTCGGGTGCCCCAATTGTTGCGGGTGCAGGTCAAAATGGCTCAGGTCGTCTACAAGCAGGCGCATTAGAAATGTCGAATGTCGATCTATCGACGGAATTTACAGAAATGATCATTGCCAGCAGAGCGTATCAAGCAAACTCAAGAAGTATCACCACTTCTGATGAAATGCTGCAAGAATTGTTGAACTTGAAACGTTAACAGAATCCCTCATAAAAAATAGGAGGTACCGGATGATTTTATTGACGGCACTGAATGGCAGAGAGTTTTATCTAAATCCGGAACTGATCTATCGGGTCGAAGAAATGCCCGATACGTTGATTACATTAATCGATGGCAAGACACTGGTTGTAACTGAGTCCGCGGCAGAAACGGCACAGCGTGTCATTGACTATAAACTCTTGATCAATTCGAAACAAATAAATAACTAAGGGTGGGTTAAGATGGCTAAAGTGAAAGAAAAGGAAGAAAAAGAACAAGGGAAAGAAAAAAGCAAAGAGAAAGGAATCAATTTGTTTTTACTGATCCCGATTCTGTTGGTTATCGTGATCGGCGGGACGATTGGGGGGACATTGGTAACCAATCACTTCCTAGTAGAAGACAAAACCGTTGCGCCGAAAACGAAAGCAAAAGGCATTGCTTCTGATGAATCGATTGTTGCTTTAGAGGAATTTCTTGTAAATCTTGAGAAAGAAGAAGGGCAGGAACAGCAATACATGAAGGTCAACCTTTCGATTCTCGTTGATAATGAAGAAAAAAGCGAAGAAGTGACGAAGAATGTTGCTGTTATTCGGGATAGCATCGTTAACTTGTTGCGCCAAAAGAAAGCCAGTGACATTTTAAGTTCGGCAGAAAGTGTTCCGAATTTGAAAAAAAATTTGAAGGAAGCAATTAATCATGAGTATGGATCAGCAATCGTCAATGAAGTATATGTCACTGATTTAGTGATCCAATAGAAAGAGGAACGTTGATGGAAACATTTTTTTCATTGATTAAAATGATCGCTTTTTTGTTAATCATTTTGTATCTGATCAATGTCAGTTTGAAGTATTTGAATCGCTACACGAACCAACAGAATAATCAGCTGCGGATTCTACAAAAAGTCGCCGTCAGCAAATCCTCCTCCATTGGGATCATTCAGATTCTGGACAAATATTATGTGATGAGTTTTTCGGAACAGCAGAACCAGATTTTAAAAGAACTTAGTGCCGAAGAGGCAGCTATCTTGATGTCCAGAACTGGGGAAACGTCAGAATCATTACGAGTGACAGATTTCTCTGAATGGGTAAAGAAAGCAAAGAGCCAATTAGAAACGAAACGAGGCAAGCAAAAATGAGCGCAAAACGAAAATGGACGCTAGTAGCAGCGATCCTTTTAAGCAATTTATGGATGCCTCAAACTGCGTTTGCCTTAGACATTGGGGATATGAGTACCACGATTAGTGATTTGCTCTCTAACGGCAGTGGATCAAACGATACGATCAATACTTTTTTGCTAGTGACTTTGCTATCTTTGATTCCTGTTTTACTGATCATGATGACCTCGTTCACCCGCATCATTATGGTGCTTTCTTTTGTACGAAGTTCATTAGGAACCCAGCAGAATCCGCCCAACCAAGTATTGATCGGCCTTGCTCTGTTTCTTACTTTCTTTATCATGAAGCCTGTCTATACGGATATTTATCAGCAAGCCATTGAACCTTTTGACCGGCAAGAAATCACGCAAGCCGAAGTTTTTGATCGCTCAGAACGTCGAATCAAAGAATTTATGATGCTCCAAACACGAGAAAAAGATATTCAGCTTTTCGCCGAAGCTTCTGGGGCAAAAGAAAAATATGAAACTTCAGATGAAGTGCCGCTAACCGTAATGGTCCCGGCATTTATCATTAGTGAATTGCGGACGGCCTTCAGTATTGGATTTTTGATCTTTATTCCTTTCTTGATCATTGATTTAGTTGTTTCGAGTATTTTGATGTCGATGGGGATGATGATGTTGTCCCCGATCATGATCTCACTGCCATTTAAGATCCTACTGTTCGTCTTAGTTGACGGTTGGTATTTAGTGGTGGAATCACTGATCAAGAGTTTCCAATAATTCACAGGAAAGGAGCAGAAAACCAATGTCTGTTGCAACGGTACTCGACATATTGCGAGAAGCATTCATTCGGATCTTGTTGATTTCTGGACCGGCGTTACTTATCGGGATGCTTGTGGGGTTAGTGATCAGTATTTTTCAAGCCACTACCCAGATTCAAGAGCAGACGTTAAGTTTTGTGCCCAAACTGATCGCTATTTTCTTAACATTGATTCTTGCCGGCAATTTTATGCTGAATCTTTTGCTTAATTTCACTAAAACCATCTTTAAGATGATCGCGGCATTGTAAGGAGGCAAAGCATGGCACTGATCCAAGCAAGTATCCTGATTTTTTGCCGCATGATGGCATTTGTCATCTTGTGTCCCATATTTTCACAACAAAATTTTCCTTCGCTTGCGAAAGTGGTTCTAGGCGTTGCCTTCACCTTCCTTTGTTTACCTGCGGTCGAACCATTGCCAGAGGCGACAACGTTTATGTTTGCGATTTTGGCTTTCAAAGAGATTTTACTGGGAATGGCGATGGGTTATTTGAGTCAGTTGGTTTTTACTGGCGTGCAAATCGCTGGTCAAATGATCGACTTTCAAGTGGGGTTTTCAATGGCTCAGGCCTATGACCCGACGTTCCAAATGAACGTCTCCCAATATGGAAAAACGTATTATTGGTTAGCCGTAGGAACCTTTTTCACCTTGAATTTGCATCATCGCTTGATTTCAGCGCTGCTTTTATCTTTTACGATTGTTCCCTTAGGAACAGTTCAGATCAGTGGTGCCACCATCGAAGGTGTCGTGAAACTATTTGGACAGATGATGGAAATGGCACTCAATTTAGCCGCGCCGATGCTCATAGCACTACTGATGGTAGATCTGGTATTAGGGGTAATTTCGCGGTCGATTCCGCAAATCAATATCTTAATGATGAGTCTCTCCTTAAAAACAGCAATCAGTTTTATGATCTTTTTGCTGCTACTGCCAAATGCCATTACTTTTTTGAGTAAGCAGCTTCCAGATACAATCAAGTATTTACAAGAGTTCATGACATCACTGAAATCATAGAGAGGTGAAAAACGTGTCGGAAAAAGACGGCAAAACAGAACAACCCACGGCCAAGCGTTTACGGGATGCCCGTAAACGCGGAGAAGTTCCTAAAACGCAAGAGTTAGCGGCTGCGGTCTCTCTGATGGTCTTTTCTTTTATGTTGTTGCCCCTTTGGCACTTTTTTGCGCAGCGCTTTTTACCTTATCTCACTCGAGCGTTGGAGCATCTGTATTTGTTTGAAGCCAGCGTTGCGGATTTACCTCGTTTAGGACTTCAAAGTATTTTGCTATTTTTTTTGCTTTGCGCACCTGTCTTTGTGATTGCTTATGCGGTTGGTTTAATTACTAACTATGCTCAAGTGGGAATCTTATTTTCTGCTAAAGCAATCAAACCAAATTTCAAGAAGCTGAATCCGCTGGCTGGATTAAAGCAACAGTTCAGCACTCGAGCGCTTGCCAATCTCGCTAAAACGTTAGCAAAATTTGGCATTATTGTTTATCTTTGTTACCAGAAATTTTTGGCGGCTGTCCCAACATTACTGGGTGTCAGTGAGGTCGGTTTAGAAAAAACAGTCTATTTTCTGATTGAACGGGCAAAGGATCTATTTTTTCAAATCTCACTTTTTTTGATTGTTTTAGCGGTAGGAGACTATGTGTATCAACGCTACAGTCATCGCAAGAACTTGAAGATGAGCAAGCAAGAAATCAAAGATGAATACAAGCAAATGGAAGGTGATCCGCAAGTCAAATCTCAGCGGAAAGCAAAATACCGGGAGATGACACGCAACGCCATTGCTCACGTCAAGGAAGCGACTGTCGTTATCACTAACCCGACGCACTTTGCCATTGCGATTCGCTACGATGCGGAGAATGAAGGAGTGCCGAGGGTTTTAGCAAAAGGTGCTGACCAGTTGGCGCAGCGAATGAAAGCAGAAGCAGCAAAAGAAAACATTCCGATGATCGAAAATCGGGAAATTGCTCGAGCTCTTTATAGACAAGTAGAGCCGGGAGATTTGATACCAGTAGAGATGTACGAAGCGATTGCTGAGATCATTGCACTGGTTTATCAATTGGAAGAAAACGAACGCGGAAAGATTTAAAACGGAGGCAACAGCATGAATGAGGCAGTAGCAAAATCTAAGAAAAAAATCGGTTATGCGGATGTCCTGGTTTCTTTTTTAGTGATCGGGATTATTGGATTGATCATTATTCCTTTACCAGCAACTATTTTGGACTTTTTAATCATTGTCAATCTAACGATTGCTATCAACATTCTGCTGATCACTCTGTTTACCAAAACAGTTTTGGAGTTCACCACCTTTCCAACACTTCTTTTGATTACGACGATGTTCCGGCTAGGATTGAACCTGTCTTCTACCCGCTTGATTCTGACACAAGGGAATGGGGGCCATGTCATTGATGCCTTCGCGAATGTCGTAGCTGGAAGTAATTACATTGTCGGAATCATTTTGTTTGTCATCATCATGGTGGTACAACTAGCTGTCGTGACTAATGGTGCGGGACGAGTTTCAGAGGTTACTGCTCGTTTCACACTAGATGCGATGCCAGGAAAGCAAATGGCCATTGATTCGGATCTAAATGCCGGATTAATCACGGAAGCCGATGCCCGGAAACGTCGAAAAGACTTGCAGCGGGAAGCGGACTTTTTTGGCTCGATGGATGGTGCCAGCAAGTTCGTTAAAGGAGATGCGATTGCCGGGATCATGATCACGGTCATCAACTTGGTCGGCGGCGCGATCATCTTTTCCATGGGGGGGCAAATGACAGTCATGGAAGCTTTCTCCCAGTTTGGTAAATTAGCTATCGGAGACGGTTTGGTTAGTTCGATCCCCTCCCTGCTGATCTCCATCGCATCTGGTGTGATGGTCACTCGTTCAGACAATGACAGCTCCTTTGGTTTAGATATTGCAGCCGATATCACAAGAAATCCGCAACTCTTCCGAATCGTCGGTATGATTCTTTTTGTTTTGGCGATCGTGCCAGGATTTCCACCGATTCCTTTTATCCTGATCGGCGGCGGTTTGTTTGCCGCTAGTTTCATGATTACACAGCAAGAAGAAAAACAACGGACAGAACAAAAGAAATTGGAACAGAAACTCGCTTTGGAACGTAAAAAAGAAGCCCAAGAAGAAGACGATTCTGTTGCTTCCTTCCAAGTAGAACCGATTGCAGTTGAAATCGGCTATGGACTAATCCCAATCGTCGACAGTTCCATCGATAATAGTCTGATGAATCGTATCGTTGCGATTCGTAAACAAAGCGCCCGAGAGTTAGGGATCTTAGTCAGTCCGGTACGTATCCGAGACAATCTCTACCTTGAGTCAAATGATTATGTGATCAAAATTCGAGGGAATGAAGTGGGACGGGACGATATTTATCCGAATAAAGTCATGGTCATCAGTCCTAATGAAGAACCTTTCCCATTTGAAGGAATCGCAACCAAAGAACCAGCCTTTCATTTAGATGCGATGTGGATCGATGAGAAAGACAAGGAATTGGCTGAATTGCAAGGCTTTACGATCATTGAACCATTAACGGTGATTGCCACGCATCTCAAAGAAATCATTTACAGCCATGCGCCAGAATTACTAGGCCGACAAGAAGTGAAGAAATTGCTGGAAGGAATCAAAGAACAGTACAACGTAGTCATTGATGAATTGATTCCTGAGATCCTAAGGTTGGGTGAAGTACAAAAAGTATTACAAAATCTTCTAGATGAACAGATCCCAATCAATGATCTGGCAACAATATTAGAAACATTAGCCGATTACGGCGTTGTAACAAAAGATATAGAAGTCTTGACAGAATATGTTCGTCAAGCACTGAAACGAACGATCGTGGCGAAATATATTGGGGAGCAGCATGAGCTGAAGGTCGCTGTCATTCATCCAAAATTAGAAGAAATGATTGCTCAAAGTATTCAGAAGACAGCAACCGGATCTTACCCAGTCTTAAAGCCAGAGACAGTGACGAAAATTTTGGATTCAATCAATACGATCCAACATGCAGCGATCGCTCAGAATGTTTCCTTCGTAATTCTAGCTTCACCAAAGATTCGTCTTCCGTTCAAGAAAATGATCACATTCAATTTTCCGGATTTGGCAATCTTGTCATTGAATGAGATACCTAACGAAATCGCTATTGAGACGGTAGGCAGTATTGAGATATGAGCAAAGAGTGCGAAGTGAAAGGAGAATAACCGATGTACGAAGTGGATAGAGAAGCAGAAATCATTAAATATCTTCCTCTAGTCGAACGCGTGGTTCAGCGAATGTCAATCAAAACGACAGATTACGAACAAGGAGATCTATTCAACATTGGGGTCATCGGATTGATGGATGCGTTAAATAAATTTGATCCGACGAAAAAAGTGCCTTTTGAAAGTTATGCGGTCCTTCGTATCAAAGGAGCGATCATTGACGAAGTACGCAAGCATGCAAAAATCTCACGTTATAAAATGGCGGCAGTTAACCAATTTTATCAAGCGCGACAAGAGTTAGAGCAAACATTGAAGCGAGAAGCGACTGATACAGAAATTGCTAAACAGATGGGAATTAGCCGCGGACAGTTGGCAGATATTTATGAAAGTCTACATTATTTAGCTAGTGTGTCATTAGAGGATACATTGTTTTCTGCTCAAGATGAAGGCATGACGATCAAAGATTCTATCAGCGATAAAGAAGCGGTAGATGTGGAAGAAGCGTTATTAGAAACAGAACGTCTGCAAGCATTGACTACCTGTATCAAAAAGCTTGGGGAAAGAGAGCAGTTGATTTTGAGTTTGTATTACACCGAAGAATTGACACTCAAAGAGATCGCAGAAATTTTAGAAATCTCAATTCCAAGGGTTTCTCAGATCCACGGCAAAATGGTAGCTAAATTACGATTATTGATCAAGGAGGAACTAGCATGATTCGAGGATTAGATATTCTTTCCCGCAACATTAATGTCTTACAGAAACGGCAAGAAACAACTAGTGGGAACATCGCCAATGTCAAAACCACTGGGTATCAAGCAAAAAAACTATTTCAATCGACATTAGATGAAGTAGCATTACATAATTATCAAGGCGGTGCTCAAGCAAACACTCGTCATGATATTGGTGGACTGGCATTTGGGAATCAATTAGCCGGCATCAGTTTGGAACAGGCAGCTGGAGCGATAAAACAAACGGATCAAGCAACAGATTTCGCACTGCTTTCTGACGGCTACTTTACTGTCCGAACACCTGCAGGTGAAACATTATACACGCGAAAAGGGGACTTTACCCTTAATCAGCAGAATCAATACGTGACCCAAGAAGGATACGTTGTTTTAGGCGATGGCAATCAGCCAGTGACCGCATCAGATAATCCGCAATTCCAAGTCCGCTTGTTTGAACCAGACCAGTTGATGGCCAATGGGGAAACTTACTATACCAGCGACAATGCAGGAACGATCGCTGCACGGCCGACGGTGCAGCAAGGGTATCTGGAACAAGCCAACGTGGTCGTTGCAGACGAGATGGTGGCAATGATCCAGACATCAAGAGAATTTGAAGCAAACCAAAAAGTATTGAACTCCACCAATGAAACACTCCAAAAAGCAGTGAACGAATTAGGAAAGATTTGAGGATAGCAGAATGAATATGAACGGTTTATTAGGGATCAGTCGTTCAGGAATGAACAGTTTACAAAAAAATTTGGACAATGTTGCTAACAATATTGCCAATGTCAATACCAATGGTTATCAAACGCAAACGACTCATTTCAAAGAACTAATCAACAATGCAGTATCAACTGAAGAAGTCTATTTCAGTGGTAATGCGGCACAATACGGCTGGAACGTTGGTTCTTCAGCTACAACTGGAACTAGCTTTGGTCAAGGTGTGTTGACAGCTAGCAGTCAGCCGCTAGATGTGGCGATCCAAGGTACGGGATTCTTTGGCGTCCGCAATGGAAACAATGAGTTGCTTTTGACAAGAGCTGGTAATTTCCAGTTAGATGCTGAAAAAGGATTAGTCACCAGCGATGGCTACCCTGTCGCTATGACTACTATGGTACCCGCTAATCAATGGCCAAATGCCCAGAACATCCAAATTGATTCTGCAGGCCGAGTAATGACCCAACAAAATGGACAGGCAGTTCTACTAGGGCAATTGACACTTTATAACCCAACCAATATGAATGATCTGGTTCCTGTGGGAAGTCAGCTATTTCAAACACAAAATGCCCAGCTAACAAGTTCTCAAGCAGACCCAACCGCTTTTGGAACAATCAATCAACATTATTTGGAGGGATCGAATGTAGACTTAGCCGGTTCAATGACAGAACTGCTGACGACACAAAGAGCTTACGCCCTTAATACAAAAGCAATGCAAACAACGGATGATATGTTAGCTGTTGTCAATCGTTTTACTAATTAGAGGAGAGACCAATGATCCGATTAACCAAAGTCAGCAAGCAATTCCAAAATGGCACGCTAGCATTAGCAAATATTACCGCTGAGATCTCGCAAGGCGAATTTATTTATGTCGTAGGACCGAGCGGCTCTGGCAAATCGACACTGTTCAAGTTACTGCTGAAAGAAGAAGAGCTTTCAGCAGGGTCGATCCAAATTGGCAATGTGTTGCTAGAAGGGCTGAAAGATCGTCACTTGTATATGATTCGGCGACAAGTAGGCATTATCCAGCAGGAAGACCTGCTGTTGGCACATATGACGGCTTATAAAAATATTGAATATGCATTACAGGTATTGGGCGTGCCACGGAAAATACGCAAAGAAAAAACCGATAAAGCATTGCAAATGGTGGGAATGACGGCTTATCAATCTTGCTATCCCCATGAATTGTCGGTAGGACAATGCAAAAAGATCGCGATCGCCCGTGCCATCGTAACTGAACCGGCAGTCTTGATCGCAGATGAACCTACAGCAAATTTAGATATTAAATCTGCAGTAGAAATCATGAAATTATTCATAAAGATCAACCAGTTAGGGGCCACCGTGCTTCTTGCTACCCATGACAGCACCATGGTCAATACTGTTCGGAATCGTGTTTTTGAGCTTAAAGAAGGACGATTGGTACGGGACGATCGCAACGGCGGCTATACCCGTTATGCAGACCCGAAAGATACATATGTCTGGTGACAAGCCTTAAATTTCCAGTTAATTATCCGATTAGGGAACTAGAAGATTGTTTTCATAATCGGATAAAGAAGGAGTGACACTGCGATTATCAAGTGAAGAGCGAATCTTGATAAAAATCATTGACGATCATATCGCATAGGAAAGGATACTGTCATGAAGAAGAAGTTACAAGCTATTATCAAAAAAATCCGCCTCGCTACGCTGCTTCCCTTAATTATTACGTTTGTCGTTTTATTGGGGTGCTATTTCTTTGTTTTACGGCCTCACGGAGACGAACAGTTGAGTCATGTGTTCTTTATTTTTTCAATAATCGTTCTCTTATTGGAATTTATTGGAGTTGTCGCACTCTCTTTTGTGGTGAAACATAAGGATCCAGGAATGGATACATTACTAGCAGAATTGGAAATTGTTAGTGGAGGAGACCTCTCGCACATTGATGCTATGGGGAATGACGGAAATGATCCCCTCTTTAAAAAGGTCAAAAATAGTTTTAAAGGTGTCTTGAATACATTTAAAGCAGTAATCGTGGGAATGCATGAAGAAAGCACCCGCATGACGGAAATGGTTGGAAATTTGACCAATACGTCCAAAAATGCCAAAACATCTATCGAAAATGTTCGCCAAACGATGAACGCTATCGCCAATGCAGCCAGTTCTCAAGCCTCTGAAGCAGAACAGACCTCTGTTGACATGGACGAATTAGCAACAAGCATCGAGGAAATCCACAAAGAGATCGACCTCATGAATGGCTACGTGCAAAAATCTCAAGATAGCAATTATCGAAATTCTGAAGTGATGATGTATGTCTCAGAAAGTTGGGAAGTCGAACGTCAAAACCAAGCCGAATTGGTGGATGGTATGAATGATATGAATGAAGACATTCAAAGTATCGGCAAAATCGTTCAGTTGATTAATGATATTTCTGATCAAACCAATCTTTTGGCACTAAATGCTTCGATCGAAGCTGCTCGTGCAGGGGAAGCAGGTCGCGGATTTGCCATTGTGGCAGAAGAAGTTCGCAGTTTGGCAGAACAGAGCAGTCAATCGACTAAAAGTATTCGGACGATCATTGAAGCAATCCGCAAAAAATCTGAGAAAGTTGTTTCAGCAGCGATGAATTCTTATGAGGGCGGGAAAAAACAAACAGACAATATCAATAAGGTGATTGATTTAGCCAATGAAATCTCTGATATTGTTGAAAAATTAGTAATGAGTATCCAAACAGTCGAGTCACATATTACCGGCATCGTGGAGAAAAAAGATATGGTGCAAGTCTCTGTCAGCAATATTTCCTCTGCTGTTTCAGAAACCTCTGCCGGCACCCAAGAAGTGACGGCCAACTTGGAAGATTTCTATTTGGTCATTGAAGAATTTGAATCGAATGCGCAAGAAATCGAAACGATCGCGAGCATTCTTAAGTTCCAAGTAGATAGCTTTAAATTCTAGAGAGAGGAAAAGATGCTGATGGAGCAATATGTAATATTTAGAAGTCATGACCAGCTCTTTGCAATCCGAGTCCAGCAAGTGACACGAGTGATTGAAGCCCAATCTTTTATTCAATTACCGGAAGTGGCTGATTTCGTTTTAGGTGTCTATGAATTTCAAGAAAAAATGATCCCGATCATTGATGTTCGCCGTAAACTATTCAAAGAGCCCACAACGGTTTCTGAACGGAACAATGTCATCTTATGTCATTGGAATGATCAAGATCTTGGGCTGTATGTCGATGAGATCGTGGGGATCTCTACGCTGGAAGAGACGGATTATGAAGCTCAGCTTGATCGTTCGGGACTTAAACAAAGTTATATCGAGCAATTTTTGAAAAGCGATGAATCCGTCGTACTATTATTGGCGCTCTCCTTTTTATTTGACTATGAACCGGAGGAGTGGCAGGACACGTTCGGAGAAACGAGTTGACCCGTCTATTGAAAACAAAACAGGAGATTCATGTAGGCATCTCAGAGTATAAAATTGCCCAGTATCCGGACAAATTAATGACCGTGGGACTGGGATCCTGCGTTGGCACGATCATTTATGATGAAAAAAGCAAAATTGGCGGACTGAGCCATATTATGCTGCCAGATAGTCAACCATTTTCCCACAAGCGGGAGATCAAGCCGGGAAAATTTGCTGATCTGGCATTGCCAAACATGGTTGCAGAATTGCAGCGTAAAGTACGTGCCCCGCGATTCAAAGCCAAAATCGTTGGTGGCGCCAATATGTTTCAATTCCAAACAATCACGAATACGAGTAATATCGGACAACGCAATGTTGAGGCAGTTGAACAATCTTTGGCCAAGTTGGGAATTCCAATTGTGGCCAAACACGTTGGTGGTACGACTGGAAGAACAATGATCGTTGACTTAGACGATTTTACAACAATGGTTCGGATCGTAAATCAAGAAATCATCTATCTATAAAGGAGTTTGAAAAAAATGAAAAGAGTATTGATCGTAGATGATTCTGCTTTTATGCGGAAAGTGGTGACGGATCTGTTGGAACAGATGCCCCACATCAAAGTAGCTGCTGCTGCTCGTAATGGCAAGCAAGCACTAGATCATCTAGCGAAAGAATCTTTCGACCTTGTAGTGATGGATGTAGAAATGCCTGTATTGGATGGATTAGAGACATTGCGGATGATCAAAGAACAGTACACCGTTCCGGTAATCATGCTCAGTTCAATGACAAATCAAGAAACAACGATTGAGTCATTAGAGCTCGGGGCGGCAGACTTCGTTGAAAAGCCTGTTAATCTATCTCAGATTCAACAAGATTGGATCGATGACTTCTACAAAAAAATCGATTCGCTTGATCAAAACCATTCTAAGGAAATAAATCATAGTATAGCGGAACAAATAAAATTAACGTCACACCATTTGCCACGGACAGTTGAAGCAGTCGTGATTGGCTCTTCCACCGGTGGTCCCAGAGCTTTGTTGGGAATCATCCGCGGCTTGCCAAAACGGCTGCATTGCCCAGTCATGATCGTTCAACACATGCCGGCTGGATTCACGGCATCTTTCGCTCAACGTCTGAACTCGGAAACAACAGTACCAGTCAAAGAAGTGACCGACGGCATGCCGATTGAAAACCAAGTCTATCTTTGTCCAGGAGATTACCATATGACAGTGGGACAAGGGCGTTTCCATCTGAATCAACGGGAGAAGCTTCACGGAACTAGGCCGGCGGTTGATTATTTATTCACTTCAGCAGCCAGCGCTTATCAAAAGGGTCTAGTCGGTGTTTTATTGACTGGAATGGGTAAAGATGGTGCCAAAGGAATGCAAGCGATCCAACAAGAAGGTGGTTATACCATCGCTCAGGACAAAGACAGTTGTGTGGTCTTCGGGATGCCGCGATACGCCATCGAACAAAAGGCAGTCGATGAAGTTCTAGCACTAAGCAAGATTGAAACAAAAATCGGACAGATAGTCGGGTGAGAACATGGAGACAGATTTTGTTGTTTTTAATCAATGGGTCAGTGATCGGCTGGGGGTACAGCTAGCGGCCTACAAAGAAAGTCAAATGCAACGACGGATTTTGACCATCATGGAACATTCAGGTGCTAAAAATTTGCAGGAATACCAGCGGCTTTTGGAGAAAGATGTGGTTGCCAGAGAAGCTTTTCTAGCCCATATCACGATCAATGTTACCGAATTTTATCGTAACAAAGAGTTATTTGATGCCTTTGAAAAAAAGCTGCTGACCAAGATCGTGCCACAGTTTGCATTGCCGAAAATTTGGAGTGCGGCTTGCTCGATAGGTGCGGAGCCTTATACGATCGCCATGCTGTTAGAGAAAAATCGCTTGGCAGCGCCCACTGTTTTAGCGACGGATATCGACCAGCAGATTTTGACAAAGGCAAAACAAGGGGTGTATCGCGAGCACGAGCTAAGAAATGTTCCTACTGAAGAACTGGCGAATTATTTTGAGGTCAAAGAGAGAAACACTTATCAGATCAAACCAGAACTCAAGCGGAAAGTTCATTTCAAAAAACATGATCTATTGAAAGATCCCTATGAAAAGAATTGTCACGTGATCGTCTGCCGCAATGTAACGATTTACTTCAAAAGTGATGCCAGAGACGAAGTGTATCAGAAGTTTAGTGATGCCTTAGTACCAGGTGGGATTTTATTTACTGGAGCAACAGAAACGATTAATTTTTCGGAAAAATTCGGGTTGAAAAAAATCGATTCCTTTATTTATCAAAAAATATGATTTCGCAAAGGAGGGATTCATTTGGATGATAATAGCGTATACCGTACGCTTTTCTTCGAAGAGACAGATGACCATCTGCAACAGCTGAACGACCATGTATTGGCATTAGAAAGCAATCCGCAAGACACAGCACTTTTAAATGATATTTTCCGCTCAGCTCATACACTGAAAGGGATGGCAGCGACGATGGGGTACGATGTGATGACACAGTTGACCCACAAGATGGAAAATATTTTTGAGCTATTCAAAACAGCAACGTTGTCAGTGACGAGTGATTCCATCTCGCTGATTTTTAAATGCTTGGATCGGTTATCCGAATTGGTAGAAGACTTGCGGGAAGAAAAAGAACTGCAGCCGAATCAAATCACAGATTTGCTGCTGGAATTAGATCAAGTAGAACAGCAAAGTCAAAATCAATCCGATCAACAACATTCGGAAACAATTACCTCCGATACACCGCTTGCGCAGTTATCGCTGGCATTTGAGCAATTAGATTCTTCGGATCTTTTTGTGATCGAACAAGCAGTAGCCGGGGATTACCACGCCTTCAGCATTGCGGTCCGCTTAGAAAAAGATTCCATGCTCAAGGGGCCTAGAGCCTTTTTGATCATGGAAAAACTGGAACAATCTGGTGATATCCTGCATACGGAGCCGAGTGCGGAACAATTGGAAGAAGGCGATTTTGATTCTGATTTTAGGCTAGTGTATCTTACTCAGAATGAGTTGGCGGAAGTCCAAAAGAATATTGCCAGTAATAGTGAGATCGAAGAGTTTCAAGTTGAGCCTTTTCAAGCAAACCCGTCTCAAGCAACGAATGAGACTCTAACAACAGACACCACGAAAGAACCAACAGCCAAAACCAAAGCGACCAAAGAAACAATGACACATCATGCGTCTGTTTCTAATCAATCGATCCGGGTGGATCTATCGCGACTCGATTCTTTTTTGGATCTAGTTTCGGAATTAGTCGTCTATCGCAACCAGCTGGAAGATGTCAGCCATCGCGAAAACATCGAAGCAATCAAAGATCCGCTGGAACAAGTCTCCCATCTGACATCTGAATTGCAGGACTTGGTATTGCGGATTCGTATGCAGCAGGTCAATGTCGTTTTCAGTCGCTTTCCCCGAATGGTGCGGGATTTATCGACTGAACTAGGAAAAGAAATGGATCTGGTAATCATTGGAGAAGAAACAGAGTTGGATAAGACGGTTGTTTCTGAACTGAGTGAGCCATTGGTCCATCTCCTGCGTAATTCTGTCGATCATGGGATCGAAAGTCCAGAAGAACGGGAAGCACTAGGAAAATCCCGTAAAGGAACGATTCGGCTAGCTGCATATCAGGAAGGCAATCGGGTCATCATCACGCTAGAAGATGATGGCAAGGGATTAGACCCACAAGTGATCAAAGCAAGTGCGGAAAGAAAAGGCTTAGCCACGGAAGGCCTATCTGATGAAGAGATCCAGCAACTGATTTTCCATCCGGGATTTTCGACAGCAGAAAAAGTTACGAATATCTCGGGTCGAGGAGTAGGGATGGATGCGGTACAATCGAAGATCGCTAATTTAGGCGGCACGATTGAATTATGGAGTCGGCCAAATAAGGGGACGCGCTTTACGATCAAACTACCATTGACCTTATCGATCATTCAAGCACTAATGGTGCGTGTAGGAACCGAAACCTTTGCGATTCCGCTTGATTTAGTTGAACGTGTAGTGATCATCAAAGAAGAAGAAGTGATCCAGACCGTTTCACAAGAAGTTTATCGTTTCCAGGAAGATTTGATTCCGATTATTCGGACCGATCAGCTTTTAGGAATCGAGGGAAACACAGTCGGGAAAAAATTCGCCATCATTGTCAACAGCGAACAGCAATATTATGGCTTATTGGCAGACGAGTTAGTTGGTCAGCAAGAAATCGTGATCAAAAAGATCGATCCGCTCCTCCAGCAGCTGGATCGCTATCAGGGGGCGACGATTTTAGGAAACGGCTCGATTGCACTGATTTTAGATGTCAATGCGATTTGTGGAGAAAAAAAGGATGAGCGGCAATGAAATACACCGACTTGCAATTAGACGGATTAAAAGAACTGATCAACATTGGAGGCGGAAATGCTGCCACAAGTATTTCTAAGCTGATCGCTCAACCGATCTCAATGAGTGTACCGGAAGTAGCGGTCTTGGATTATCAAACTCTCTATACAAAGATCATGGAAGAAGACAAAGAGGTCCATGCAGTGATCAGTTCAATCAGCGGTACATTCAGCGGCGTGTTTCTCTTTGTACTTTCAGACGCTGCTGCCGATCGACTGGTCCATCTGGTCATGGAAGATGCCACTGAAGAAATGAAGCAGTCGATCATTAGTGAGCTGACGAATATCATTTTTAATTCGTTTCTAAATGCGATCAGCCAACTATTGTCTGCTGAATTAGCGGCGTCGCTACCGATGGCTCGTTATGATTTCTTTGGTGCTGCAATTAGTAGCCTTTATCTAGCATTAAATCAGTTTGATGATCATGTTTTGGTCATTCGCAATGAGTTTTCTTATGAACAAGAAACACTAGACGCCTCGCTGTTCTTTATTCCAGAAGAGGGTGTTCTAGAAGAAATATTTGGTACATTAGGTATTTGAAGGGAGCAACAATTATGTCAAAAAAAGTATTGATCGTCGATGATGCGGTGTTTATGCGCATGAAATTAAAAGATATTCTTGAAAAAAACGGCTATGAAGTAGTCGGAGAAGCACAAAATGGGAAAGAAGCTTATGAGAAATACCAAGCCACTGCACCCGATCTAGTAACAATGGATATTACAATGCCAGAAGTAGATGGCTTAGAAGCATTGAAAATGATTCGTTCGTCTGATCCATCAGCGAAAGTGATCATGTGTAGTGCCATGGGACAACAAGGTATGGTTATGGATGCTATTCGAGCAGGAGCAATGGATTTCATCGTGAAACCATTTGATACCGATCGAGTGATCGCGTCTATTGATAAAGCTTTTGCTTAGACTTCAGAGGATGTGTTGAGATGCAAATGATTCTTTTTAAAATGGCGCAGCAACATTATCTGATTTCTGCTGAATCGGTTGAGGAAGTTATCGATGCACCAGAAATCACTAAAGTCCCATTAGCGCCTGAATGGGTCGAAGGCTTGATTAATTTGCGAGGGACCGTTTTGACAGTGATTCGGCTCTCGAAATTGATCGCAGTATCAAGTTCTGCAGAGGATCGGAATGTTTTGATCATGAAGCAAGGCGATGATCGCAAGGGCGTTTTAGTCGAAGAAGTCATCGAAGTGCTGGAAATCCAAGAGTCAGATCTGCAATTGAGTGATCAAGAAGGCAGCAGTCATGCCATTGGTGTCGTATCATTGTCAGATAAAGTAGCAAGTGTGATCAAAATTGATCAGTTGATTTTTTAAGAAAAATGGGGGATTAGTGTGGATCAGGTATTGACGCAGCAAGAAATAGATCTCTTACTGAATGCGATGAGCACAGGAGAGATCGATAAAGAGGTAATGAATGAAGAAGACAAGCAGACAAAAGTAAAAGCCTACGACTTTCGCAGACCAACAAAGTTATCCAAAGAGTACGTCAATACCCTGCACATGATCTTTGAAGACTTTTCTAAAATGAGCAGCAGTATGCTGTCTACCCAATTGCGTACCAACGTAACTTTGCAGTTGGCTGCTATCGAACAAGTAAGTTACGATGAATTTATCCATTCAATCCCTAAGTTTACGTTGTTAGGACTCTTTCGTTCTCAACCGCTAAATGGGATTCAATTCATCGAGATGAACCCTCAACTGTGCATGTTGATGGTGGAACTATTATGTGGAGGACTGGATGCGTATCAAAGCAAACAATCAGAGATTGATTTAGAAGACAAGACGAATTTCACGGATATTGAAACAGCCATTCTGGAAGAAGTAGTCAAACTATTCGTACGGGTCTATGAAAGTGTCTGGCAAGATATCGTCAAGTTAGATTCAGTGTTGGATGGGTTGGATACCAATCCGCAGTTGCTGCAAAATATGTCACCAAATGAACCTGTTGTGTTGGTGACCTTCACATTGAAAATTTTCGAGACCAAGAGTTTTATCAACTTATGTGTTCCTTATGTTTTCTTTGAAGGAATCATTGATAAACTAAGTTTTCGTAATTGGTTCGACAGCAATCAACCAGCCAGTTCTGAGGATAGCCGCGAGCTGCAAAAAAGTTTGAATGGAGTCGCGTTAAATCTGGAAGCTTTGTTAGGACATGCTCAGATGAGTTTGTCAGACTTCATTCATTTAGAAGTCGGGGATGTTATCAAATTAGATAAAAAGATCACGGAACCATTAGAGACCTTTGTTGATGGAAAACCGTTTTATCGCGCGAAACCTGGCAAGCAGGGAGATCAGCTAGCCATTGAATTATTAGACAAGTTAGAAGAGGAGCAAGAAGAATGAGCGAAAGTTTTAGCCAATCAGAGATCGATGCATTGTTGAATCACGATACCTCTCAGCAAAATGTAGATGAACAAGTAAAAGTTGATATTATCGGAGAAGTCGGGAATATTTCGATGTCCCAAGCGGCAACGACCTTATCGTCGATCTTGAATCGCCGTGTCAGCATTACAACGCCTAGAGTTGTCAGAGTCAAACTTCAAACGATTTTAGATGATCTAGTGGCACCGAAAGTGGCCACGATCGTTGAGTTTAAAGAAGGACTTGTTGGCAGCAATTTGATGCTCTTGGAAGTCAAAGATGCAATCATCATTGCAGATTTGATGATGGGGGGCACAGGTGAAACAACAAGCACTCAATTCACAGAACTAGAGCTAAGTGCTGTTGCCGAAGCAATGAACCAAATGATCGGTACCGCATCTACCTCGATGGCAACGATGATCAATCGCAAAGTGGATATTTTACCGCCGATCGTCAAACTATGGAGCGAATCAGAAGCTCTGGAATACGAGGCAGTTAAGGAAGAAGAAATTTACTGTATTTCATTCTCACTAAGTGTGGAAGGTGCGATCGAGAGTGAGATCATGCAAGTTTTTAGCGATCCAGTCGTCAATGATATCGTAGCCGCGATGTTAGCAGATCAAGCAACAGTTGTGGAACGGGAAACACCGGCAAAACCGCAACCCGCTGTAGAAGCAAAACCAGAACCAGTGGTTAACCAACCACAAGTGGAAGTCAGTCAACCAGCATTCCAGCCATTAAATGCAACACCAACCACAGATGGCGATAATCTGGATTTGATTTTAGACGTGCCATTGGATCTAAGTGTCGTTTTGGGACGCAGCAAAAAAACAGTCAAAGAAATTTTATCTTTCAATGCTGGATCGGTCATCGAATTGGACAAACTGACAGATGAACCGTTAGAAATATTGTTGAACGGGAAATTGATCGCTAAAGGAGAAGTTGTCGTCATCAATGAGAACTTTGGTGTCCGGATCACCAATATCTTGTCCCAAAAGCAACGGATTCATAACTTGAGTTAAGTGAATCTTCTTAGAAAAAGTTAAACAAAAAGGTTTAACTTTTTTTCTTTTTATCCGATAGTATAAAATAGAAGAAGCACCGAGAATGGAGGAACTCTCATGAAAATCGCAAGAGGTTATGCAGAGTATAGCGACAAAGCCATCCAACGAGAAACAATCAAGCCAACCAAAGCAGAGCAAACCGCTGCCGAAAAAAAGGTTGACGTCCAATTGTCAAAAACAGCGCAAACGATCAAAAACAGTGGCGGTAACGAAGCGAGCCGTGCTGATCGTGTCGCTGCATTAAAACAATCCATCAAAGATGGCACTTATCAAGTATCAGCAGAAGCAATTGCCACTAAAATGCTTGCTAGCGATGTAAAGAAGGCGGATTAGATGACAGAACGTGAATTTGAACGACAATTACAACGTTTTTTGCGACTTTTGGTCAAAGAGAAAGAGTATTTGATCAAGGGCCAAGGTGAAAAACTGATCGAGTTGGTAGAGAAAAAAGAAGGATTTGTCCCAGTCATCGAATCTTATGAAGGCAATCTGACAGACAAATGTCGTGAATTGATCCAACAAATCCAAAGACAACAGCAAGAAAATCTCTTATTGACTGAACAAGCCCTCAGCTACCAAAAAACATTGATGGATGCCGTTAAAGACAACATCCAGCCAGCAGCAAATACGTATTCGAAATATACGGAAAAGGCCACTGTTCAGACAGCGATCATTGACCAAAAAATTTAAGGAGTACTTTTATGACAGGATTATTCGGATCACTTGGAACCGCTACTGGCGGTATGAGCGCCAACCAAGTAGCACTACAAACGAGCAGCCATAATATCGCCAATACGAATACAGACGGGTATTCACGGCAACGTGTCAATCTACAGACTCAGCAACCTTACTATCTACCAGGAGCAGGCACGATCGGTACAGGGGTCAAGGTTAGCAGTGTGCAGCGCGTTGTTGATGATTTTGTAATTGGGCAAGTACGAAATGCCAATTCCAAATATACATACTATGACCAAAAAGCAGATATCCTTGGCCAATTGGAAGGTATCTTAAATGAGCCTTCAGATAATGGTTTATCGAAACAGCTGTCTACGATGTTTGACTCTTGGACTGCGCTAGCCAACAATCCCGAATTAGAAACGGCCAAAAGTCTAGTCCTCGAAAACAGCAGTACCCTGGCTGACATTATCAACCAAATGTCTTCGCAAATGAAAAAATTGCAAGGTGACACGGTAGATGACATCGAAAAATCTGCATTGGATTTCAATGAAAAAATCAAACAGCTAGAATCATTGAATGAACAGATCTATGCCTTAGCAACTGACGGACAAACCTCCAATGACTTACTGGATCTGCGGGACAATCTACTCAAAGATATTTCAAGCTTGGCACCGATCGAAACGACATTTGACCAATATGGCCGAGGGTATGTAGCGATTGGCGGCCAAACGATCCTAAATGCAGACGAACGCAATACGATCAGTGTAGTGATGGGTAAAAACGAGCAAGGAACCATCGTTTCTAAAGACGGTAACAGCTTGAATCCACGGGAGACAATCAGTGGGGACTACCCTCCAGGGACGATTTTGATCAATAAGCCAACAGAAGACGGTCAAACAAACTACGAGGAGTTGCCGATCAAAGAAGGATCGATCGGGGGTCTGCAAGTTTCGGTCACTGAAATTGACAGTCGCTTAAGCGAATTGAACAATTTTGCCACAACCATTGCCAAAGCAGTCAATATGATCTTTACAGATGGAAAATCCAGTACTTCCGGTCTCTTTGAATTCGGAGAAGATACTGCCGGTACGATCAAAGTCTCTCAAAGTATCATTGATAATCCTAGCTTATTGCAAGCCGGTAAAACAGGTGAATCTGGAGATGGTTCACGAGCAGCAGCGATTGCGAAGCTTCGAAATGCAAAATTGGATTTTCCGCTGTCAGATGAAACGATGGCTTCTTTTGATCCCGACACACTTACCTTCAAAACAGATGGTTCAGGTATGACGTGTGACAGTTACTTCAATAGTATCGTCACGAAGAACGGGATCTCAAAACAGCAAGCAGATAATACTGCCAGCGCTCAGCTATCACTGCTAAATCAATTAGAATATAGAAATCAATCCGTTTCAGGGGTTTCGATCAATGAAGAAATGTCTGACGTGATAAGGTTTCAACAAGGCTTCCAGGCAAATGCACGAATTATTTCTGTGGTTTCGGAGATGCTGGATACCTTGATCAATCGGACAGGAGTATAGATAAATGCGTATTTCAAATAATATTACTTATAGTGATTTTATTCGTAATTTAGGCACTAACGCCTCGAATGTTCACAAGACACTTAACCAGTTATCTAGTCTGAAAGAAGTCAGCAAATCATCAGAGAACCCATTGCTGATCTCTAAGATCATGAATCTAACTGGATCCATCAATCAGAACGCAACATTTGGCAGTACGATCAAAGACAGTATTTCTTGGTCAAAAGTTCAAGATTCAACATTAGACAATGTCAGCAAATCGATGCTGCGAATCCGTTCGTTGATCCAATCTTCTGCCAATGGTACGAATGGTGATGATGAGTTAAAGGCCAATAAAGCGGAGATTGAAGAAGAAATCGAAGGGATCGTAGAAGCACTGAATACAAATTACGATGGCCGATACATCTTTGGCGGTACCAGTACGACGACCCCGCCATTTGAAATCGTAAAAGAAGATGGCGAAATCGTTGGGATCAAATACAATGGGACTAGCAAAGACTTGCCGCGAGAAATCGCGAATGGTGTTTCTGTCGATCTATTATCCGACGGCAGTCGTCTAATGAAGGAAACCGGAACAGAGTCAGATCCGGAAAATTTAAGTACGTATTTCAATGATTTATTGTCTGCATTGCGTAATGATGATAAAGAAGCTTTAGGGGGCAAACTGCTGGAAGCACATGATGAGTATGCCAATCATTTTGTGAATGTGCGTTCTCAGATCGGCGCTTTGTACAATCGGCTAGAAGCTGCCTCAGATCGTAATGAAACAGAGAAACTGAATCTGACAGAGACGCTTTCCAACAAACAAGATATTGATTTTGTGGAAAAGTATATGGAGTTTTCTAATCAAATGACTGCTTACCAAAGTACATTGGCGATGGGAACAAAAATCATGCAGTTGACGATCCTTGATTACGTTAGATAATCGTTTATAGATGTCACCGTAAGATGCAGGAGAGGAACAACAAACTCTATGGACTCTACTTAGAAAAGGAAGTTGCCGGCGGCTATGCTCCGCTGCAATTTACGAATAGCTAAGTAGAGTTTTTTGTTTAAGATGTTTTCTTGATCGTTGACTATAGCAGTTTTATTGACAGATTGAACAAGAATAACTCCCACGATAGCTGGAGCAATAGAAGATGATTTCTTAGATCCTGTCGTTTACCAAGAATGAACGTGGGTTTCTCTTGTTCAAGAGCAGCTGTCTATACGGGGCATAAATTTTTTTGATTTTTTTTATTTCCCTATCTTAACTAACGGTTTTTTCTTCCGATACATATAAACAGAGGGAAACCTTAGCGAAAAATTAGGAGGAATAATCAAATGAGAATCAATACAAACGTGTCTGCGTTAAACACTTACTCTCGTTTAACAGCAGCAAATGCTTCTAAAAGCAACTCTTTATCAAAACTATCTTCAGGTATGCGTATCAACAAAGCCGGCGACGATGCTGCTGGACTAGCTATCTCTGAAAAAATGAAAGGCCAAATCGGTGGATTGTCTCAAGCGAAAAGCAATGCACAAGATGGTATCTCATTGATCCAAACAGCTGAAGGTGCATTGAATGAAACACACAGCATCTTAGGCCGTATGCGTGACCTAGCAGTTCAAAGTTCAAACGGAACTTTGAGTACAGATGACCGTGAAGCAATCTCAAAAGAATTTTCTGCTTTGTCTGACGAAATCGATCGTATCAGTACAACAACAGAATTCAATACTAAGAGCTTATTAAAAGGTGGAGAAAGTGGTGAAAAAGCTTCTTTCATCTTCCAAATCGGTGCCAATGCAAACCAAACAATGAGCGTAAAAATCGGTGACATGGGTGCCAAGGCATTAGGCGTAGACGCTTTAAAACTTGAGGAAGCTGGAGATGAAGAGAAAGTAACTAACAAAGCTTTCACTGACAACACAAACCTTAAATATGATGCAGCAACTGGAGCAATTGATAATTCTGGTAGTACTGGTAAAACAGCTACAGAACTTAAAGATGCAATTACCAATGCGGCTGATGACACTGCAAAAGCAGCAGCACAAAAAGCATATGATGCAGCTTTGGAAGCTTACAAAAATTCTGATGAAGGAAAAGCAGAACTTAAAGCAATTGCAGATGAAAATACTATCAGCAAAATCGATAATGCGATCAAAGCTGTTTCTGCACAACGTGCGGACCTAGGTGCGGCTCAAAACCGTCTAGAACACACAATCAACAACTTGGGTACAACGCAAGAAAACCTTTCTGAAGCAAACTCACGTATCCGTGACGTTGACATGGCGCAAGAAATGATGAGCTTTACTAAGAGCAATATCCTTTCTCAAGCAGCAACTTCTATGTTGGCACAAGCAAATTCAATGCCAAACAGCGTATTGAGCTTACTTCAATAATTTTGGGGAAATCACAGCTAAGGACCAGATGGGGAAGCCGGGTCCTTGGCTTTACATAGCACCACTAAGAACATCGGTCGCTGGATGACCGCTCACATAATCAAGAGGCACCAAACAAGCAAATTCACAGAGCTGGTCCAGTGTTAAACGCTAGTTGACTGGACGGTCGCTGTTGTCTGCACCACAACTTTTGAAGAATATCGTCCAAATCAGGAAAAGTGAACAACTTGTTGGAAAGCCCGCCACTATGGTGCAACAAATGATCAGCGTAATTGAAGACTTTAGAGAATAGATCTCTGAAGTCTTTGAAAGGTTGCGCACTAGAAAGGGATGAGGAAATGGCAAGTATTACAAGTGCTTCAGGAATCAGTACGACATTAGGGAGTTATTCGGGGATCACTGCAGAAGATATCGAAAGTTTATTGGCAGCAGATGCCATTAATAAAACCCGCGCCCAGAATCAAATCAAAACCATCAACTCGCAAAAGACTGCCTGGAGCGACATCAGCACTCGTTTGACCAACTTTTTGAACAAAATCGATGCACTGCAAAAAGACGAGGCATTTCAAACGAAGAAAGCAGCATCGTCAAACAGTGGGATAGCGTCTATCTCAGGAACAGCCGAAGCATTGGAAGGTTCCTACGATCTAAAGGTAAAGCAGTTAGCTACTGCTACTAAAGTAACGGGAACGAAAGTTACTGATAATAGCAAATCTGCATTGAATGTCGAAGGCACGCTTTCTTTGACAAGTTCCGAAGTAGACAAAGACGGCAAGCCTATCACGGTAGATATTGAGATCACTAGTGAAGATTCACTAAAAGACATTGCAGATAAAATCAATAAACAAAGCAAAAATTCCTCTGTGAGTGCCAATATTATCGATAACCAGTTAGTATTGACCAATACCAAAATGGGGGACAAAAATTTTACTATCTCTGGTGATGTTGCAGAAAGTCTAGGGATCGGTTCCACTGCGAAAACGACGCAAGGGCAATCAGCTATTTTTGAGTTAGACGGTATGGAGATCACTCGTGACAGCAACACGGTCAGCGACGTAATCGATGGTGCAACACTGACACTATCCAAGGTCAGCGACGAATCCGTAAAATTATCTTTGACCAACGACACTTCTAAATTGGTAGACGCGGTACAAGGATTAGTTGATCAATACAACAGCTTAATGAGCTTTATTGGTGAAAATCTATCTGTTGGTGATCCTAGCAGTGAAAACAACAAGACGGGCGCGTTGGCTGGCGATACTGCGCTGACTCGGCTTCAAACCCAATTACGTAATTTGATCACGATCCCTTCTGTCAAAGGTTCAGATCTCAAACCGAATGATCTGGGAATTTCGACAATCGACAATAACGGCACTTTAGGCTTTGATAGTGAGAAATTCAAGAAAGCTTTAGAAGAAGATCCTTCAGCGATCAAAGATTTCTTTTATGAAAAGACCAAAAGCAAAGACAGCGACGGGGCCACTTCAACGACAGAATCTGGCTATACATTAGCGATCAAGGAGTTAGTCAACAGTTATGTTGTTAATACTTCTACCAATAAAGGGGTCATCGCTACAAAATCAGCCACTTACGATTCCACCATCAAAGATCTAAATAGACAAATCACGCGCTTTGATGAAATCCTAGCTATGAAAAAAGAGCGATATATAACGATGTTTACAAAATTAGATGCTGTCATGATGCAAGCAGAAAGCCAATTGGAATATCTTGCGAGTCAATTTACAGCAAAATAGGACTTGAGAGAGGAAGAGTGGAATGGAAAATAGCCTGCCTACACTGGACGAACGATTAACACGTATTTTACAAGGGTTGACGGATTGGAACGGTGAAGTGGAGCAAGCAGAAGCACTGCTGGCAACCAATGCTGAGCTTTTAGCAACTCTGACAGATACTCCGACTCGCACAAAACAGACACAAGCCCTAGTTGAAAAGGTCGTGGCTGCGTATCAAACATTTCTTACGCAAGTGCAAGCGCAACAGACACTGATTAAACAAGAACTGGGACGTTTGAATCGACAAAACAATTTGGTAAAAACCTATCTGCAGCAGGAAGATGTTGCTGGATTTGTCGAATTCGACTATTAGTGAGGGAAAGAAAATGAATTATCAGCAAATGCAATCAAATTATTTAAAGAATCAAGTGATGAGCGCGTCTCCTAACAAATTGATCGAAATGCTTTTGCAGGCAGCAATCAAGAATATCAAGTTGGCCCAGTTAGCGATTGAAAAACAAGAACTAGCAAAAGCCCATGAACACTTTATAAAAACACAAAATATTTTGTTGGAGCTGCGTACGTCGTTAGACGAAAAACAAGGCGGCGAGATTGCTGAAGGTCTTGCAACGTTGTATGAATACATGTATCAGCAGCTGATTGAAGCCAATATCAAAAAAGAAGTGGCTCCTGCCCAAGCTGTTGCGGAACTGCTGAGCGAGTTATTAGAAAGTTGGCAGGCCATTACCCAATCTGCTTGATCAAGTCTACCACCAGCTTGCTAACGGTAGCAAAAGCAAGTATGTATATAGAAAAAACAACGACATGCTGTTTTCAGCCGGTCAAAGTCGCAAACATCGGGTTTGCGACTTTTTTTATTGCGTTGAAGCACTTCATCACTACTCTTTCTAAAAAAGTTATCATAAAAGGTTATTGAACCTGTCGTTTTTCTGTGTCTAGTTGAATTTAACTCCCATTAGGAGATGCTTCATTAAATTTTTACAATGATACCCTTTTCAAAAAGGCTTATTTTTTACCTTATCCGACAATTCTGTTATTCTAAAAAATAAGAACTGTTTTGCAAGGAGGTCATTTAGTGAAAAAAGCAGTTTTATTCAAGCCGACAGTTCTGCAATTGCTCGTTATTTTCTGTGTAAGCATGCTGCTATTGTTGCCGCAATTGTTCGGGCGTGGCTTGATTTTAGGTTCGGATGCCGTCTTTCATTTTAATCGTTTTTATGAGACGAGCCAGCAAATCAAAGAAGGGAACTATCAATACTTTCTTTCCATTTATGGTTTTCAGCAATCTGGTCGGATTGTCAATGCATTGTATGGACCATTTTTTGCCTATTTTCAAGGATTATTAGTTTTGATCAGTCGTTCTTGGTTCCAATACCAACTCTTATCGAATGGATTGTTGTACCTTTTAGCAGGAACGTCAATGTACACGTTGCTGCGAAAATTGAAAGTTTCGGGCTGGTTATCTGTAGGCATGGGCATCCTTTTTATGACCACGTATTCGATCCAATATTGGGTCGAACGACAAGGGTTTTCGGCTTGGGGAGCAGCAATATTGCCTTTTTGTCTTATTCCATTGATCGACATGACGCGTTTTCAACGGATCCGTCCGTTTGCTGTGGGCGTGTCAGTAGCTGCGCTGTTTCAAATCCATGTTTTTTCGAGTATTTTATTGGTTTTGATCTATATTCCTTTCTTTTTGCGCACTTTTTTGAAAAGCCAAGATAAAAAGCGGCTCTTGCTTCATTTATTCGCCGCCATTGGAATTTTTCTGCTGTTGACTGCCAATATTTGGCTGGCAATGCTTGATCTTTATCAAAGCAATCAGTTACTACCACCATTCGTCAATCATCACATGGAGCGAAATACGATTACGGGTACCAGCAGTTACTGGTGGACATCGCCCTACCTTTTCCCATTGGTCTGTGGGCTATTTTTTGCCGGAGCTTTAAAAAAATGGCAAGAGATCCCCAATGGATTGAAGCTGTTGACTGTCGTTGCCGGCATTTTTTTCCTGTTATCGTCTAACTATTTGCCATGGCAATGGTTATCTAGTCTCGAAAATCCATTGATTGAACTGATCCAATTTCCGTTTCGCTTTTTTGTCCCTGCGACAGTGCTGATTCTTGCAGGTTTGTGTCTTTTGCGGCCCTATTTAGCGGATAGCCGTCTGAATCGGCCGATTTGGCTGATTTTGCTTTTAGTTGTCAGTGTGGGCCAGATTATGTTTCAAACCAGTACTAAGATGAGTGAGTGGCAGTCCAGTGATTCCGCGGTGAAAATCAGAAACCACTCCTATCTGTTTGTTTCTGATCAGCAGACGCTGAAAGAGGCTTATTTCAGTCCAGACAAAGCGAAGGCACTGGTGCTGTTCCAACGGTCAACCCCCGATTATGTTCCCATCTATCGTGACACAAAGGAAAATAAATACGATGCTTACGGGGAACAAATCATCAAGCAGAATACGACAGTGCAAAAAGCGGTTGTTAATGGACAGTTGATTTTGCGCTGGCAAGGAGAAGATTCTAGCTGGAAGGCGTTGCCGGTCATCAATTACCAACGAACGACCTTACAGCTTAACGGACAGCCATTGAAGCGTTCTGACATCAAAGTGAGTACGATAGGGGCAGTGACTGTTAAGCAACAGACAGGGCTCAATGAGCTGATCGTGGATTATGATGCGCCGTGGTATTTTGACTGGGGACTGTGGTTGACAATGGCTGCATGGGTCTTATTGGCTCTCGGTTTTCTTTGGAAAAAACGGCAGCTGTTTGCTGCAGTTAGACGCCAAAAATGATCAAGAAAACGGTTGTCGGCGGCTTTTTTGTCGACAGCAATGAATGATTAACTGACTTAAACGACAAAGAAGCAGCTGTGGTGTGCAACACTCTAGCTGCTTCTTTGTCGTTTAAGATTTTTTAAGTAAAAAAATTTTTGAGAATTTAGTTGCGTGCGCAACTAATTATCTTTATACTGAACCTACTGTATTTACCTTACTGCATGTAAAGGAGAAAAATTATGGAGTCAATCATTCGTTCAATTAACCACATTGCCCGTTTAGCCGCATTGTACCGGGAAAGGGAACTAAAAAAATATGGGTTAGGGCCCATGCATCATGCGTACATTTTAAATGTCTGTCGTAACCCTGGGATCAGTCAAGAAGCTTTAGGTCAGTTGATTTTTGTCAATAAAAGCAATGTTGCTCGCCAATTAGCAGTCTTAGAAGAAAAAGGGTATGTTCGTCGGCAAACGAGCAGTTTGGATGGGCGGCGACAGCTTGTTTATCCAACTGAAAAAGCATTGGCGATGCAACCTATCCTCCAAAAATTGTTGAAACAGTGGAACGAACAAGTCTTAGAAGGGTTTTCTGAAGCAGAACAGCAAAAATTGCTGGCAGATCTGCAACTAGTAAAAGAAAACTCGCAGCGTGCTTTAAAGAAAGAAGATGAGGTTCAGTGAAGTTACTAAAAAAATATTTGCGCCCGTATATTGGGCGTATGTCTCTCGGGGTCAGTATCAAGTTTTTTGGGTCTTTGATGGATCTGCTGTTGCCATGGATCTTAGCCTATATCATTGATGCGATCATTCCTACAAAAAATGTTTCCGCCATTTTCTTGTGGGGTGGTGTGATGCTGCTGTGTTCTGTGATTGCTGTTGTAACCAATATTCTTGCTAATCGAATGGCTTCCAGTGTTGCCAGAGACGCTACTGGCAACATACGTCATGATCTTTTTGCCAAAGTGGCCTATCTATCGATTCCGCAGATCGAGCAAGTCGGTATTCCTTCGCTGGTTTCAAGGTTGACTACGGATACTTACAATATTCATCAAACGGTAGGCATGATCCAACGACTTGGCATTCGGGCGCCGATCCTCTTATTAGGAGGAGTGTTGATCACAGCAACCTTAGATCCGGTGCTGACATTCGTATTAGTTGGGGTTTTACCATTCACATTAGTTGCCGCCGTTATTATTTCTAAGCGAGGGATTCCTTTGTTTGCCCAATTGCAAAAGCGAGTAGACACGCTAGTTCGCACCGTCCGGGAAAATGTGACGGGTGCTCGTGTGATCAAAGCATTATCGAAAGCAGACTATGAAAAACAACGATTTCAGCGAGTCAATCAGTCAGTCGTTGCGGCAGAAACAAGGGCGAACCGGACGATGGCTGCCACACCACCTTTAATGGATTTTTTTCTGAATGCGGGATTGACATTGGTGATTTTGGTGAGTGCTTATCGGGTGAATGCCGGGTTGACGCAGCCAGGGGTGATTATTGCTTTTCTCACCTACTTTACGATCATTCTCAATGCGATGCTAAGCATCACGCGAATTTTCGTGATCGTCTCAAAAGGTTTGGCTTCCGCAGACCGTATTCAAGCTGTACTGCGCCTGCCACAGGATATGAAGGTCGTTCCCCTTCCGGCAAGAGACGAAGAAGCACACATTGTATTTGACCACGTTTCCTTTACTTATCCTAATGGTACTTCCGTTCTGAAGGAAATCGATTTTTCTCTAGTCAAGGGACAGACGTTAGGAATCATCGGAGCTACCGGCAGTGGTAAATCAACGATTGTACGCTTACTGCTGCGTTTGTACGATCCGACCAACGGACAGATCCGCATCAATGGCCGTGATATCCGTTCACTGGATCCCGAAGAGCTGCACCAATATTTTGGCATTGTTTTGCAAAAAGACGTCCTTTTTGCTGATACGATCGAAGAAAATATTGATTTTGGGCGCCGCTTTTCAAAAGAACAAATCGAAGAAGCTGCCGCTAGGGCACAAGCAAAGGAATTTATCCAGCAGTTGCCACAACAACTGGCCTATGAACTTCATGCGAAAGGAAGCAATCTAAGCGGTGGTCAAAAGCAACGAGTCCTCCTATCCCGTGCATTAGCTGGTGAACCACAAATTTTAGTCCTGGATGATTCAGCCAGTGCATTGGATTATCAGACAGACGCCAAACTACGCCAAGTACTTAAACAACAATTTGCGGACACAACGACGATTTTGATTGCACAACGAATCAGTTCGATCCAGCATGCAGATAAGATTCTTGTGTTGGAAAATGGCCGCATGAGTGGATTCGGCGATCATGCTACATTACTGGCGACGAATACCATCTATCAGGAAATCTATCATGGACAGACAGGAGGGAAAATCAATGCCTAGCAAGACAGTCGCCGAAAAACCAAAAGAGACGAAAAAAACTGTGAAGCGTCTCTGGCACTATTTATATGAAACGAAATGGCTTCTTCTATTATCAGCAGTTTTAATGATGGCTAGCAACCTGTTTTCCTTAGTAGGTCCACTGCTTTCCGGTTATGCCATCGATGCGATTCAGCCAGGACCAGGAAAAGTCATTTTTCACCGGGTCTTCTTTTATTGCGGATGGATGATTGCTTTTTATCTTTGTTCAGCGGTGTTAAGTTATCTGATCTCATTATTGATGATCCGTCTGAGTCAACGTGTCGTCCAGTCCATGCGCAAAGCGATTTTCGACAAAATTTCTGAATTGCCGATCGGCTACTTTGATCGTGTCCAAACAGGCGATATCATTAGTCGAATCAGTTATGATGTCGATACGATCAATACATCATTAGCTAGTGATGCCATCCAAGTGCTGAGTAGCTTAGTTACCATTGTTGGTTCGTTTATTATGATGTTGCTGATCTCTCCAGTGCTCGTTTTGATTTTTGTAGTGACAGTGCCTGCTTCGGTTCTATTGACTCGTTATTTAATGAAGAAATTTCAGCCATTATTTCGGCGACGTTCGCGAAAGCTAGGGGAATTGAACGGATTTGTAGAAGAAATTCTTTCCGGTCAGCAAACGATTAAGATCTATAACCAAGAAGAACCGATCATTGAACGATTTGATGAAAAAAATCAGGCCGCAGTTTCCTCTTATTACAATGCAGAATATTATGGCAGTATGACGGGACCGTCCATCAACTTTATCAACAATGTTTCGTTGTCACTGATCAGTGTTTTTGGCGCACTGCTATTTTTATTCGGCCGTCTCTCTTTAGGAAGCGTCTCCTCCTTCGTGTTGTACTCTCGTAAATTTTCTGGACCGATCAATGAGCTGGCCAATATCTTTAGCGATTTGCAATCCGCATTGGCAGCAGCAGAACGGATCTTTCGCTTATTGGATGAAGAACCGGAAGTCTCCGATGTTCCTGATGCCTATGAGTTTACAGAAGTAACCGGGTGTATCCAATTGGATCATGTCTCCTTTGGGTATCAAAAGGATCGCATGATCATTAAGGACCTATCGCTGGAAGTTGCTCCAGGAAGTTTAGTCGCTATCGTTGGTCCAACCGGGGCAGGTAAGACCACGATCGTGAATCTCTTGATGCGTTTTTATGATCCGGATCAAGGAGTGATTCGTTTAGATGGACAGGACATCAAAAAAGCGACCCGCAGCAGCTTGCGCAAAAGCTATGCGATGGTGCTGCAGGATACTTGGTTATTTACTGGAACTGTCTTTGAAAACCTGGCCTATGGCAAAGCATCCGCGACTCTTGCTGAGGTAGAAGCAGCGGCTAAAGCAGCCCATGTCCATGAGTTCATTCAACAATTGCCAAAAGGGTATGACACTCTGATCACAGAAGATGGTGGCGGGATTTCTCAAGGACAAAAGCAGCTTTTGACCATTGCTCGTGCGATGCTTTTGGATGCGGATCTCTTGATTTTAGATGAAGCCACATCAAATGTTGATACCCAGACCGAAGGGTTGATCCAAACGGCAATGACTGAGCTGATGAAAGGCAAAACGTCCTTTGTGATCGCTCATCGTCTCTCCACTATCCGTCACGCAGATGTGATTTTAGTGGTCCAAAACGGGAATATCGTCGAACAAGGGACGCATGACGAATTATTAGCCAGAGCAGGTGCATATGCAGCCCTTTACCAAGCACAGTTTGATGAATAAACAACGAATAGCTAGGATCTATGAAGTAGCAGCTTAACAGCTGGACTAGAGGTCCAAGCACAGTAGCAGAACAATCGGTATTTGCGTCTAGTTGCAACGAAGATTTATTGAATCGCAGAATTACACAATGACTAGGATATGCAGTTTTTTGCAGGCCTCTCGTCGCAGGTGCTTTTTTTCAAGCAAGCAGTTACAAAATTATGCAGCGTTTCCATGACAAACCGCTTTTTTATCGGTATACTTAGAAAGGAAACATTCTGAATTATCGAAAGAAAGAAGGGAACCTGTGTGTTTCATAAACAATTAAAAGATTTCCCCAAAGATTTCTTATGGGGCTCTGCGTCTGCAGCGTACCAAGTCGAAGGGGCTTGGCAAGAAGATGGGAAAGGCGCATCTGTATGGGATGATTTTGTGCGCATTCCTGGAAAAACATTTAAAGGAACAAATGGGGATGTCGCAGTCGATCATTACCATCGATTCAAAGAAGATGTGGCATTGATGAAAGAACAAGGGCTGAAAACCTACCGCTTTTCTGTCGCTTGGACACGGATTTTTCCAGAAGGCCGAGGAGAAGTCAATCAAGCGGGACTAGATTTCTACTTGGCTTTGATCGATGAACTGCTTGCTGCAGGGATCGAACCAATGGTTACGCTCTATCATTGGGACTTGCCTAAAGCGTTACAAGAAGCTTACGGTGGTTGGGAATCTCGCCAAATCATTGAAGACTTTACAAATTATGCTGCGACACTTTTCGAAGCATTTCGCGGCAAAGTCAAATACTGGGTCAGTCTGAATGAACAAAATGTGTTTACCTCATTAGGTTATTTATTGGCTGCTCATCCGCCAGGTGTCACTGATCCAAAGCGGATGTATGAAGTGAATCATATTGCCAACTTAGCCAATGCTTCTGTAATCAATACATTTCATGAGATGGAGATTCCGGGTAAAATCGGACCTAGTTTTGCTTATACGCCAAACTACCCGATCGACAGTGATCCCAAAAATATTTTGGCAGCAGAAAATGCGGAAGATTTGATGGCGCATTATTGGATGGATGTCTACCTATGGGGCGAATATCCGATCGCAGCAATGAACTTCTTGAAAGAACAGGGGATCGCGCCAACGATTGAGCCAGGAGATATGGAACTGTTGCGTTCGGCAAAACCGGATTTCTTAGGAATTAATTATTACCAAACTGCCACTAACGCAGCAAATCCGTTAGATGGAGTAGGCGCTGGTAAAATGAATACAACTGGAGAAAAAGGCAGTTCAGAAGAAACAGGAACACCTGGTATGTTCAAAAAAGTCGAAAATCCATTTGTTGATCGTACCAATTGGGATTGGGAAATTGATCCTCAAGGGTTGCGAGTGGCGTTACGCCGTATCACTAGTCGCTATCGGATCCCGGTGATGATCACAGAAAATGGACTTGGCGAATATGACAAGTTGACAGACGATCATCAGATTCATGATCAATACCGCATCGACTATCTTTCAAGCCATGTGCATGCAATCAAAGAAGCCATCAGTGATGGCGCGGAAGTGTTAGGGTATTGTACTTGGTCGTTTACTGATTTATTAAGCTGGTTGAATGGCTACCAAAAACGTTATGGTTTCGTTTATATCGATCAAGACGAAAATCAAGACGGTAGTTTGACCCGTTATAAAAAAGATAGCTTCTATTGGTATCAAGAAGTGATCAAGACCAATGGACAAAATAGTTAATTCATAGCAAAATAAAAAGTACGTTTCTAAAAAAGAAGCGTACTTTTTTTGTAGAATGAAAATCGTTGACAAATGTAAACGGTGGAGGTAAAGTAGAAGAGTAGAGATTACAGTTGTAATCAAAAGGTAACCTCCCTCGCTTATTTGAGGAACCCAGTACGATATTTCATTAAGGAGGAATAAAAATGGCTGAAGGAAACTATGCAATCGAAGGAATGACCTGTGCCTCTTGTGCCCAGACGGTCGAGAAGGCCATCAGCAAAGTCACAGGTATCGAAGAAGCCTCCGTCAATTTGGCGACGGAAAAACTTCACGTTCGCTACGATGAAACTCAGGTAGATGAACAACTCTTAGCAAAAACAGTAGCCGATGCCGGCTACTCTCTTATAGGAAATCAGCAGCAAGCAACATTCCAGATTGAAGGAATGACCTGTGCTTCTTGTGCCCAGACGGTTGAAAAAGCCGTGAACAAACTTGCAGGTGTTCAAACGGCTACTGTGAATTTAGCCACGGAAAAATTGACAGTTCGTTACGACAAGCAGCAACTTAATACAGCTACCATCGAAGAGGCAGTAGCTAAAGCAGGATATCAAGCTTTTGGCGAAAAAACTGCGGAGCCGCAATCGGCAAAGAAAGACCCAATTCAAAAGTTATGGCAACGATTTTGGTTGTCTGCCATTTTTACCGTGCCATTATTTTATTTAGCAATGGGCGAAATGATCGGTCTGCCGCTCCCTTCCTTTTTGAACCCTATGACACAGCCTGTAGCATTTGTTAGTACACAATTGATCCTTGTGCTCCCTGTCATGATCTTTGGCGATGCTTTTTTTAGCAATGGCTTCAAAGCGTTGTTCAAAGGGCATCCTAATATGGACTCTCTGGTGGCGTTAGGAACCAGTGCTGCTTTTTTATACAGTTTGTATGGAACGGTCATGGTTTATTTAGGAGAGACGCATTTTGCGATGCATTTATACTATGAATCAGCTGCGGTGATCCTCACATTAATCACACTAGGCAAATACCTTGAATCGGTATCAAAAGGCAAGACCTCTGAAGCCATCAAGAAATTATTGGATTTAGCACCAAAAACTGCTCGGATCTTAAAAAATGATTCAGAAATGGAAGTGCCAGTCGGGCAAGTCGTGGCTGGCGACATTGTGATTGTTCGCCCCGGTGAAAAAATTCCTGTGGACGGACAACTGATAGTAGGACATTCAGCAGTGGATGAGTCAATGATCACCGGAGAGAGCCTTCCGGTGGAGAAACAACCTGGTGATTCAGTTGTTGGAGCGAGTATCAATAAAACGGGTACGTTTCGCTATCAGGCAACAAAAGTTGGCAAGGATACCACTCTGGCACAGATCATCCAGCTAGTGGAAGATGCCCAAGGTTCGAAAGCCCCAATTGCACGATTAGCTGACAAAGTTTCGGGTGTTTTTGTTCCGATCGTGATTGGCTTAGCGTTACTAGCAGGACTGGCATGGTTTTTCTTCGGGCAAGAGTCGTGGATTTTTGCACTGACGATCACTATTTCGGTATTAGTCATTGCCTGCCCCTGTGCCTTAGGATTAGCAACACCAACGGCAATCATGGTGGGAACTGGGAAAGGCGCCGAGAATGGCGTATTGATTAAAAGCGGTGATGCATTAGAAACGACTCGCAACATCACAACGATCGTTTTTGACAAAACCGGGACGATCACAGAAGGAAAACCAGTTGTGACAGATCTTTTACCTTATGGCGAACATACGAAAGAAACGGTCTTGCAGCTAGCAGCTTCTGCAGAAGATGGATCGGAGCATCCACTGGGAGAAGCTATCGTAGCCGCTGCCAAACAACAGAAATTAACATTTTCTTCAGTTAGTCATTTCCAAGCCGTCCCTGGTCATGGAATCACGGGAAGATTGGATGGAAAAGACGTGCTGTTAGGAAACAAAAAGTTGATGGATCAAAAACAAATAGATGTCTCATCTGTAATTGCATCTGCCGAAGGCTTAGCAAAACAAGGGAAAACACCAATGTATGTTGCCATGGACGGCGCATTGATTGGGTTGATTGCTGTGGCCGATACGGTGAAAAAAAGCAGCGCACAAGCCATTGAACGTCTGCATCAAATGGGTATCAAAGTGGCGATGATCACAGGGGATAATTCGCGAACAGCACAAGCCATTGCTGATCAAGTAGGTATCGATGAAGTCATTAGTGATGTGCTGCCAGAAGATAAGGCGGCTAAAGTGGCAGAACTGCAGCAAACTGGACAAAAAGTTGCCATGGTAGGTGACGGAATCAATGATGCACCAGCTTTAGCCAAAGCAGACGTCGGTATCGCCATTGGCTCAGGAACGGATGTCGCCATTGAATCTGCAGATATCGTGTTGATGCGTAGTGACTTGATGGATGTGCCGACTGCAGTGGAATTGAGTCGAGCAACCATCAAGAATATCAAAGAAAATCTTTTCTGGGCATTTGCTTATAATGTTTTGGGAATCCCTGTTGCCATGGGGTTACTGCATCTTTTTGGCGGACCGCTTTTGAATCCGATGATTGCAGGGGCAGCCATGAGTTTTAGTTCCGTTTCCGTCTTATTGAATGCGCTACGCTTGAAACGATTCACACCAGTTAGCAAACGAGTAGTGAAAAATCAGTCATAAAGTAGAAAAATAGTGGAAAGAAGGATTCAAATGAAAAAGACCTATCAAATAGAGGGCATGAAATGCGAAGGCTGTGCAAAAACGGTACAAGAAACGCTTGCTCAAGTAGTCGGTGTTACCGAAGTTACAGTTGATTTGAACGAGAAAACCGCCACCGTCACAGGCGATGCCACAGGGCAAGCATTGACAGCTGCGTTAAAAGACACTCCTTATCGTTTACTTTCTATCTGATGAAAGGCGAAAAGAGAGATATAAAAACAATGAACCAATAAATAAAAACAGTCAAAGCGAGCAGTAAATAAGACTATATCCAAAGATCGAAAAAATCGCTCTCTTATCTTTGGTTTTTCTTTGTCTAGATATGCTGCGTCGCTTTGGCTGTTTATTATCGTTGAACGTCTAAATAGGAATATACCCGCGTATCATAACGGTTGCGACTGCGGGAGTATTCGATCGGTGAGCCATTTTTTTGGTAAACGATTTGTTGAATTTCTAATACAGGATCGGTTGGATCGCAAGCCAGATATTTCTGATCATATAACGAGCTTTTATCCGCAGAAATCGTCCGATAAGCACCGACAAATTGAATGCCTAGTTCTTCTTTTACATACTGATAGATAGAAGTTTCCAAGTGAGAACGTTTTAGATTAGGAACTAAATGGACCGGCATGTACGTATGCTCCAGAATAAATGGTTTGCCTTCTAAAATTCGCAGACGAATGATCTTATAGACGGGTTGTTCTTCTGTCAGCATCAGTTTTTCTTGGATCTCCTTGTTCGGAAAAGCCACTTGAAAATCAATGACTTCACTAGTCAATGGCCGATTTGCTTTGCGCATTTCAGTGGATAAGCCGACATATTCCGTTAATGTTGTCGTATCTCGATCCACGAAAGGATGATTCAAAATCTTAGTTCCAGCTCCTCGCTGAGAATAGACGAGTCCTTCCATAGAGAGAATCCCAATCGCTTTTTTGATGGTCATGCGGCTCACTTGGAACTCTTCAACAAGATCTATTTGATTAGGTAATAAACTATCTGGAGGATAGGTTTTATTTCTGATTCTTGTTCTTAAAATATTGGCAATTTCTTGATATTTTGGCATCTCCTCACCTCGCAAAGAGTATAGCTGAAAAAAGCGATTTCGACAATCCGAATCAGTAAATTGCCTTTTTTTAAAATAAAAGACTGACAGGTTGATTGGCCTGCCAGTCTTTTTGTTTTAACTGATTGAAGCTTCTTGTTGACGATCCAAAATACGCAAGAATGGATACCAGATCATACCAACAAGTACTACATCAATGACTTGCAGCAAGCCACCTAACCAAGAGTTGGTTGCTAACACACCGCTAGCGATCACTGGCACGGTCCAAGGTACGGACACACCAGTTGGTGCTGGAACTAGACCAGCTGCCATCACAAGGTAATTGAAAGTTGTCACCACTAGAGGTGCTACTACCCAAGGAATCAAAATCGTTGCATTCAGTACGATCGGCATTCCGAAAATAGCAGGTTCATTTACATTGAAGATACCAGGAGCAAGAGCCAAACGACCAACATCGCGGTATTGTTTTTTCTTTAGGACAAAAGCCATCAAAATTACAACAGCTAGCGTCATTCCAGAACCCCCTAAACCAACCGTGAAAGTTTCCATGAATGGTTTCGTCACGATATGGGGTAATGCTTCGCCATTTTGATAGGCTTCCAAATTATCCAACATCAATGTGTTCCAGATAGGATCCATGACAGAGTTGACAATGATTTGCCCATGAAGACCAAAGAACCATAAGAACTGAACCAAGAATAGTGCCAATAGTGTAGCAGGTAAGCTGCTGCCAAGACCTGTTAACGGTTTTTGAATCAATTCATAGATTACATCATGAAGGTTCGCATGGAAGACGCCGGTCATGATTGCATTGATCATCAAAAAGATGGTTAGCGTAACGATCGCTGGAATCAAAGCAGCAAATGACTTCGTTACTGCAGGTGGCACCCCATCAGGCATTTTGATTTGCCAACCGCGTTTTGTGACGCGACAATAAATCTCAGCAGCTAAGAAGGCAGCGATCATTCCGATGAACATACCTTTGGCACCTAATCGATCAAGAGATAGCACGCCAGTAATTGTTTCACCTGATTCTGTAGTCATGAAAAATGGGGTTAGAATCAAAAAGCTTGCAAAAGATACAGCGCCTCCAAAGATCCCTTCAACATCATAAGACTTAGACAAATAATAGCCGATACCAAAAGTAACAAAAACTGTCATGATGCTCATTGTTGCATTTTGTCCATTACCAAACAGGGTACTTAGAGTGCCTTTCGTTGCATCATTGAAAAAAGGCAGATTGTTGATAACCACTACGATTGAACCAAACATCGTAATGGGAAAAGAAAGCATGAACGCATCTCGTAATACAGTGAGGTAGCGGTTTTGCCCTAACGCATTGGCTAGCGGCAAGATTTTTTCAGATATTTTATCCATAAAACCGTTCATTAAAAATCACTCCTAACAACTTTTTGCAATCGATTACAATTCATAATGTATCACGTTTTATTTTAAATGTCTATACATTAGTCAATAAAAAGATTGATTTTTGGTAGTGCTTCCTTTATGATTACGGTATCAAGCATGAATAGGGAGTGTAAAAAAGATGACGTATCAATTTCCAGAAGGATTCTGGTGGGGTTCTGCTGCCAGTGGTCCTCAGACAGAAGGAACTTTTCCAGGAGACAAAAAAGGATCCAGTATTTGGGATTACTGGTATGAACAAGAACCAGGAAAATTCTTTGACCGTGTAGGACCCGAAAAAACATCCCAAGTCTATAAGCGGTATAAAGAAGATATTCAACTGATGAAAGAAACAGGACACAATACATTTCGGACATCGATCCAGTGGAGTCGCTTGATTCCAGCAGGAACTGGCGAAGTTAATCAAGAAGCTGTGGCTTTTTATCATGATTATTTCGATGAATTGATTGCAAATGGGATTGAACCTTTCGTCAACTTGTATCATTTTGATATGCCGATGGCCTTGCAGGAAAAAGGCGGTTGGTTAAGTCGTGAGACAGTTGAGGCTTACGTCGTTTTTGCCAAAACTTGTTTTGAATTGTTTGGTACAAAAGTCAAAAAATGGTTCACTCATAATGAACCAATCGTTCCGATAGAAGGTGGCTATCTCTATCAGTTCCACTATCCAAATGAAATCAACATGAAGCATGCTGTTCAAGCCGGCTTCCATGAAACCTTAGCGAGTGCGAAAGCAATCAAGGAATATCATGCGCTGGAATTGGGTGGAGAGATAGGGATTATCTTGAATCTGACACCTAGCTATCCGAGAGATGAAACAAACCCGGAGGATGTTAAAGCAGCCCAAATCGCCGATGCCTTCTTCAACCGTTCCTTTTTGGATCCAGCAGTTAAAGGGACATTCCCTGAAGAATTAGTCACGATCATCAAAGAATTAGACATGATACCGGAACATGAAGCAGAAGATTTAGTGATCATCAAAGAAAACACGATTGACTTATTAGGCATCAATTACTATCAGCCTCGTCGTATTATGGCAAAAGAAACACCGATCGACCACACGAATGGTCCATTACCAGATGATTATTTTGATAATTATGATAAACCTGACAAAAAAATGAACCCTTATCGTGGATGGGAGATCTATGAAAAAGGGATTTATGATATCTTGACCAATACCCGTGAGAATTATGGCAATATCAAATGCTACATTTCTGAAAATGGCATGGGCGTTGAAGGGGAAGAACGTTTTGTCAACGATGAAGGGATCATTGAGGACGATTATCGAATCGAATTCGTTAAAGAACACTTGAAGTATGTTCATCAAGCGATCCAAGAGGGTACCAACTGTGTTGGCTACCATATGTGGACATGTATGGATAACTGGTCTTGGACGAACGCATATAAAAATCGTTATGGCTTCATCTCAGTTGACTTGAATCATGATGCCAAGCGCACAATTAAAAAATCTGGTCGTTGGTATAAAGAGGTTTCTGACAATAACGGCTTTTGATTCAAAACACAGTGAAGATTGCTTCACTGTGTTTTTTTT
>NZ_BCQE01000005.1 GCF_001544275.1 Enterococcus gallinarum NBRC 100675 | reverse complement strand
AAGCCGCTATTTTTAGTTATCTTCTGAAAAATAATTTAACTCTACTCTTTTTCGCTTTCTCACCTAAAGAAAAAATAATTGTAATTTCTCGTAAGAAAAGCATAATTACAAAAAAACTATTTATTCTATTGTGAAATATAAGATGTCATTGAAACAGGATGTATAGAATCAAATTATGAAGTTCGTTTTAATTTTTTTTGGGTTTTTTCGAAAAATAGGCACTCCCTGATCGTTGTATTAGTGGAAAGGGGAAAAAAGGAGCATATTATCATGCAACGAAACTACAACGAGATATCTATACAACACCAATTTGATGCCTACTGTAAAAAAGTATTACGAAATGAAGCCAAGTCTATTCGAAAACGAAACGCTAGAATAAAAGAAAATGAGGAACCACTGAATGATGTAAATGAAGGTAAGTATCCACAAACTAATTTTGATGAACAAGATGTTTATTTCTTATTTGGAATGGAAATATTAATTTCAGATCAAAAGTTATCAGCAGCAATTGATCAGTTATCAGATGTAAAAAGAAAGATTGTTTTACTCTATTATTTTGCAGGATTTAACGATACTGAAATCGCTAAGATTCTCAATATGAGCACAAGTGGTATTTGGTATCAACGAACGAAGGCAATTGAACTATTGAAAATGGGGTATGGAATATGGTAGATAAGCAAAGAAACCGACATTATCCATTAGTTCCTCTATCCATTATCTTATCTGCTCTGGAAGAAGATCCAATTTCGATCAAAATGATACTGAAACATTATCACAGCTATATAGCTAGTTTATGTTTAACAAATGGATTTAACGGGGTGGGACAATTCACTACTTATGTAGATGAGTTTATGTTCAGACAACTAGAAAATAAATTAATAGAAGCTATATTAAGATTTAAAGTTAACTAACTAAAAAATCCCCTTTCCAATTTTTCTATCTAAAAGAGTCTTTTAATACTTGATATTAGTAGATTGTTTTAGGTAGAAAACCTATTGTTCATTGAAAATTAAATAGATTCTATCAGTACGTTAACACTTCAAGGAGCATATTTTAGTTGCGCCATGATCTCTTACTGTAAAGAAGGAGCGATAAACATTCTAAAATAATTTTTATAGTCAATAAAAAGCGATGATTTGAAGTTGGGATAATGATACTTCCGTAAGGCTCGCCGTAAACTTGGGGAGAGGTGAAATTCCTATGTGCTTTTGACAAAAGCAGCTGATTAAGAATTACTTCCATATATTGATTTCAACATTTTTTCTATTATTTTTAAGACCAAATTCAGTGAGACAAATAGCATCATGTAAATTTAATTTTTCTATTAAACGTTCTCCACTTTTTAGTTTTTTTATAGTACTCAAATTTAATCCTGTATGTTTAGAGATTTCATTTGCAGTATGGTTTTGTAATGTTTCCCGAATTATTGTTATATTAGCAATTTCATTACTCATAATCATGTTCCTTTCTTATTAAAAAATTCAATGACTACAGTGGTCTTTTAATAAAAAAAAGGGGACTACAGTCTCTTTTGAAAATAAAAAAATACAGTATAGACGTTTTCTAAATGCTAAGCACCAACGTTTACACTGTATTTAAGGGTTTGGCACCCAATGGGCTGTGAGGGGCTCGAACCCGCGACCCGATGATTAAGAGTCATCTGCTCTACCAACTGAGCTAACAGCCCAAATTTAATACTTTGTTATTCTAACACCTATAAAAAAAAAGTGCAACACTTTTATCAGATTGGAAGTGAATTTCATGAATATTCAAGATTATGAAAAAATTTTCGAAAGCTATCCACCTATATTGAAAATTACTGATTTAACTAAAATGTTGAATATTGGAAAAAACAAAGCTTATGATTTGCTGAAAGATAGCTCGATAGAAAATATAAAAATTGGAACAAGGTATAAAATACCTAAAAAAGCTGTCATTGAGTATATATTAAAAATACAAGATGAAGGTAAAAATCGTGCTATAATAGAATAGTCAAAATTTTTGCCGATATTTCAGTTTAAGAGGAGAGATTGAATTGAAATTAAGAGCAAACATAATTGAAAAAAGAGGAACATTACAAGTAGTTGTATCTTACAAAGACTCTAACGGAAAAATTAGACAAAAGTGGAAAGATACAAAATTAAAAAAGAAAGGAAATAAAAAACGAGCGGAAAAAATTAGAGATGAATTTTTATTAGAATTGGAAAGTCAATTAGCTATGGAATGTGAATGTGCTAATCCCGATTTATTGTTTTATGACTATTTGCTTAATTATTTGGAAGTATCAAAAAAACAAGTAGCATTTAACACATATGTTGGGTACAAGCATTACGTCCATAATCGAATTTACAAGTTTTTCTATCCTAAAAAAATTAAACTAAATAGGTTAAAGCCTTATCATTTACAAGATTTTTATCAATATATGCTTAATGATGAGTGTACAGCTAATACGGTTATTCATTATCACGCATTTATACGTAAAGCTCTTCAAGAGGCTTTTATTACAGAATTGATAAGTACAAATGTAGCAGATAAAGTAAGAAAGCCAAAAAAGAAACAATTTGTTTCGCAAGTTTATAATCAACAAGAAATCTTGGAATTACTTGATGTTTTGTCAGAAGAAAAGCTCTATTTAGTAGTTCTTTTAACAGCATTTTATGGATTGCGAAGAAGTGAAGTTTTAGGATTAAAATGGTCTGCTATTGATTTTTTTAACAAAAAAATCGTGATAAACCATGTAATCATAGAAAATCCAGAGAATATGTCCCAGTTAATAAAGAAAGATCAAACAAAGAACTCTTCCAGCTATCGTACGTTGCCTTTGGTTGAAACGATTGAACGAGCATTAGTAAATCAAGCTAAATGGCAACAAGATAATCGTATTCTCTTAGGAGATGATTATATTTTAGAAGATAATGAGTACGTATTTACTATGGAAGATGGACGGTTGATGAAACCTCAATATGTAACACATCGTTTGAGTAAGTTGATTAAGAAAAATGGATTGAAAAAAATTCGCTTTCATGACTTGCGTCATTCTAATGCTTCAATAATGTTAGATAGTGGACAGAATATGAAATCCATTCAAGAATGGCTTGGACATGCATCATATTCGACAACTGCTAATTTATATACGCATTTAACCGCAGGAGTAAAAGATCGTGCAGCAGAAGCGTTAGAAAACGCATTTGGATTTAAAGAATAAAAAAACAAGAAACAATATCTTTGTGGTATCGTTTCTTGTTTTTAGACTTTTTTTCGTTGGCAATTTGTTGGCAATATATTGCCAATGAAAAATTCACAAACTAAAAACCTATTTATAAAGCTTTATAAATCTTTTTTCACAAGCAGAGCATTTGGTTAAGAGTCAGCTGCTCTACCAACTGAGCTAACGGCCCAAAAAGAATACTTTGTTATTCTAACATTTCATAAAAAAAAAAGCAATATGTTCTGAATGATGATTGTTGAATTATCGTAAGGAGTAATGACAGAAGGAACAAAAATCATTCGATGATACAATTTATGATTGTTGATGTGTAAGAAATAATCGAGTCGTGCAATGTTGGCCCTACCCCTACTCACTATCAATACCTATAAATACTAGAAAAAAAGTAATATGTAAGATAGCCGCATGCTAGTTTGTTTTGCCTAAACTCTAGTAAGAAAATGATTTTGATGTAGGAAATAAAAAGGATGTCTATCTGCTGCAAACCAACAGGTAGGCATCTGTTTTATTTTACACAAATAATATACAAAGCTTTATTATTTGTTTTATTGTTCATTAGGATCGTTTCTAGCATCTTCATGAGTAGGATGGATGGTTCCCGGCAGATGATCTGGCCCTGCGTAGATCGTATACAGCTTCAAGGGTTCTGTTCCAGTATTTTCAACATTGTGCCATGTATCAGCTGGCACAAAAATAGCATCCTCAGCCGCTACTTCTTTGACAAAAGGCAATTTATCTTTTTCCGGCCCCATTTTACATACACCATTACCAGATTCAATTCTTAAGAATTGATCAATTCCTTGATGGATTTCAAGACCAATATCATCTCCCGGTTCTATGGACATTACCGTAACTTGTAATTTTTTACCGGTCCAGATAGTCGTTCTATAGTTGGAATTTTGTAATGTTAATTCTTCAATGTTTTGAACGACAGATTTCCCACCTTGATCTTCAAAATTTAAAGACATAAAAAAGACCTCCTAAAAAAGTTTAATTTGATTGATATGAATCTTGATCACTCAATCTAACTATTAGTGTAGTCCAAAAAAATTAGATGTATAGTGATTGCCCTTATGTGAAAATGGTTTTCACTTGTATTATAAAAGAAATGTATTTGTCGTGTTGTTGTAAAAATAATTATTTCATAAAAGCAGTGAATCAGTGATATAAACCAACGCTTTGGCAGAGTTTATAATAGAAACTAATTTTTTTTAAATAATCTATTTCAAAGCAATAAATCGACTAGCTGCTTAATTCAAAATTAGACTTCCCTCATTTGACATCCAAAAGAATCGCAGGTCTTCCGTAAAATTGATGTATTTCATTTAAGTCCGCTATAAATAGAACTACTTTAAAAACTTGATTCATACCAATAATCAGCTCTTTTTTTAAATGGAAAGTTATCTTTTCTAGCTGAGAGAGGTCTGGAAAAAAAGTAATGAGGTATAAGCAATCTTCTACTACAAATGAAGAATTGCTAATGACCTTCTTCATTGTTTCTCTATTAAAGTCATATTTTTTATCAGAAAAATAGGTCAATAAGACATTCTTTAAATCGTCCAAATAATAATTCTTTCTTTTGGAAAGACGAATCGATGAATAGGTTGTTTCCTTCAGTGTTTTTCTAGTGAAAACAATATCTTGAATTTTACTTTTTAAAGACATCAACTTGTCATAAGTAAGTAGATAATCAACGTATACAATTGGATAACAAGGATTATTCAGATACTCAAATGAAATAATAATATCAATGGCTAACTTAGAATTTTTCAATTGTTCTGGAGATAGAAAGTGTTCGATTTTTATAAAGGGTAAGTATTTTTCGATAGTCTTTTTGGTATAAAATAATTGATCCATGCCTGTATTGGAAATAAGTACGGCAGTAATTTGGGGGTATTCCAAAAAATACTGGTCGATATTGTTTTTAATGATCATTACGAAACGACAAATATCCATGCGATTAAAATTAAAAATGGATAATTCAGGGGTCGAATTGAATAGGAAGCTCACAGTTCCAAACAAAAAGGGATCTTTTTGGATAATATCGTTATAAAGTGTATTGATTACTCGAATCTCTTTTTTTGATCTAATAATGGCTAAATCAAATTCGGCCTCAAGTGCTTTGATAGTTAATGGATCAAAAGAATAGTTGATTATTTGTTGAATTTGCTGAATAAAAACTTTGACCGCTTTTTTTACAGTTTTTGAGGGGGCAAAATTTTGGATTTCTTCAATCGATTTTTGCTTCGTGCTAATTTCTATTAAATCTAAAAGAAACAGACATTCTGTTTCTGGTATACAAATCTTATAGTGACTTGAAAATAAGTCTTGTATTAAATGAAAGTTTTCTCTTTGATACTCATCCAATGGAATTTGATTACAGTATTGAATGGAATACTTCAATTTCAAACGTTCTGTCATTATTTTTAAATACATAGCAAAGTGCAAAAAAGCATTTGAAGTAAATGAAATATTCAATTTGATTGATAATTGAGTGACAAATGACTGGTGGATATGATCAATTTGTGCCTGTGAAGATCTAGTAAATTCATAAGAAAAAGCATTATTTGAGAATCCAAAAAAATAATACAAAGCAAACAAACGTATTTTCTTCTCATCTCCAATAACTTTTATTCCCTTGTGTTTGTCTAACGTGATAGAAAAATTATTTAAGAGTGTTTCCCAATGCTTAATTTCATGTTTTAGTGTAGTGGAATTAGAATAAGTCAGTTCTGCTAATTCAGGGATAGGAATTGGCTTATTTCTAAATAACAAGATATAGAAGGCATCGTGAAATAAAGAGTAACGGGAATCAATCTGTAAACGATAAATATCTAGTAAATAAGCGAGATGCTCATCCTCTTCATCCTCTATGATTAACCTAACTCCCCTGCCAGGCACTTTATCAAGGGCTGCTTTGATATGATGCCTTTTAATGAATTCTTGGATGATTTTTAAGTCATTGCGAATCGTTTTTTCCGAACAAAGCAATTTTTTACTGTAGTAGTCAATTACTTCATATTTTCTTTGATTTGCTAGTAGTAAATCGACTAGTTTTTTTTGGCGTGTATTCATAAGATATGTTCTCCTTTTCCAGAACTCCGGTAAATAGAAACATTTTTCTCCTGCTAATTATAGCCTAGAATAAATCCGTATTAAGCAAATAGCACTATTAATAAATTTAACAAAACAAGAAAATAATTAGGAGGATCATCAATTTATGGAAAAGAATAGTAAAAAACAGGGGCGTTTTCTACTTGCACCGTTATTAATTTTAATGTTCGCTCAAATCGGAACATCTGCTGATAATTCAGTTCTAAGCGTTGCGACAAACTCTCTTATTTCTGTACTAAATGCTTCAATGAACGATATACAGTTAGCAAACATGGTTTATTCATTATGTGCAGGGGCTTTTATGATAGTTGGGGGAATGCTAGGAATTATCATTGGCTGGAATAAGAACTTCCGAATAGGCGCAAGTCTGGTATTAGTTGGTGAGGTAATACTTGCTATTTCACAAAATATAGAGACTTTTACATGGGGAGGCAGACTTGTCGTTGGTTTGGGAGCCAGCTTGATGATTCCTTCTGTACTAGGAATGGTCCCAGGTATATACAAAACGGGGAAAGAACGTGCATTTGCTTTTGGCGCAATTGGAGCAGCCACAGGAATTGCCTCTGCAGCAGGTCCAGTATTAGCAGGTATTTTAATTGATAACTTTGGCTTTAGAGTAGCATTCGGATTTTTAGCGCTTTACTTTGCAGCGATAGTAGTGGGGTCTAGTATCATTCCCAATATTCCTAAATCATCGTCAAAGCTGCGTTTTGATTACCTGGGGACTTTTGTTGGTGCGTGTGGGCTATTCCTCTTCTTGATTGGGATCTCCAAGATAAACGTTTGGGGACTAGTTAAACCTATCGAAGCTCCTTTCACGATCTTTGGTTTTTCTCCTGCGTTGCCATTGATCTTTTTAGGTCTGATTATTTTAGTGTGCTTAGTACAAATCGAAAAACGTATTGAGAGAAAGTACAACTGCGCTTTGATTCCTTCTTCTTTCATTAAAACTGCACAAGTGAGAGAAGGGTTGTATGCATCCGGTGTTGTCTTTTTTTATTTGGGCGGGGTCATAATGGTAATCAACCCTTATTTGCAAATAGTAAGTAATTACAATGCTTTGCAAACAGGTTTTGCCATGGGATTTATGGGGATTCCGATGTTTCTCTTTTCACTACTCACTCCTAAGTATCTCTCTCATATACATCCTAAATATATTTTGAGAATTGGTTATCTATTATTAGCGATAGGTGTAGTACCTATGAGCTATTCGCTATTACCTGCCGGAGTGAGCAAGTTTATGTACTTAGGCTTATTTCTTTCAGGAATTGGTATGGGACTTGTTAGTTCCCAATGTTCGAATATTGTGGCTACAGCCACTAATACACGGGATGCTGAACAGTCTGGCGGCATCCAAACAACTTCGCGGAATATCGGTCAAGCTTTAGGTGTTGCAATATTAGGAATGGTTATGCTTTTTTCTTTATCATCTGGTTGGGATTCAGCAATAAAAAAAGAATCTGGACTATCGAATGAGCTAAAAGATCGGATTAGACAGGAACGAGTAGCATTCAAAAGTGACGCTGCTATACTAGAGCAATTTGGTCAACACACTCTATTAGAAAAAGAAAAACAAACATTAGTGAAAACAAATGCTGAAATACGGATACATTCAACTAAATATGCGCTATATACAATGGGATTGATATCAGTGCTCTTTATTCTTGGAACAACTGGTATTGAAAATAATTTGAGAAAGGATGATCGAAAATGAAAATTTTCAAAGGGAAAAAGATTTATTTGATGGACGATGCATTTACAATTGCAACAGGAGTTGTGGAAGATGAGGGCAAGATCATTGAAGCTGGTGATTTTGATGATCTGATCAACAAATACCCCCAAGCAGAAAAAGTAATGAACTATGAAAATGATTATCTATATCCAGGTTTTGTTGAACCTCATTCACATCCTATGCTTACATCCTATATTTTAGGCAACTGCACATTGATTGACTTCAAATATTGGGATTTTGGAAAATATGGGGAAGTTCCTGGATGTCTCGATCGAGAAGATATGATGGAAAGATTGAAGAAGGAGCTTGTGAAGAAAGAAAAAGAAGCATTTCTATTCTTTGGATATAATCAGCAACGTCATGGAAAGATTACGGCCAAAGAACTTGATCAATTAGAAGATAAAAAGCCTTTAGTTTTATTGTATGGAACAGGTCATGGTGCTGTAATGAACACTTATGCAATCAAAGAATTTGGATTTGACCATGTGGCTAAAGATACTTTTGGATGTGGCCTAACAGACGAAGGTGATTATGATGGTAACTTTACTGAAACAGCTTATATGCCATATATCAGCTATTTAGCACCAGTTCTTTATAATAATGACAACCTTGAAAGAGGGAAAAAACTATATCTAGAAAATGCAAAAGTGAATGGTGTAATTGCTACAGCAGAATACATGGGAGGCGGTACTTCAGGAATTGAAAAAGAAATCGAATTCTACAAAGATTTTGATCAATCAGATTATCCTATCCATATGTCGTTTTTAACAAATTATCAGCATGTAAACAATCAATTCGATAATGATAATGAAAAAACGTTTGATTATATTAATCAAATGATGGATAAATATGATACAGATAACTTTAAGATGATGAAAGCATTGAAATTTTTCTTTGATGGTGCAGTGATTGATCATCAAATCATGTTGTCTGAGCCGTTAACGAATGGCACGGTTGGTAAATGGAATTATGACTTTAAAGGTCATAATATCGATACATTTGTTGATGATTTTATGCCTTTTTGGCAGAATGGTTATGATTTTTATATTCATTCACAAGGTGATTTGTCTCAATTAACATTAGCTAAGAAATTGAAAGAACTTTTGGATAGAGCACCTCGAAAGGATTATAAAATGTCTATCCAACACTTTGCTTTCTCAAATGATGAATTTTTTGACTTTGTACGAGAAAATAATTTATCGGTGAATATTTCTGCTCTGGCTGCTTATATGGATATTTGGCCAATGTGGGAAAAAGCTGGACTTTATCCGAAACATTTCTTAACGCAAAATTTCTTACGTCTAAAAGATGTGATCGATGATAGTCATTTTGAGTTATCTATTCACAGTGATGCTTGTAATATGCCGACAAGACCACTATACGGTGTCTATAAAGCGGTCACTCGCAGAGATGATGAAGACCAAGAAATTAGTGATAGTCGTGTTCAAACTATCGATGTCGTAACGGGAATTAGAGCAATCACAATTGAAGCTGCCAAACAAAATCGTAATGAAGAGTTATTTGGCAGCCTTGAAAAAGGCAAACGAGCATCATTTACTGTATTTGAAAAAGATTTGTTAGATTCAACCAATCATTTTGAGAATCTAAAACAAGATGTGAAACAATTGATTATGGAGGGAAAAGAAATTCCGTTGAGTTGACGCTTGTATAAAAAGTAACATTTGGTAACTGGATATTTAAAAAAATTCAAGAATCTGTATTTTTTTAAACTAGTTAATCCTTTCGCTTTATGTAATAGTTAATTTACTATCGTAGATTATTACGGTCTTTAGTCTTAGCCAAAAGACTGTCAATGAGCTACCGATATTCGTTTATTATCATTCTTTGCCATCAAAGCTCCTATAAGTTTAAATGATAATAAATTGTTAGGCCACTTGAAAAAGTGGTCTTTTTTTTTCGTCAATTTTCTATCTAACGTGAAAGACAAATTTACTGGAGGTTCTTTGATTATCACTCTTTCATTAACAAGTTAATTTCTCTTGCATTCGCTTATTTAAAAATCAATCGTTCTATTAAAAAAATCCGTTTTTTATCTCAATTTCCAACAGAAGAATACTTAGAGCGCACTTCGTTCGTGATGTTTGTGCGTTTCAAAAATCAAATTCTTTTGTTTTCCTAAATTTTGAGCAGAGGACTACAATCCAATACCAGTATATGGTAAAATTTATCTAGTTATCAAAACCAGATAAAAAGTTTTTGATAAACCAATATTCTGCTATTTAAGATGGAGAAGATTATGGAAAAATTACGTTCAGATTTATTTGATTGGAGCGAGTCGCTGAATTCCTTTCATTTGCCTCGGTGGGAAGAGCTGCCAACTTTGGAACTGTACATGGATCAAGTCATTACGCTGATCGATCAGTACTTGTCGCCGGTAATCCAGTCGGAAAAACATTCACTGCTGACATCATCAATGGTCAATAATTACGTCAAAAAAGGGATGATCCCACCCCCAGAGAAAAAACGGTATAACCAAAAACATTTGGCATTTTTGATTGCCATTACGATGTTGAAGCAAGTGTTGACAATCCCAGAAATCAAGACGGGAATATTGTTTCAAGGAAAAGTAGTCGGGATACGAAATGCGTACAATTTATTTTGTGAAGAACAGGAAAAAGCCATTTGGACAGTCTGCCAAGAGGCAGCAGGTTCAAAAGAAGCGGTGTCTACCGATCCGATTCCAGTAGAACTGATCGCGATCAAAGGGGCGACCCGTTCGTTTGCAAATAAATTATTGGCAGAAAAAACGATTGAACTAGAAGTAAATTACTTGGAAACGCACAAAGGAGAATCCCATGAATAAAGAGAAAATTGCCCTGCTTGTCGACTCGGGAACCGATGTCCCGGCAGAAATCATGTCACAATATGGTATGTATATGTTGCCATTGCAGATCATATACAAGGATCGGACGTATACGGATAAAGTGGATATTACAGCTGAAGAGATCTATCAACGATTGCCGCAAGAAATTCCTAGTACGTCATTGCCCGATGGCGAAACCATCAACAAGATATTTGATCGAATCAAAGCCGATGGCTATGAACAAGTTCTGGCAGTCACCATTTCTAGTGGGTTGAGCGGTACTTATAATGTTGTTCGCTTGATGGGAGAACAACGGAATGACTTGGATATTTTTGTTTTAGATACGAAAAATATCGGGATTGGTGCTGGATTACAAGCGATCAGAGCTGCTGAGTTGCTGAATGAGGGAATCACATGGCAAGAGCTCAAAGAACAGCTGCTACAAGAAGTTGTCCGAAATAAGGTCTTTTTCAATGTAGCGACATTGGAGTACTTGCAAAAAGGCGGCCGAATTGGTTTGGTTGCTTCAATTCTCGGAAATGCCTTGAAATTGAATCCAATCATTTCTTGTAATGACGAAGGGATTTATTACACAGTAGCGAAATCACGAGGACGTAAAAAGAGTTTGGACAAGACCGTTGAACTGGTGAAACAGTACATTGGAAATCACAAACAATTTCGCCTAGCCGTGGCCCAGGGGGATGCGTTGGCAGAAGCTAAAGAAATGAAAACTCGTCTTGAACAAGAATTTCCTCAAGTGAAAGAAATTTTCTTTGGACAGATTTCACCGGCACTGGTTGTGCATACAGGACCTGGATTATTAGGCGTCGGAGTGCAGCTGTTAGACGAAACGGGGATTTGATCGAGTGACTGTGATCGTTTTCTAAGAGCCGCTCACAATCATTCATTAATGAATGTTAAAAGGTATGAAAGTTGTCTTTTCAACTTTCATACCTTTTTTTGTGCCGATGAGTGAAAAGAAGCCTGTTTCTCTAGAGATGCCGCAATGGTCAGTGACCTGAAGGGTTTGGCTCTCTTTTGCTCTTCGATGCTCTCCTTTGCGCCTACTTACTCCTATTTACACCTAAGTTATTTTCGTTGAACAAAACAAGCAGTATAATGATTTCATAGAACAAAGCAACAGTTCTCCAAGGAGACGGATGCTTACAGATGGAGTTTTATGCTATCCGGATTACTTAAGGCAGTATCTTGAGTTGTTTATGAAAAAGGAGTGAGTGACAATGAAAGAATATGTTTTTGAATCAACCATTTATTCTTCTGAGATTGGTAAAGGTGGAGCATACGTGATTTTTCCTTACGATTTGCGGGCTGAATGGAATAAAGGGCGGCTGAAAGTTCAGGCAACATTTGATGGCGTTGACTATCAAGGAAGTATCGTCAATATGGGGTTGAAAAACCAAGACGGAAGTATTTGTTATATTTTAGGAATCAAGAAAGAGATTCGCAAACAGATCAAAAAAGACATTGGCGATACTGTAAAAGTTGTTGTGAAACCTATTACGGAATGAATAAGTTAGCAATCATGAGTGTGAAAAAGAAAGAACATCGATACAAAATTTTCTTAAGAATAAGCATAGATCAAGGCTAAGATTTGAGGAAAGATGAAAACACATCCTAAATCATGTATAATAAGTAGGAAAGAATAAAAAATGAGGTGACATTTTTTGAAAAAGATCCTAGTCGTGGACGATGAAAAACCGATCTCGGACATCGTCAAATTCAATTTGACAAAAGAAGGCTACGAAGTATATACAGCTTATGATGGTGAAGAAGCATTAGAAAAAGTGGCAGAAGTTGAACCGGATCTGATTTTATTAGATTTGATGCTGCCGAAAATGGATGGATTAGAAGTGGCACGTGAAGTTCGAAAAAATCACGATATGCCGATCATTATGGTTACCGCCAAAGATTCTGAGATCGACAAAGTGTTAGGACTGGAATTGGGTGCCGATGATTACGTGACTAAGCCCTTCTCCAACCGTGAATTAGTAGCTCGTGTCAAAGCTAATTTACGTCGCGGTTCTGCTTCGGCGAAAGAAGCAGAAGAAGCACCGAATGCAGAATTGACAATCGGTGATTTGACGATCCATCCAGATGCCTACATGGTAACTAAAAATGGCGAAGCAATCGAATTGACCCATCGTGAATTTGAACTAATGCACTATCTAGCGAAACACTTAGGTCAAGTCATGACACGGGAACATTTGCTGCAAACCGTCTGGGGATATGATTATTTTGGTGATGTGCGGACCGTCGACGTTACCGTTCGCCGTTTACGGGAAAAAATCGAAGATAGCCCAAGTCATCCGAATTATTTGGTCACTCGTCGCGGAGTCGGCTATTACTTGCGGAACCCTGAACAGGAATAAGCTATGAAAAATAAGGTTCGCTTTTTTCGATCAGTGAACTTCAAAATCGCCCTGACTTTTATCTTGATCTTATTGATTTCGATCCAGATTATCGGGGCGTATTTTATTCGCGAATTAGAGAAAACAACGATCGATGCCTTTAAGCGCGACATGGAGGCAAGAGCTAGCACGTTGGTCGTTACTCTAGGTTCAGAACTTAGTCGAATGGACGCCGAAGACAGCCTCGATTGGGATGCAATGAATTCTTCTTTGAACCGGATCCTTTCCAGTACCAACTCTTCTGAGATTTTAGAGATGCGGGTCGTAGATGAACAAGGAATCATTCGGGCAACCACCAATATCAATGATCGAGGTTCAGTGGGTGAAAAAAACGATTACCGAGATTATGATACGAACCGTAGTGAAGTGTTGTATGACGAATCGACAGGACAGCGGGTCTACAACATTGTCCAATCGATCCAGTCGCCTACAGGGGATACGGTTTTAGGTACATTGTATCTGCGAAGCAATCTGGAACAGAAATACAGTGAAGTCAGTGATACTGCCGTGATTTTTGTGACGGCTTCTTTAATTGCTGCAGCGATCTCGATCGTTGTTGCCCTACTTGTTTCCCGATCCATCACTCAGCCGATTGGGGAAATGCGGGAACAAGCCATTCGGATTGCCAAAGGGGATTATAGCCGCAAAGTAGCAGTTCATGGTCAAGATGAACTGGGACAGCTGGCTGAAACATTCAATCAGCTAGGAGAACGTATCGAAGAAACACAAGAAGCAATGGAGTCGGAACGAAATCGACTAGATAGTGTCCTCTCCCACATGACCGATGGCGTCGTAGCGACTGACCGCCGTGGGAAAGTCATTACGATCAATGAGATGGCGATGTCGTTATTGAATGTTACTTCTGAAGAAGCAGTCGGTCAATCGATTCTGACTCTGCTCCAAATCGATGAAGAATACACCTTGCGTAAACTGCTAGAAAGTCCTGATGAAATGCTGATCGAACGGCCCAACAATGACATCGTTGGAACGAATTTGATTTTACGAATCGACTTTTCAATGATTCGCCGTGAGTCTGGATTTATTTCTGGTTTAGTAGCGGTGATGCATGATGTTACAGAACAAGAGAAAAATGAACAAGAGCGGCGAGAGTTTGTATCCAATGTGTCTCACGAATTGCGAACACCTTTGACCAGTATGCGCAGCTATATTGAAGCGTTGAGCGAAGGGGCTTGGCAAGATCCAGAAATCGCACCGAACTTCTTGAAAGTGACATTAGATGAAACGGATCGGATGATTCGAATGATCAATGACCTACTGAGTCTTTCACGAATGGACAGCGGCAATGCGCAACTGCAATTGGAATACATCAATTTCAATGAGTTGGTCAGCTTTGTATTGGATCGATTTGATATGATGGTGACGAATGAGAACAAAAAATATGTGATTCGTCGTGAATTCACCAAACGTGAACTTTGGGTCGAAGTCGATACGGATAAGATGATTCAAGTGATCGACAATATTATGAACAATGCTATCAAATATTCACCTGATGGCGGTGTGATCACAGTCAAATTGATGGAAACCCATAACAATATCGTTTTGAGTATCAATGATCAAGGCCTAGGCATCCCTAAAAAGGATCTTACCAAAATCTTTGACCGCTTTTACCGTGTTGATAAAGCCCGCGCCCGGCAACAAGGTGGTACTGGTTTAGGATTAGCCATTTCCCGCGAAGTGATCAAATCTCATGGGGGAGCCATTTGGGCAGAAAGCCGAGAAAACCGCGGTTCAACATTTTATATCATGTTGCCATATGAACCGTATGAGGAGGATTGGTGGGAATGAAAGTCTCAGAAAAAATGATTCGTTTAGGTCTGATCGTTATGGTTGCCCTAAGCTTTTACTTTTCCTACATGATTTGGCTGAATCCCACCGGTTACGATCGTTCAGTCGAACAAGCTACAGATACAGTCAATACGAGTATTCAGACCTACAAACAAAAAAGTGATTTATTTTTGCCATTGTATTTAACCTGGATCCACCAAGATGAAGTCAAGGAAACCAATTCTGAAACGTTGATTCGTGACGTTCAGGGACTGCTCTCGGATGCTCAAGTCAATGATCTGACGGTACAAAATTATGATTCCAAGTCTTTTTCAGAGGCAGCAACATTGGATGAGGGAGTGACGTTGGCGTATTACACGCCGTTCTTACTAAATGATTACGCGGAGACCTTTGATGTTGAATTGGCATTAGGTGACAACGAAGCCAACAAAATGGCTTTCTCCCGTATTCAAATCGATTTGAAAGAGAATAAAATCCAGTTTGTGAATTTGGAAGAATCACGGATCATTGAAGGCAAGATTGACTGGGATAAAAATGATGTGAATCGCATTTTGAAAGATAATCCAAGAGAATGGACAGCGATGCGCCAGGAAGAATCAGGAAAAAGCAATCAGTTCTATACACAGGACACGATCAAGCTGAAAAAATACAGCTATGTTTCCTCTTTGCAATCGGCGAATCTCTTTCGAGAAGCATTTTTTACTTCGCCAAAAGATGTCAAAGTCAATGATGATAGTGTGGATACTTATTATTATGAAGGTGGACAGAATATGGCGGTTTTGCATGATGATCAAGTAGTCAAATTTGAAACCACTGTTTCAGAAAGTGATGAAACGGATCTGTTTATGCAAAGTGCGGACTATATTCGTCGTTTGGGCAACAATTTCGGAACGATACGCTTTTTTGATCGGTTAAGCAATCAACTAGATTATCGTATTTTTGTAGAAGGGTATCCAGTCTTCAGCAGTGGTGCTCAGGGATTGATGAAAGTAACTTTTTCTAACAGTGGGCAATTAGGGAATCGAGAGATGGCAATCGAATCTAGTTTAAATGCGATCCAAGTGCCGATTCCTTCTGAGACCGAGGTGGAGCTGCCTTCAAGCTTAACCGTTCGCAGTGACTTGCTTTCTGCAGGGGCAGAGACGGATCAGCTGCAGCAGATTATTGTTGGCTATCAATGGGGCGACATCAAAGGGGCTTCTGTCGTCGATTTGACACCAACTTGGTATGTAAAGTATGAGAATAACTGGTTCAATTATCAGGAATTAATGGCTAAATTGACAGAAACGGGGGGAGTTTGATTGGATTTCAAGCGAATCGAATGGATTTTTTTCCTAGCGTTTTTGGGGTTGAATGTCTTTTTGTTCAACATTTACAGTGAAGCCCGCAGTGAACAGCAGAACGTTTTGCAGTCAAATCAGACGATCCCGATTGAACAGCGACTAGCCTCAGAAGACATCAAATATTCAGGAGAACTTTCTGACGAGTATTTGAGCGGGTACTATTTAAGTGGTGAACAAACCGATTTGGCTGCTGCTTTGAAAGAAGCGCAAGGGGACAAGCGGTTAGTCGAGGCGACTACTGTCAAAGGGCAGCAGTTGACCCATATTTCTTCCGGAGGATTCTACATTAGTGATGACACACAGGCGGAAAAGACGGTCAATGAATACCTTCAGCGAAAAGATCAAGTCCTCTATGGAGAGGAATATCACTATATGAAGAACTTGTCGCTATTAGATCAAGAATACCCAACCATTGTTGCCAGTCAGTCCTATGAAAATATCCCGTTCAATGACAGCTCAAGCCGGATCGATATGACTTTAGAATCGTCAGATAAACTGTTGCAGATCGCTAAGTATACTCAGACCCACATTTCCAATATCACCCCGCTGCGGGAGAAAATGACTCTCTATTCAGAGAAAGAAGCCGTCAACACGCTTTATTTGAATAATAAGTTGCCTAGTCATTCTAAGATATTATGGACAGAGCTGGCTTACACAAGGATTTTGATTGTTGGTGATCGGAATGTGTACATTCCGGCTTGGTTCGTTGCTGTCAAAGCAGATGCGGATGAAAATATTCAGATCGAAACTGTCAATGCCTTTAGTAATCGAATCATTACAAACAATGCAGTACAAAAAGTAGAAAATCCATAGAAAAATAGGTATAATGGAACTCGTTGAAAGTAAGAGAGAGGAAGACAGAAACAATGATGAAGGAAAGTGCCTTTCAAGTAAGCATTTTAGCTAGCGGAAGTTCAGGAAATTCGTTATATATCGAGAGCAATAAAAAACGAATCCTGGTGGACGCAGGACTGAGCGGCAAAAAGATCACTTCATTATTGGATGAAGTTGGACGCAAGCCAGAGGATCTGGATGCTATTTTAGTCACGCATGAGCATCGTGACCATATCCACGGCGTAGGGGTCTTGGCTCGCAAATACAAGTTGGATGTCTACGCCAACACGAAAACATGGCAGGCGATGGACAATATGGTAGGCAATATTGCGGTTGAACAAAAACATGTTTTTGAGATGGGAAAAGTTTTGACGATGGGAGATATGGACATCGAAAGTTTTGGCGTTTCCCATGATGCGGCAGCACCGCAGTTCTATCGGTTCCATAAAGATGGCAAATCTTTTGTGATGTTGACTGATACTGGTTACTGCAGTGATCATGTCCGGGGGATTATCAAAGGAGCCGATGCGTATCTGGTCGAAAGCAACCATGATTTAGAAATGTTGCGGATGGGTCCATATCCATGGAGCCTCAAGCAGCGTATTCTCGGGGATCGTGGGCACCTCTCCAATGAAGATGGGGCATTAGTCATGGCAGACATATTGACGGATAATACGAAGCGCGTCTATTTAGGGCATTTGAGTAAAGAAAACAATCTAAAAGAATTGGCCCATCTAACCATGGTCAATACGATGAAAGAACACGACTTAGGTGTCGGTGAAGCCTTTGAGGTTTATGACACTGATCCAGATAAAGCGACCGAATTATTCAGTATTTGAGGATGATTGGCTAGCAAGTTTTTGTAGAAAAGCAATAGCGATTGAATGCAGACAGTTTTTACAAAGCTAGAAATTTATCTTATAAAAAAACGATGTTGAAATTTTTCAACATCGTTTTTTTGTTTTTAGTGCTTAGGGCACATTGATATAGCCGGCATGAACCAATAGTTGAATGATAATAACTAGTGTATTCATTCCCACGTGGGTAATCATGGATGTCCAGATACGCCCTGTCAACGCGTAGAGTCCAGAGAAAAAGAGACCCAATAGAATATACACCAATAGATGATTGTCGCTGTGGGCAAAGGCAAAGGCAACAGCGCTGACAATGACACCAACCCAGATATTTGAATATTTCGCAACGATTCCCACAAGGGCACGGCGAAATACAAATTCTTCCATGATAGGCCCGCCGACCATAGCGGCAAGGGCAAAAATCGGATTTTGCAGAATAATAGAGATAATATTTTCTGTATTTTCCGATGCCGCTACTTCGCCAAATAGCGACTCAATAAAGACAGCGAAGTTTTGCAAAAGAATGGCAGCAATGATTCCTGTTAGACCATAAATAATAATAGCCGATACTTTTGGCTCCTTACGTTCAAACGATAAGGGTTCATTTTGTTTGAAATAAAGAAAAATCATCAAGATTGCGCCGACGATATACGAAACAGTCGTTGCAGGGATCGTGGCACCACTAGATATAAAAGCGACAGGAATAAAAAATGCGACCCCATAAATCAAAATCGTCGATAGTGCGTATTTTTTTAGAGACATAAGTGAAATCATCACACTCCTTTTTTTCTATTATAGACTACTGACTCATTAGAAACAAAATTTTTCCCTAGGTTTTTGCAGTATGGATCGATAAAAAGAAAAAGCCAAAATAAATTTAATCAAAAGGCTTGCAAAAAAAACAGAAAATGAGTAATATTAATTTTGTGAGTTAGCACTCTATGTGTGAGAGTGCTAATAGAAAATCTATCAAATACAATTGGAGGGATTTATCGTGTTAAGACCATTAGGTGATCGCGTGATTATCGAAGTCGCAAAAGAAGAAGAAAAAACTGTGGGAGGGATCGTGCTTGCTTCAGCAGCCAAAGAAAAACCTCAAACAGGAACCGTCATTGCAGTCGGTGAAGGACGCACGCTAGAAAACGGTGAAAAAGCTCCTGTTGCTGTCAACGTGGGCGAACAAGTTATGTTCGAAAAATACGCTGGCACAGAAGTGAAATTTGAAGGTAACGAATATTTGATCGTTGCTGCAAAAGACATTATTGCAGTAGTTGAATAAAAAATAATTTAGTTGAGGTGAATGAATCATGGCAAAAGAAATCAAATTTGCAGAAGATGCACGTGCAGCAATGTTGCGCGGGGTAGATAAATTAGCAGATACAGTAAAAGTAACCTTAGGCCCTAAAGGTCGTAACGTCGTTTTAGAAAAATCTTATGGTTCACCATTGATCACAAATGATGGCGTAACGATCGCAAAAGAAATCGAATTAGAAGATCATTTTGAAAATATGGGTGCAAAACTTGTTTCTGAAGTTGCATCTAAAACAAATGACATCGCTGGTGACGGAACGACGACAGCGACATTGCTAACACAAGCGATCGTTCGTGAAGGACTAAAAAACGTGACAGCTGGTGCGAATCCATTAGGCATTCGCCGTGGGATCGAAATGGCAACTAAAGTTGCGGTTGAAGAATTACACAACATTTCTTCCATCGTTGACTCAAAAGAAGCTATTGCACAAGTTGGTGCTGTGTCTTCTGGTAGCGAACAAGTCGGAAAATACATTGCAGACGCGATGGAAAAAGTCGGCAATGACGGCGTGATCACCATTGAAGAATCAAAAGGGATCGAAACAGAATTAGATGTAGTTGAAGGAATGCAGTTCGATCGTGGCTACCTTTCACAATACATGGTCACTGACAATGATAAAATGGAAGCTGCTTTGGAAAATCCATACATCTTGATCACAGACAAAAAAATCTCTAACATTCAAGATATCTTGCCATTGTTAGAACAAATCTTACAACAATCAAAACCATTGTTGATCATCGCTGACGATGTAGACGGCGAAGCATTACCAACATTGGTCTTGAACAAAATCCGCGGAACATTCAATGTCGTAGCAGTTAAAGCTCCAGGCTTTGGTGACCGTCGTAAAGCAATGCTAGAAGACATTGCGATCTTGACTGGCGGTACAGTCATTACTGAAGACTTAGGGTTAGAATTGAAAGATGCGACGATCGACAACTTAGGACAAGCAAGTAAAGTTGTTGTGGACAAAGATAATACAACTATTGTTGAAGGTGCTGGCGACAAATCAGCGATCGATGCTCGTGTGCAATTGATCAAAAATCAAATTGCTGACACAACGTCTGATTTTGACCGCGAAAAATTACAAGAACGCCTAGCGAAATTAGCAGGCGGTGTTGCAGTCATCAAAGTGGGTGCACCAACTGAAACAGAATTAAAAGAATTGAAATTACGTATCGAAGACGCATTGAACGCTACGCGTGCAGCGGTTGAAGAAGGTATGGTGTCTGGTGGGGGAACTGCTCTTGTCAATGTCATCAACAAAGTAGCAGCCATCGAAGCAGACGGCGATGCAGCAACCGGTGTGAAAATCGTCTTGCGTGCGTTAGAAGAACCAGTACGTCAAATCGCTGAAAATGCTGGATATGAAGGATCAGTGATCATCGATAAATTGAAACACGCAGATCTTGGCGTTGGTTTCAATGCCGCAACTGGCGAATGGGTAAACATGCTTGAAGCAGGAATCGTTGACCCAACAAAAGTAACACGTTCTGCGTTACAAAATGCCGCTTCTGTAGCCGCATTACTGTTAACAACTGAAGCAGTCGTTGCTGACAAACCTGAACCTGCTGCACCAGCAGCTCCAGCAATGGATCCATCCATGGGCATGGGCGGCATGATGTAATTATACTAAAAGAACCCCTTAGCGAAGGGGTTCTTTTCTTTATGCTTCTATTTCTATGATAGAAAGGAGCCAATACCAATGATCCATTGCTTGCTCATTGGTATATTGAATTCTTAATCATTTTGGTATTCACTGCTAACATAGCTCAAAAGAGATACTCCATATTTTTACACCAAATAGGAATTAACTTCATGTTGAATGATTCAGTGAAGAAGTTTATGATCAATCTATCAAATCTATTTCATTTTCATTCTCTTTTTGAGACACCCACTCTTCCTACAAGAGTGGGTATTTTTGCTTAAAAAGTAGTCCTTTTACTCAAAATGAACGTGCGCCTTACTAGCTTGATTTTTATTCTAACTAGCAAGGAGCAGTTTCATGTAGCACTTTTTTATCAAGACAGCGGATAGCGCTGCATAATTTCTGTTTGGCCTAAAATGTAATCTACTGAGACATCATAAAAGGCAGCAAGATGCAAAATCGTCATAACGTCTGGTAGACGATCACCAGCTTCGTAATCCAAATAGTCTTCCAACGATACATCGATTTGCTGCGATACCTCTTTTTGCGTCAATGCTTGCCCTTCTCGCAAAAATTTGAATCGGCAACGCAATGTATCCAATAAAAAAGCTTCTTCTAATGTCAATTTGCGTTCCTCCTCGAATGGAAAAATGATTGATGACTTCTTTCTCCATTTCTATTGTAACAACATTCTAGAAATAAGCGAAATGATTCACAACCTCAGAAATAAACAAGGAGAAAAAAAGAAAACAAAGTGCTTGCTCTGGTACGCGTTTCATAGATTATTCTATTCATGAAAGGGGCGTATGAAGATGCACACTTATATGGAAGTAAAGGGAAACAATGGAATACAACGCTGCTATGTTGCACTTGAATTTGATGGGATGAACTTGATTCTCACAAAGCCCAAGGGATTTTTTAGGGAAAAGGTCGCACAAATACCGCTTGCAGAAATTGGACACCTGGTACAGGATGAATATTTTGGTGCGCAACGAATCAGTTTCATTCATCAGAATGATTATTACCAATTTTATGAATGTGGGGCAAGTGTGATAGACTATATGAAAGAACAATTATTTGTCTAAGGAGAAGCGCATGGCGAACATTCGGGATATTGCTAAGTTGACCGGTTATTCGGTCTCAACGATTTCACGAGTCATCAATAATAATCCTTATGTGGATGAGCAGAAGCGTCAGGAGATTTTGCGGGTAATGGAACAAGTCAACTATATCCCGAATCATACTGCACGTGTACTAAGCTCGGGAAAAACGAAGAACATCGGAGTGATTCTCCCATTTGTCAATCATCCGTATTTTGATATCCTTCTAAGCGGGATTACTGCAAGTGCTTTTTCCCGTGGGTATAAGGTGACTTTGTTGCCTACCCGCTATGAACCAGAAATGGAAGAAAAGTACCTGCAGGAATTTGCGGCAAAAGGGTTTGATGCTCTGATTATCACATCGAGAGCAAATCCGCTCGAAAAACTATTGCCCTATCGTGCTTATGGTCGTATCGTTTTTTGTGAAAAGATCGACTCTGTCCAAGATGGTTGCACCTATATCGATCGTGAGCAATCCATTCGGGAAGTGTTTGCTTATTTGAAAGAAAATGGTATCGAGCGTATTGGAATTACACTTGGAAGAAGTCGTAAGCTGAGCAGCAATTCGAAGATCACAGTTCGTTTGTGTCAGGAATATTTCCCAGCTTTTACCGAAGAATTGATTTTTTGGGATTGTTTGACGGAAGAAGATGGGCGAGAGGCAGCCGCTTTCTTTGCTGATAAAAATGTCCAAGCGATTTTTACCAATGGGGATCAGGTAGCTGCTGGTATCAAATTGGCTTCTTCCTCCGAACGACTACTTATTGGCAGAGACAATTTATTTATTAGTGAAGTTCTTCAATTGTCAACCATCGACTATCATTTGCATGAATGTGGAGAAATGGCGTTGAAGTTAGCAATCCAGGAAGAACAAGGGTCCATCCGGATTCCTTATACGTTTATCAAACGAAGAGGACTTGAGCACACATAATGCGGCTCAAGTCCTTTTTATTGGTCATTAATCTGCGTAATGAGCGATGACTGCCTGTAAACAGCTGGCTGCGCCTTGGCCTGCTTTTTGATCGTAATAGTCAGTAAAACGTGCATCATGAATGTACATTTCACCTAAACTGCGATGATAATCGGCAGAATAAAATGGCGCTGCAAGCTGCAGCCATTTTTTGTGCAACTGGAAGGCTGTTTTTGCCAAAGAAGAAGTCACGTCAAATGGCTCTTGTACCACTTGTTTCAATGTTTGAATTAGTTCGTTTTCGGTTTGTTCCAATTCTTGGTAGGTTTCAAATGACATGTTCTGCCATTTTTGATTGCTTTGTTCAACGACTTCTTCCCCATAAGCGGCACGGATCTCTTCGCCATAGGTTTCTTCATTGGCTGCGAGTTGTTGTTGTTTAAAATAAGTGAATTTTTCTTTATCTGACATAGTCTGTTCTCCTTCATAATAATTGATTGTTTGGGCTAATGTTGTCAATAAGCGATCAAGCGCTGCTCGTTCCTGAGACAATCGGTTGTAATGAGCAACCAACAGTGTTTGAACATCTTGTTTGGGATCATCTAGCAAATGACGGATTTCTTCTAGAGGGAGGCCAAAGGATTTAAAGTACAAAATCTGTTGCAGACGATCCACTTGCTGTCCCCCATAAATACGATAGCCGGCTGAATTGATCCTTTGTGGTTTTAATAATCCGATTTGATCATAGTAGCGCAATGTACGGCTGCTGACGCCAGAAATTTTAGCCAGTGCTGTTATACTATATTCCAAATTTCTCCCTCCTTATGCTCTCATCATAAAGGTTTACGTAACGTCAATGTCAACAAAAAATTTTTTGCTTCGTCAAATTATGTTATAATTATAGCAAAGAAAGGAAGATTCGATGCAAATAGTTTTTTCCGATATAGACGGGACATTTCAGGAAATGGGTCAGCCTGTCCCTGAAATCAATAAAACAGCGATCAACTATCTGAAAGCACAAGGCGATCATTTTGTTTTTGTGACTGGTCGAGGGTATGATCTGGTAGAAGCACTGATGATAGAAGAAGGAATCTCCTGTGATGTCATCTTTGGCAATGGCGCCGGCTTGAAGTTGGAAGGTCAGGCGCCTGTTTTAGCCAATTGTTTGCCGCTAGCTACCTTAGAAGCGGTGACAGCTATTTTAGAGAAAGAAAATGTTTTTTATTTTCTGCACACCGATCAAGGAGTGATCTGCAAAGATCCTGCGGATTATCAAGAACAATTGACCGCATTGACCAATAAATTAGTTACAGATCTCGGTGAGAGAGGGGCGATGATTGCTGAATACAAGCAAGCCTATTTTGTGCATGACTGCATTCATGCACCGGATCTTTTAGCCTACATTCAGGAACGGCCGACGATCAATGTCCTAAAGATCGAACTGATGGAAGCATCGGATGAAAAGATCGAACAGTTGCGTCTATTGCTGCAGACTGAACCAGTCAGTGCGTTTCAGTCATTTGTTCAGACATTGGAAGTCGTTGATCCCTTAGCAACAAAAGGAGCCGCGATCACGAATTTTATGCAGGCTTTCCCTCATGCAAAGAGTTTTGGGATCGGGGATGGTGAGAATGACTTAGCCATGTTTGAAGTGGTAGATGTCTCTGTTGCAGTAGCCAATGCGAGTGAATCGATCCGTAACGTTTGCGATCGTATGATTCCTAGTGCAGCTGACGGCGGAGTCGGCCAATTTATCATGGATGAACTAATACGAGAGGATGTTGTATATGAAATTGATTGAAACACCAGTCAACCAAAATTTGAATTTGGAGACATTTTATCCGGTCATCTCAAAATTTATTTTTGATAAAGTCGCGATTAAATACTACAAACTTTATTCTCTTGATCGAACCCAGATCATGTATGTGGATACTTTTGACAAGATCACACTGGTTTTGATCAACAATAAAAAGAAGATCAGCCGCGGAGAAGTGGATACAGCGATTCATCGCTTACTAAAAGTTGACCGCAAGGATGTCACTGTAGATGTTAATATCCGTAAAAAGATGGAAGCAGCGGGAGTCAAGTTTGCGAAACCTCGCAAAGATATCATCCTAGTTCAATTAGCAGTTGATTAACCATTAGCAGCCTGTGTTATAAGTTGAAGCAAGACCCAATGATTCGAGTGAAACTGGTGGAATACCCCATCGTATCATGAAGTTTTTCGGTCTTTTTCTAACTTATGGCACAGACTTTTTTTGAGGAAAAAAACAAGAAATACTTTCTTTTTTTATTTTTTTGCTATAATAGGGAGAAGTAAGTATGAGGGAGCAAAACGATGCAAAAATTATTTAAAGATGATAGTTTCACTTTGCATACTGATCTCTATCAGATCAACATGATGCAAACCTATTGGGAATTAGGACGTGCGGATTTGAATGCAGTCTTCGAGTGCTATTTCCGTGACATGCCCTTTGAGAATGGCTATGCTATCTTTGCAGGGTTAGAACGCTTAGTCGATTATTTGAACAATTTGACCTTTTCAGATTCAGATATCGATTATTTAAGAGAAATCGGCGGATATCCGGAGGCTTTCTTGGATTATCTGAAAGAATTCAAATTTGCCTGCACGGTTCGTTCAGCTTTAGAAGGCGATCTCGTCTTCAACAATGAGCCGATCATTCAAGTTGAAGGACCTTTGGCACAAGCTCAATTGATCGAAACAGCCTTATTGAACATGGTTAATTTCCAAACATTGATTGCAACAAAAGCTGCTCGGATCAAGTCTGTGATCGGAGATGATCCCTTATTAGAATTTGGGTCTCGTCGTGCGCAAGAACTGGACGCAGCGATTTGGGGAACTCGTGCGGCTTATATCGGAGGTGCGGGTGCCACAAGTAATGTTCGAGCAGGCAAGATCTTTGGCATCCCTGCAAGCGGGACGCATGCTCATTCTCTTGTGCAATCCTATGGCAATGATTATGATGCCTTTATGGCGTATGCCAAGACGCACAAAGACTGTGTCTTTTTAGTCGATACGTATGATACATTGCGCTTAGGTGTACCAAATGCGATTCGTGTCGCAAAAGAACTAGGGGACCAAATCAACTTTTTAGGAGTACGGATCGATAGTGGAGACATGGCTTATATCTCCAAAAAAGTCCGAGAACAACTAGATGAAGCTGGCTTTACAGAAGCTAAGATCTACGCATCAAATGATTTGGATGAAAGCACGATTCTAAGTCTAAAAATGCAAAAAGCCAAAATCGATGTTTGGGGTGTCGGTACAAAGTTGATCACCGCCTATGATCAACCGGCATTGGGAGCCGTTTATAAACTGGTTTCGATTGAAAACGAACAAGGCGAAATGATCGATACGATCAAATTATCCGGTAATGCTGAAAAAGTTTCTACACCAGGCAAGAAACAAGTCTGGCGTATCACACGTAAAAAAGACGGCAAGTCTGAAGGGGATTATGTGACTCTTTGGGACGAAAACCCCCAGGAAGAAAAAGAGTTGTTCATGTTCCATCCGGTTCACACCTTTATCAATAAAACAGTGACAGATTTTGATGCTCGACCTTTGCTGCAAGACATTTTTGTAGAAGGACAGCAAGTCTATCAATTGCCGGATCTTGAACACATCAAAGCCTATGCTACAAATTGTTTGGATTCATTATGGGATGAGTACAAACGAGATTTGAATCCGCAAAAATACCCAGTCGATCTCTCTCAAGAGTGCTGGAATCACAAGATGCGGACCATTGAAAAAGTGCGTACGCAAACCAAAACAGAAATTATTTAATTGGTCCTAGAAAGCTAGGACCAATCTTCAAAAAAATTAGGAGGCGTTTCTATGACATTGCAACAAGAAATCATTCGCGAGTTAGGCGTAGTTCCAACAATTGATGCGAAAGCAGAGATTCGTAATAGCATTGAATTTTTAAAAGCATATCTTCAAAAAAATCCCTTTTTGAAAACTCTTGTTTTAGGGATCAGCGGTGGACAAGATTCAACACTGGCTGGTCGATTGGCTCAGTTGACAATGGAAGAAATGCGCAGTGAGACGAATGATCCCAATTATCAGTTCATTGCGATCCGCTTACCTTATGGAGAACAGGCTGACGAAGAAGATGCCAAAAAAGCCATCGAATTTATCAAACCGGACATTACATTACGAGTGAATATCAAAGCAGCCGTTGATGCGCAAGTGGCAGCCGTCGAAGAAGCTGGCTTACCTGTTTCTGATTTTAATAAAGGCAACATCAAGGCACGTCAGCGGATGATTACTCAATATGCCGTTGCAGGCGAAAAAGCTGGCGCTGTTTTAGGAACAGATCACGCGGCCGAAAACATCACCGGTTTCTTTACAAAATTTGGTGATGGCGGAGCTGACCTCTTGCCGCTATTTCGGTTGAATAAACGTCAAGGACGTCAATTGTTGCAAGAATTAGGAGCGCCGGAAGCACTGTACAAAAAGGTTCCTACTGCTGATTTGGAAGATGGCAAACCAATGATCGCTGACGAAGTAGCACTTGGTGTGACTTATGATGAGATCGATGATTACTTGGAAGGAAAGACCGTTTCACCAAATGCGCAACAAACGATTGAAAATTGGTGGCGCAAAACACAGCATAAACGGCATCTGCCAATATCAATCTTTGACGACTTCTGGAAATAAATCTTTTTTACTCTGTGATAGTTTTTGGTCCATCGCATCTAGGAGAAAATAAATATCCGAACGATTTATGAATGAACCTTCTCTGGAAAGCCTTCGCTGTATCAATCAGCAAGGGCTTCTGGAATTCATAGATTGTTCGGGATTTTTTGTTTTTTTTGTCTTAGTCATAACTCTCGTCAAGGAAGAATGGCAAGAATAAAAAAACAAAACAAGCAAACGGCTCTTTACATTCTAAATCACAAAGCATAAAATACAGGTTATGGTTAGAAAAGGAGGAATGTCCTTCGTGAAAAGAAAGATTCATCCCAATTTGAAGTTGGCAATAAAACTAATCGCTAGTTTTATTCTGATCATCTTTAGTAATCTATACCTACAATGGTGTCAAAACAACCTTTCTGTTGAGCTAGCATTAAAATTTGCTTTTTCTTGGCATACAGAAAAGTTTTTCTTAGCTTGTCTGGTGCTGCTGCTTTTCTACGGATTATTGGCAAGTCTTGCTGGCTCGCTAGGAGTCGGAGCGCTGTTCTATAGTATTGTGATCGGGATCTTGGGTTATGCAAATTACCTCAAGATGGCTTATCGTCAAGAACCAATTTATCCAGATGATTTGAAAATGATTACTCAGTTTGACTTGCTGCATACAATGATCGGAACTGGACCTTTCGTTTTGGCGATGCTTTGTGTGATACTCGCATTGGGAGCAATTATCTGGAGTATTTACCGAAGCCGTAAATTATCAAAAAAGAAACAGATCCTCAGAGGGCTGACAATGCTCGTTTGTACAGTTGGTTTAGTTTATGTTTCGCATTTTAATGACAGCAATAATCTGCTTAGAAAAGCGTATAACCGGACCGCATTATGGATTCCTTATTCACAAAAAATGAATTATTACAATACCGGTTTTATTGGTGGGTTTCTATTCAATCTACGAGTGGAGGCAATGGAGAGACCAGCAGATTATTCTGAAGCTGCGATAAAAGAGATCGCAAAAAAATATACCGCGGAAGCTGCCGAAACAAACAAAACGCGTGACCAAGAAGCGCCAAATATCGTTTATGTCATGAGTGAAAGTTTTTCTGATCCAAGTCATCTAAAAGGACTGACGATCACGGGAGATCCGTTAAAGGATTATTATGCGGTAGCCGATCAAACGATCAGTGGGAAAATGTTGTCGCAAAATTATGGCGGTGGGACTGCAAACATTGAATTTGAAGCATTGACCAGTTTTTCAATGGGGCTGTTGAATCCGCAAATGACAACGCCTTACACGATGCTGGTCCCTAAATTGACACAATTGCCTTCAGTGGTCTCATTCTTGCAAAAACAAGGATATGATGCGACTGCGATCCACCCCTATGATACATCGATGTACAAACGTAAAGATGTCTATGATGTGATGGGTTTTCAAACCTTTTTGGATCAAGACACGATGACTTACACGGACAAGATCGAGAACAATCCTTATATCTCGGATGCTTCTGCTTATAAAGAAGTTCTGTCTCTTTTGTCAGATGAGAAAAAGCCGCAATTCGTTCACTTGGTGACGATGCAGACCCATATGCCTTATGAAGGAAAGTATCAGACATTAAATTATCAAGCCGCAGGCGATGGAAATAGGACTGCTCTTGAAAATTATCTGCAAGATGTTTCTTACAGTAGTACCGCACTAAAAGACTTTATTGAACAATTGAAGCAGCTGAATCGAAGAACAGTAGTCGTTTTCTGGGGGGATCACCTGCCAGGCATCTACTCGGATGCGATTAAAGATCAAAATGATACTGCTGCGCTGCATGAAACGGAATTCTTGATGGTGGATTCTGATGGAACCTTTTCAACTGACACTGTTCCGGTAACGAGTCCCTTTTACTTTGCACCTAACGTGTTGAATGAAAGTCAGCAACCAATCAATGGATTTTATGCATTGCTGCTAGCACTGCAAGAAAAATTGCCGGCTTTTGAACACGGGCAATATTACCAAGGCGAACAGTGGCGGAGTGAGCTAAGTTTAGATGCGAAATCACGGCAGCTCTATGAAGACTATCAGATGATTCAATATGACATTTTACAAGGAAAACAATATAGTTTACAGACAGATTTATTTGGCTAAGAAAAATTGTCTAACATAAAAAGGCTGTGACAAAAGAAGGATCAAGGAAGAAACACATTGCTCTTATTCAGAGTAGGCTGGTTTCTTCGCTAAAAGTCTTTCTTTTGTCATAGCCTTTATTTATTGAGCAATCCTAGCGATGTGTTTTAAGCAGCATGTCTTTACTAAGGATCACAGATTTCTTGTAGGTCATTATAGATCTTGCCAAGTCCGTTGCTGATTGAAGTAAGCTGCTTCATTTTCAGCCTGTTCAACGATTGATTTCGGATAACCAAGCACTCGCAGTAGGGCAATCGCATTACGGCTTGTTGAAGGACCTTGTTTGACCTTATAGTCAAAAGAGATACCGTCATCGGCTGTGACTTGTTCAGAAAAATGGATATTGCTGCAGTCATTTTTCAATATTTCAGTCAGTTCAATATCATGAGTCGCAATAAAAGCCAAACTTGGATAACGGCTCAACCAATGAATGATACTAGCAGAAGCAGCGATCCGCTCAATCGTATTGGTTCCCTTCAGTATCTCATCGACAAAGCAATAGCAGCGTTCTTTTTGCTGAACTTGTTCCAACAATCGTTTGATCGACTTGATTTCTGCAACAAAATAGCTATCGCCCTCAAACAAATCGTCTTCGACCGCCATTGAGGTCAACACATGACCAGGTTCCATCGTAAAGGATTCAGCAACAGCTGTTTGGACAGTTTGCGCCAATAGACAATTGATAGCGATGCTTTTGACATAGGTCGATTTGCCAGAAGCGTTCGACCCGGTTACCAGTGTATTGGTTTGCCAGTCGACATCATTCATGACAGCTTCAGTCAGAAGGGGATGATAGGTCCCTTTTGCGCTGACCGTTCCTTTTTTGAATTCAGGGATACAAGTGATCGGCATATAGGTACGGAAATTAAGGATCGCGCAAGCAATTTCCAACTTGCCTAACAATTCCCATAATGCGATAGCTTGTTGATTGTATCGAGCCAATAAGGTAACAACGTAATGGTACGAGATAAAAGGCAGCATAAAGATGATATTGATGTATTCAAAAAGCATATCGCCTTCACTGCCATTTTTTGAACGAAAAGAAACGCCGAATCGGGGGATTTTTTTCAGAGGCAGCAGTTCTTTTTTGATTTGCTCTTGTAATGGTGTGGCAAGTTTGGCAATCTTGTTGCCGCAGGCCACTGTCTGAACTAGATAGCGCATACTGTTGAGTTCTGTTTCTAGTGTGGCTTTTTTGATCGAATAGTAAACCGTATTAAAGAGGACGCTTATCAAAATCACTGCAATTCCTGGCAAAAAGCCAAAAGCTATCAAAATCAGCCCAACAATCGGCAAACAGCCCAATAAAATAAAGACAGGCAAGTTGCCAATACTTTCTTTCTTCCCTGATGCCAGATAGTTTTTGGAAAAGTTATTATCCAGTTTCCCAAGTTGGGCAAAGGTATATTGGGTATCTTCGCGAATTTTTGGATTGGCTGCGAAAAAATCAATTAACGCGGTCAGCTGTCGATCCGGCTTAAATTGAAAGTTGCGCAACTGCTGATAGAGAGCTTCAGAACCTACACTGGAGTAAGTACTGTTGATCATTTCAAAAACCTCGAATAAGTCTAAGTCATACCAAGTAATGTCATCGATCTCACTATCATGGGGATAAAAATCTTTCTCTACCATCCAGGCCTTTTTGAGGCTTTCTTCTTTGTCAAAGCGAGGCTGACGGGGGAATTTTCCCCATTCTTGTTTGACACGACGTCTTAATTTTATTCGGTTCCAAGTATCTAAGCCAATAATAAGTGCACTAACGAACAAGATAATCAAGATAACCATATATTTTGCGTCCATGTTTTTCTCCGTTTCTAGGAGCAAAAGCAGGATCTAGCTCCTGCTCCTTCCAAGTTAATTGATTTTACGCAAGACATCGTAAATGCGTGCGATGTCCTGCGTTGTTCCTCGCAGTTCAAAATCAGCTAGAAATGGAATCTGGAACTGTTCAGCATATTGTTTGGCAGTCAGGCAGTATTGATAATTGAAATTTTTGTTGCCGCTGCCGATCACACCGCGACAATAGCGGGCATTATCCGCATAATCAATATACTCCCGCATGGTTTCTGTCAAAATTTCCTGATCCCCATTATCTACGCCGTTGCCGCCTTCAAGATAGGTCGGCACAAACACGACAAAAGGTTCGCTTTCTTCTTCGAAAATGGAATTGTCATCAATTTCTTTGACGGACCATTCTAGAGGATGCGCTGTTGGCTGCTGGGCGGCATAGTCCATTAGTCGTTTGACAAATGCCCGGGTATTTCCTGAGATTGAAATATAAAGTAGTTTCATGTCATCACCTTCCGTATCCAGTATAACAGAATCAAAATAAAATAGAGCAGGTCTTTTGTAGCCAAAGGAAGGAAAAATAGGTAAACTAAGTAGATAGAAAAGGAGTGAGCATATGTTTTCTGAGATGCATCATGTGGCCATTATTGCCAGTGATTACCAACGAGCAAAATCATTTTATGTCGACAAATTAGGATTTAAGGTGATCCGTGAGCACCATCGTCCCGAAAAAAACGATACCAAAATCGATTTGGCTTTTGGCTCATCTGAGATTGAGTTGTTTATCGTGGATCAACCACCTAAACGAGCAAGTTATCCGGAAGCAACCGGCTTACGACACTTGGCTTTTCGAGTAACAAACATTGAGAAAGTGGTAGCAGAACTTGAAACAAAAGGAATTACGTGTGAGCCGATTCGCTTTGACAGCTTTACGAATAAAAAAATGACCTTCTTCCAAGACCCAGATGGGTTGCCACTGGAACTACACGAATAGTATCAAGGATTCATTCGAAGCGCAACGACACTTTTTTACTTGGGATGACAAAAAAATGCTGTTATTCTGAAGAAAACACAAGGAGGAGAAATCGTGATTCGATTTGCACAAAAAGAAGATCGTTTTGCTATGGCGAAACTTGTTTTAGTCATTTTAAAAGATATGGAATTACCGTTTGTGGCAGAAATAGGAGAAGAAAAAACGCTCGAGATCTTGGCTGAAGCGATGTTAGAGCCTGATTATCGTTATGGTTATACCAGAGGATTGGTCAATGAAATCGATGGACAAGTGGCTGGGGTTGCTTTTGGTTACCCAGATAAAGATGAACCTACCATTGATGAACCGTTAACGAAGATTCTGGAGTCCTACGGTTTGGATAAAGAAATGAAACTGTTCGTTGATCAAGAAACGTTGCAGAACGAATGGTACTTAGATACCATTTGTGTCGATGAAAAATTCCGGGGAAAAGGGGTTGGCTCAGCTTTATTGGCTGCACTGCCAAAAATTGCCCAACGAGATGGCTATACCACAATTGGTTTAAGTGTCGATAAAGCCAATCCACACGCCAAACGTCTCTATGAACGTCACGGTTTTCAAGTGGTTGCTGAACGAAAGATCAGTGGTCATCTATATGATCATATGCAAAAAGAAACCAGTTGAGTATCTCAGCTGGTTTCGTTCGTTAATCGTAACTCCAAATGTTGCTGGGTCTTGCGTTTGCGATTGTAGAGCCAATAATCCATAATCGCAGCAATACAAATGCAAACTGGCGCATCCTCATCGTTGACCACATCGATCACATAATAATCGCCAGTCAATAGCGTTGCTTTATCCATTTCCATGATCTTCTTGTTGAAATGATGGATCGCATACCGATGATTGTAGATATCCCCATGGACAGCCCAATGGAGCTGTTGGATATAATAAAAATCCCCAGGCCAGTTGAAAATTTTTTGTAACGTACCTACTTTCTCAAAGTCCTTGTAGATCTCAAATCGTGTGCCAAAGGTAAAACTGATTTGCTTAATACTGGCGACCAGTGTGCCGTCCAAACGATAGAGGGAAAGTGCATCGCCTTTAGTTCCCCAGCGCCCGACCATCAAGAATAACGATTTGCCCTTTTCGTCTTTAACGATCGTTCGCGTGATACTGCTGAGTTGCCTGTCTTGAATAAAAAATTCCGACATATCTACGCCTCCTCTTGTATCCCGAAAAGCTGCGTCAATTATAAATTCTCATCGATTGCCCGAATAATTGCTTTGCCGACTCCTGATTCAATGTTAGTATCCGTCAGATACTTCGCATATTCTTTGACTTCGATTTCCCCGTTACCCATAGCAAAGCTGACACCAGCAAGCTGTATCATGCTGACATCATTCAAGTTGTCACCAATCGTCATGACATCCGACAGTTGAATCGCTCGCTCTTTAGCAACGTGTGCCACCGCGATCCCTTTTTGGGCATTGCGATGATTGATTTCAATATTGTTTTGTCCGGAAGAAGTAACCACTAAGTCGCCATAACCATCGATTTCTTGTGTGATCGGTCCTAAAACACGCGCGCCATCTTGATGGAAGCAAATGATTTTTAAGATTTCCAGATCTTCAATCGCAAACAGTTCATTGAAGTCTTTGACATAATTGATGGGAAGAAAAGCTAGTCGTGCAGCAGTCATGGCAATGGCCATTTTGTGGGTCAGATGGGGCATTGCTTCTGCTGTATGGATCGCAAAATTCTCGATTCGGCGCGTCTGGCTTTCTGAATAAATGCCATTGCTCGTGGAAATCTCAAAATAAATGTCTTTTTCTCTTAATAAGTCCATCAATGAACGGGTTTTTTCTTTAGAAATAGGAACGGTGAATAAAGAAGTTCCTGATTTGTCAAACACTTGTGCACCATTAAGTGTGATCATAGCACAATCAATACCGGCTTCTTGCAAAGGCGGCAGAGCTTCTTTCCGGTTGCGCCCAGTGGCCACCATGAATTCGACTCCTTGGGATTGGGCATATTTGATCGCTTGGATATTTTCTTCTGAAATCTGCATGTTGGCGTTTAGTAAAGTACCATCCATATCAGAAGCGATTAATTTTATCATTGTCAGCGTCCTTTCTTATGGTTTCTATAGAATAGTGTACCACAAATCAGCAATTATTTTTGAGAATGTCTTCTTGTTTCTTAGGCAGATCTTTTGTTATCCTTAACTAAAAGCAAAGGAGCGAGACGATGAGAAAGATTTTAGAAAATGATTGGCAAGAAGTTTTGCAAGCTTCATTCGATCAAACCTATTACCAACAGTTACGGGAATTTTTGAAAGTAGAATATGCAACACAGAAGATCCACCCGGCAATGGACCATATTTATGAAGCACTGAAGCTGACTCCGTATCATGAAGTGAAAGTAGTGATCTTAGGACAAGATCCATATCATGGTCCGCATCAAGCCCATGGGTTATCTTTTTCAGTCCAACCCGGAGTACGGATTCCGCCTTCTTTACGCAATATCTATAAGGAATTGCAAAGTGATCTAGGCATCGCGCCAGTCTCTCACGGTTATTTGGTTCCTTGGGCGCAACAAGGAATTTTACTACTAAATACGGTGTTGACAGTTCGTGAAGGACAGGCTTATTCGCATCGAGGCAAAGGATGGGAACGATTGACAGATACTATCATCGAAAAACTGAATCAACGGGATAAACCAGTGATCTTTGTATTATGGGGAAAACCAGCCCAGCAAAAGAAAGCGTTGATCGATACGAAAAAGCATATCATCATAGAATCTCCCCATCCAAGTCCGTTATCTGCCAGTCGTGGTTTCTTTGGATCGAAACCATTTTCAAAAATCAATCAAGCATTGATTGCGTTAGGTGAAACACCCATCAACTGGCAATTACCAGAAAAAATAGTACAGGTGTGAAACTGTAGTAGTGCAGAAGAGACAGACTGTGAATTGTGTAACAAAAATTATCTTTTTCGATTAGTACAGCATTTTTATCTGTTCTTTTTTTTGCAACTATTGTACAATGTAAGGGTATAAAAAAACTGGAGGTCTTTACCCGTGGAACTATTCGAAAGTTTAAAATTTAAAATCGTGCGTCGTCATATCAAAATCGTTTTCCCAGAAGCAACGGATCCTCGTATCCTTGGTGCAGCAAGCCGTCTACGTTCAGAAGAATTGGTAGAACCAGTTTTGATTGGTAACCCTGCTGAGATTGAAAAAGCAGCGGAAGCTCGAGGAATCAACATCGCTAATTTTGAGATCCTAGATCCTGAAAACTATGACCGGTGGGATGAAATGGTCGAAGCTTTTGTTGAGCGCCGAAACGGCAAAGCAACAAAAGAGCAAGCCGAAGAAATCTTAAAAGATGTTAATTATTTTGGTACGATGTTAACTTACATGGGGATCACTGAAGGAATGGTTTCAGGTGCGATCCATTCAACGGGCGATACGGTTAGACCTGCATTGCAGATCATTAAAACAAAACCAGGCGTGAGCCGCACAAGTGGTGCCTTTTTGATGGTTCGTGGTCGTGATCAAGAAAAATACCTATTTTCTGACTGTGCCATCAATGTGAACCCTTCTGCACAAGAATTAGCAGAGATCGCTGTTGATTCAGCAAAAACAGCGGAATTATTTGATATCGATCCAAAAGTTGCTATGCTTAGCTTCTCGACAAAAGGTTCAGCTAAAGCACCAGAAGTCGATAAAGTGGTTGAAGCAACAAAAATTGCCCAAGAATTGGCGCCTGAGTACGAAATCGATGGTGAATTGCAATTCGATGCTGCTTACATTTCAGCTGTCGCTCAATTAAAAGCACCAGAATCAGAAGTAGCTGGTAAAGCAACGGTCTTTGTCTTCCCAGATTTACAATCTGGAAACATTGGCTACAAAATCGCACAACGCTTCGGTAACTTCGAAGCAATTGGACCAATCCTGCAAGGATTGAACAAACCAATCTCAGACCTTTCTCGCGGATCAAACGAAGAAGACGTCTACAAACTATCCATCATCACAGCAGCACAAACATTGATGGATAAATAAGATAACTAATCAAACAACCAAGCCGTTCCTTTTGTCAAGGAACGGCTTTTTGCTGCGAATCACAACGATTGGCTTGCATAGCAAGACAGAGTTGATTATGAGCAGTACTAGGCGACCAAAGGGAGCGTAGTAACCTTCAGCCTGAATCACTGCGATTGGCTTGCGAAGCAGAGAGCAGATGATGAGCAGCGGGGACCAAAGAAAGCGTAGTAACCTTCAGCCTGAATCACTGCGATTGGCTTGCATAGCAAGACAGAGCAGATGATGAGCAGCGGGGACCAAAGAAAGCGTAGTAACCTTCAGTATGAATCACAACGATTGGCTTGCGAAGCAGAGAGCAGATGGTGAGCAGCGGGGATCAAAGAAAGCGTGATAACCTTCAGCCTGAATCACTGCGATTGGCTTGCGAAGCAGAGAGCAGATGGTGAGCAGCGGGGACCAAAGAAAGCGTAGTAACCTCAGTATGAATCACAACGATTGCCCTTAGAGTGGCATGGAAGTCTACTTAGCGCAACAAGCTTAGAAACAATTGCAGGCAAAGCAAGATGAGGGGCGTCGCTTCCAAAAATACTGCCCACAGCAGGATAAAAATGGCTTTTCTTTCAAACTCCTTGCGACGGTACGCTCTTTACTTTTGTTTCTAAAACAAGCTATACTAACTACTAACAGCAAGTGAAAAGATAAAGGACGGATCAAACATGATAACGATCGCTGATTTAGATGCAACAGAAAAATTTGCCGAAGTGATTGGCAGAGTGGCCCTGCCTGGAGACAATTTGGTGTTAACTGGGGAACTGGGAGCCGGTAAAACGACGTTGACCAAAGGGATCGCTCGAGGTCTGGGGATCAGTCAACTGATCAAAAGCCCAACCTATACGATTATTCGTGAATATACTGAAGGTCGGTTGCCACTCTATCATATGGATATTTACCGGGTAGAATTTGGCGCATCAGACTTGGGATTAGATGATTATTTTGAAGGTGATGGTCTTTCTGTGATCGAGTGGGGAAATCTTCTAGAAGAGTCTTTACCGGAAGATTATTTGGAACTGATTTTGGAAAAAGATAATACAGAAGAGCAAAAACGCTTTGTGAAATTGCTTACATTTGGTCCAAAAGCTGAGGCCTTCCAACAGCGTATTTTGGCGCAATGGGAGGCAGATAATGAGTGACATTCACTTGACGTTGCGTGAGGCTCGGGGCGAAGATGCGGCAGAACTCTTGGCAGTCAGTCAAAAGATTGGTCAAGAAACTGACTTTTTGGTCATGGATGAAACAGGCCTCGCCCTGCCTGAAGCAATGTTGGCACAGCAACTAGAAAGCTTGTATGAACAAGACAATCACCTCCTATTGTTAGCTCTTGATGGAGAACGAATTATTGGTATGGCTTCTATCAAAAATTATTCGGAATGGCGCATGGCCCATGTAGGAGAAATAGGTCTATCGATTTTAAAAGACTATTGGGGAATGGGACTAGGGTCACTTCTTTTAGAAGAATTGCTTGAATGGGTCAGTGAAGTAGGGTTGTTGACACGCTTGGAGTTGACAGTCCAAGCGCGCAATGAACGAGCTATCCATTTATATCAGAAGTACGGATTTGAAATTGAAGGTTGTATGAAACAAGCCGCCCAAACAAAAGATGGGCAACGAATTGATGTTCTAATGATGGCAAAATTAGTTGATGAGGAGTGAGAAGGATGATCCTGCTTGTTGAACCGGCCCTAGCAGACAAAGAACAGTTAACAGCTTATCGCGCATCATTTTTAGAAGACAATGAAACTATCCACGGAGGTTCTGGGCTGGAAACAGCGGAGACAATCGAAAAATGGCTTGAACTGCAAGAAGCCTACAAATCACCGGCAACTGTTCCAGCTGGTCATGTCATTAGTCGGGTTTATCTTGCAAAACAAGCAGATACAGTCATCGGAATCTTGAATCTTCGGCTAGAGCTCAACGACTATTTGTTGCAGCAAGGCGGTCATGTCGGTTATTCTGTGAAAAAAACGTATCGCCAAAAAGGATATGGGACAGCAATGCTTGCTCAATCCTTGTCGATTGCCAAAAGCTTCGGAATAGAAAAAGTACTGGTGACATGCGATGCTCACAATCAAGCATCTGCTAAGGTCATTGAAAAAAATGGTGGTCAATTAGAAGATATATGGATCGATCGGGTAAATGGGAATAGTACTCGTCGTTATTGGCTTTCAACAAATAACTGAAAGACAAAAGAGTAAGAAAGTAAGAAGAAAAGTAAAAAACTGATACTCATTTTACGAGTACCAGTTTTTTTAATGGGTCGATCCCAAAATCGTTTTCTTGACGTAATAAGATCTGAGCACAGGCACGACTATCTTCAAGGGCATCGTGGTGATTCAGCAAAGGAATCTGCAGCTGTTGGCAGACAGTATTCAGCTTGTGATTCTCGAATTCAGGATAGAGTTTGCGGCTTGTACGTACTGTACAGAGTGAAAGATAATTTGGCTGTTCTATCCCATAGTAATCAAGACATCCAGCTAAAACGCCAGTATCGAAACCAGCATTGTGGGCAACGATCAGACTGTTGAGATTATAATATTGCTGGATTTGTTTCCAAATGTCAGGAAATTTAGGAGCATTGACGACGTCTTCCGGATGAATGCCATGGATTTGGATATTTTTCCAAAAGAAATCTGTCTCCGGCTGGATCAACGTGTAGTACTCTCCAACAATTTTACTGTCCCGAACCATGACTAATGCCAATGAACAAGCACTGTGCTTTTGATAATTGGCTGTTTCAAAGTCCATTGCGATAAAATTCATTGCCTTCACCTCAAAGCTATTCTAGCACAAATCTTTGAAATGAAAAGATACAAGATTTTTTGGCAGGATGGCCGACAGGACACAGCGAAAGAATAAGGTAAGCAATTAGTTTAACTGTAATTCGACGGGGCAATGATCACTGCCTAAGATTTCTGTATGGATTTTTGCATCAACCAGGCGGTCATTTAAATCGTCTGAAACAACGAAGTAATCGATGCGCCATCCAGCATTATTTTTGCGCGCATTAAACCGGTAACTCCACCAAGAATAAATCCCTTCAGTATCGGGATAAAAGTAGCGGAAAGTATCCGTAAAGCCTGCTGAAAGTAAGGTTGAAAATTTTTCTCGTTCTTCAGGAGTGAAGCCGGCGTTTTTTTGGTTGGTTTTCCAGTTTTTAAGATCAATGTTTTGATGAGCGACGTTCAAGTCACCGCATAGGATAACTGGCTTTTGCTGTTTCAGATCGGTCAGATAGGCACGAAAAGCATCTTCCCATGTCATGCGATAATCGAGACGACGCAATTCATTTTGGGCGTTTGGTGTATAGCAAGTGACTAAAAAGAATTCGGGGTATTCCAGTGTGATCACCCGGCCTTCGGCATCATGTTCCTCGATGCCAATCCCATAATGGGCAGTAAGTGCCGGTTCTTTAGCAAAGATCGCTGTACCAGAGTATCCTTTCTTTTCTGCATAATTCCAGTATTGCGTGTATCCTGGCAGATCCAACTCGATCTGCCCTGCTTGCAGCTTCGTTTCTTGCAAACAAAAGAAGTCTGCATCGAAGGTCTCAAAGGCTTCTAAAAAGTTCTTTTTGACGATTGCTCGTAAGCCATTCACGTTCCAAGAAATAAATTTCATATTTGTCCTCCTCGGTTCAACTATATTTTCCATTCTACCGAAAAAAAGTGTAAGATTAAAGCAAGACGTAACGTTTAGGAGGAATCAGTCATGAAGATCGGTGTTATCGGGTTAGGAAATATTGCACAAAAAGCATACTTGCCAAGTTATATTGCATTGCAGGATCAAGCGGATTTTTATTTTGCCACTCGGCGTGAATCCGTTCAGAAAGAATTGCAGCAACGTTATCGGTTGGCGCATATGTACACCAATTTAGACGAGCTGATCGATCAGGGAATCGAGGCTTGTTTCATTCATACAGCTACTGGCAGCCACTATGAGTTGATCAAAAAATGTCTGACAGAAGGAATCCATGTCTTTGTCGATAAACCGGTCAGCGAGAATTTTGCTGAAGTAGAAGAATTGTTTGCTCTAGCTAAAGCAAAACAAAAGTTGTTGATGGTCGGCTTCAATCGCCGCTTTGCCCCGATGGTCGATCAATTAAAACAAATTCCAGATAAGCGGATGATTTATCTGTCAAAACACCGGCAAGCCGCTAGTCATGATACCAAGTATGTGATCTATGATCTCTTCTTACATTTGGTGGATACTGGTGTCTATTTATTGGATGAACCGATCATCGCGCATACTAGTCAGATCAAAGAATCAGCGGATGGATTGGAGACGGCCACACTGATCTTGGAAACAGCACATACAACGGCGATTTTGACGATGGATCTCAAGAGTGGTGCCAATACGGAAGATTACCGGATCACCGCCAAAAGCGGAACCTATGATGTGAGGAATTTGACTGCTCTTACGGAGTATGTGGAGGGGAAAACGGTGGAACATGAGTTTGGCGATTGGGAAACAACGTTGAACAAACGAGGGTTCTATCCATTAGTTTCGGCATTTATTGCAGCAGTCGCCGATCCAACAGCTATCGATCTGCGACAAGCGCAAGTGATAGACAGTCACCAGCTTTGCCAAGAAATGATCGCTGCCAATCATCGGGCAAAAAGTGATTCTTTAGAGAAGTAGCAACTTTTCAATGAACATGCTAAAATAAGGAAGATGTTTAATGTGAAAGGACTCTTTCTTGTGAATAAAGAATTAATGATCAAGCAATTTCCAGAAATTGCGTTACTAAAAGATGAAGCTTTATTGAATTATACGTATACGAAAACAGGAGGGCCTGCAGATATCCTGGCTTTTCCCAAATCAGCAAAAGAAGTAGAACAAATTGTCGCCTATTGTCGAGAAACTGATACTCCTTGGTTGGTCTTAGGCAATGCTAGCAACTTGATCGTTCGTGATGGTGGGATTCGCGGTGTTGTGATCATGCTATCAGAAATGAATCAGATAACGGTAGAAGATACCACTTTGATCGTCGAAGCAGGCGCGAAGCTGATCGATACAACGTATGTGGCACTCCATGAATCGTTGACAGGATTTGAGTTTGCTTGCGGGATTCCAGGAAGCGTCGGGGGAGCGGTATTTATGAATGCCGGTGCTTATGATGGTGAGATTCAAGATATTTTTGCGTCCTGTGATGTCTTGCTCGCAGATGGCCGCGTCGTGACTATGATGAAAGAAGAGATGGCGTTTTCTTATCGCCACAGTACGCTTCAAGACCAACATGCGATCATTCTGTCGGCTCGTTTTGATTTGGCGCAAGGGGATCAAGATCAAATCAAGAAACGAATGGATGAGTTGACGGAACTCCGTCAGCTGAAACAACCATTAGAATATCCTTCTTGCGGCAGTGTCTTCAAGCGGCCTGTTGGTCATTTCACTGGCAAGTTGATTCAAGACGCCGGTTTACAAGGATTGAAATGGGGCGGCGCGCAAATTTCTGAAAAGCATGCTGGCTTCATCGTCAATGTCGATCATGCTACAGCGACGGACTATGTGGAACTGATCGCTCATATCCAACAAGTGATCAAGGAGCGATTTGATGTCCAGTTAGAGACAGAAGTGCGTATTATCGGAGAAGAAGCAAAATAATTCAACATGTTCGTAATTGTGACAACGTCTGATGACAAATCGATATCTGAAGAATGAATGTATTGCAAGGCTTCGTAAGGCATCGTTGCGATGTATCGAGAACCTATAGCATTACTTGAATCTTTCAGAACGGTTGTTTATTTGGGCAGTTGTCACATTTTTTATTAAAAAAGGCAATGGGAAGGCTGTACTATTTGTCTACCCATTCCGTTTTGGCTACAATAAAGAAAAGGGGAAAATGGAGGGATAGTATGAAAAAGTGGTTGGGTATTGGCTTGTTGGTTGGGCTATTCTTTTTAACCGGTTGTACGAAATTACCGCAGGATCAGTTTGCTGATGGGTTAACAGTACAAAAAGATATGAATGCTGGTGACTTTAGCGTGACGATCGATACATTTGAATTTGCTGGCGAGGACAGCCAAAATTCACAAGAAAGCATGATCGCAGGGATGATTTTCTCCCAGTTGGCGGGAACCAAGATCACGGGAAATTTTGTTGAAGATCCAAAAAGCAAAAATATTCGTTTGGATGCCTCACTGTCTTCTGGAGAAATCGATGTCCCACTGAATCTTTTGATCGATGGGAAGAGCCATGACACCTACCTTTCTGCAGAAATCGTTGAGGCAATGAGCAATCTGTTTGCATTTGATACATTCGGTACATCGGATACGTTTGCATCGGATACATTTGATAGTAGCGAAACGCCAGATACGACGGGTAAAGATAAATATATTCGTCTGTCACCAGATGAGATGTCAGATCTTGACACGGACCAGCTATTGAACAATAGCTTATTTTCTTCTGAGACATTGGCAGAGTATGTCAAAACGTTGGATCGTGAATCTTTTAAAAGAGATGGTGACACCATCACGCATACATTCACAAAACAAGAGCTGTTGGACTTTGTTGACTATGCCAAAAAACAAAAGGCAGACACTAGTGAGATTACGCAATGGGAAGATCTGCTGAAAGACAGTGAACGTATTGATTTGACTATATCTATCAATGCAAAGAAACAAAACCAAAAAGTTGTGATGAACATGACCCAATCTGGCGAGCTGCCTTTGGCTATTGGGATCACGTTTACTATCAGCGGCAAACAAAGTGATGAAAAAGTCCAGTTACCTGCTTCAGAAAATGTCGTTGATCAGCAAGAGTTTTTTGATTCCTATCAAGAAGACTCTTTTTGGGATGACAGTTATTACGGCGATGATCCCCTCTCTGATGAAGATTGGACAAATTATACGCTAACAGACGAGGAGTTTGACCAATTATTAGAGATGGTTGCCACTGATCTACAGGGCATGACGGATGAAGAAATCGCTGATTTTTTGTTGATTTATGAAGACTTACTGACCGAAGAACAGTACCAGCGTTTGGCTGAGGCATTGCAAGTAAGCCAAAATTTATGAGCAGCATAAAGGAACACTAAAAAAAGAGCCATTGAAGCAAGCTTATCAAGCTGCTTCAATGGCTCTTTTTGTTTGAAGTTCTTTCAAATGAATCAAAAACGTGGCTTTTTCGTCAATCTCAGTAACACAGAAGCAACAGTCATGGTCGCAATTCCTGCAACGATCGCCTCTGGGATACCTTGTGTCAAAATAACGCCAAGGATGGCGGTATAGACGGCAGTTCCGGCATTACCGATCGCAGCGGCATATTCTTGTTGGAATAAAAAGTAGATGAGGTTCATCACGAGAATCGTATTCGTCAATCCTCCAGCGATTCCAGCAATCAGCAACGAAGTGCTTTGCCGCTTGTTTTGCCACATTTTCTGGCAGGCTTTAAAGACAAAATAAGGGACGATTCCGATCAGAATGCGAGGAATCAGAGCAACCAAGATCGCTTTCCAACTTCCATGATCCATGCCATAGACTGGGACAAATGGCGAGAACACAAAAGAAAGCGGCGAGATGATCCACGTTGAACGGACCATACTAATGATGCCAAAAGCCCCTCCCAGAAAGCCGCCGATCCGTGGTCCTAAAATGATGGAAGCAATGATCACGGGAATGTGCATCGTAGTAGCATTGATCGGACCTAAAGGAATGAACCCTAGAAAAGGAACGGATGCTAAAAGAATCAAGATCCCCAGGAAAAATGCAGTTAAAACTAAATCAAAAGTGGCTATTTTTTTCATGTTAGACTCCTCGTACTTCCAATGCTGCAACAGCTTGTTCAACGATCGCTTCCACGGTCGCCAGCGCGCCGCGGCCGAAATCCCCGCAAGCCAACAAGGCCTCGCGAGGAGCGATCTCTTGATAACCGACCTCTTTCAAAATGGCTAGATTTCGTTGCACGATTGGATTTTGATACATATTGGTATTCATCGCTGGTGCAATCAGTTTTGGTACCTCCGCAGTCAATGCCAAAGCGACCGTTGAGATCAGATCATCTGCTAAACCATGAGCCAATTTACCAATCAAGTTGGCACTGGCTGGTGCGATCAAGAAAAGGTCCGCTTGCTTCGCTAATTCGATATGGTTGATCCGGTCAGGTTGGCGTTCTTGCATCACATCCACATGGATTGGTCGCTTAGATAATGACTGGAGAGTCAATGGTGTGATGAATTGCGTACTATTAGCAGTCATCATCACGTCGACTGCATACCCTCGTTTTGTCAACTCATTCGCGATATCCGCTGCTTTATAAGCGGAGATACTTCCGCTAATACCTAATAATACATGTTTTTGTTTCATTTTAATTCCTCCTTATCCAAGGGGCTCTTCATTTTTCAATAATGTATCTACGATCAATGCGGCAATTTCTAGCTTAGTATGGCCGGTACCGATTTTTTTATCGGCAGTTAGTAAGTGACCAATATGCTGATCTTCTTTGATCGTAGTCAAGTCATTGGCCAAGACATAATCTGCTTGATTTTTAGCTAGACTATCACGGGCTACTTGAAAAAGTGTTTCTTCCGAAACATCGACTAATAATTTGAAACCCACCAACTTTGTCTGAGGTTGTTTTGCTTTGATTCGCTGGATCACTTTAGGTGTTTTCTTTAAGACCATCACTAGATGATCAGTATTCGAAGAGAGTTTGCCTGACTGTTCCATTGACTGTGCTACTAATGTCTCTAACAACTCAGGAGATACTTGGTTGTCAAATTGTGGAAGCAACTGATTGATCGCTGTCAAGAATGCTTCTTGTGACCAACTGTTAGCAGGTGTGAAATCACTGACCGCCATGCTGTGGATCACTGCAAAGTAAGTATGTGCCGATAATAAGGACTCAAGACAATTCAGTAATCCAAGAGTGCCTTCGATATAGTGGACCGTCAATCGTGAATCGTTAGCTGGCTGTTTTGCTTGACGAGTTGTGACATAATCAATTTCAATCCCTTTTTCTAATAACGCTTCAGCGATGGCTTTGCCTAATGAACCTGTTGAATGATTCGTGATCGCCCGTACTGAATCAATTTTTTCGGAAGTTCCGCCGGCAGTGATCAATATTCTCATGTTTCTGATGCCACCTTGACGATCGTCCGACCTTGATGGGTACCGGCTAATAAGGATGCGAGTGTTTCCGGCAATGTTTCAAAGGTAATCTCATGACTATGCAACTGATCTGCGACATACCAGCCTGTTGCTAGACGTTGCCAAAGTTCGTTACGAGTGGCAGTGTCAACATTGACCGAGTCAATACCGATCACGCGGATGCCGCGAAGAATAAAGGGTAAAACCGTCGTTTCGATGTTGATCCCCCCAGCATTTCCGCATAAAAAGGCACCGCCGCCGTAACGGATTTGCGGCAATAATGCGGAAAGAAGGGAACCACCGACGGTATCAATAACTGCCGCTACTGTCTGCTTCGCCAGCGGTTTGATTTTTTCTGGTTGCCAATCAGCTGGATCAGTGATTTTGGTTGCTCCTAGTGCCAATAACCAGTCTGCCTCTTTTTTACGAGAAAGTGCGACGATGTTTGTATAGCCTAACTTATGCAGCAATGCGATGCTGATACTTCCGACACCTCCGGAAGCTCCGGTAATGACGATCGGCGCTTCTTTTTCAAGGGCAAGTTTTTCAAGTTCGGTGACAGCCAGTGCCGCAGTAAAGCCAGCAGTACCATAACACATACTATCTTTAGCCGATAAAGTTTCTGGTCGTTTGATCAGCCAATCAGCCGGTACCCGTTGGTATTGGCTGAAGCCACCGGGATGAGAAACACCTAGGCCGTAACCTGTCAGCAGTACTTGGTCGCCGGTTGAAAAATCCGGACTTTGACTTTCAATGACTTCACCAGCCAAGTCGATGCCTGGTGTCATCGGATAAGTACGGATAACACCGCCATTTTCTTTAGCTGCTAAAGCATCTTTATAATTGACATCGGAATAAGCGACTTTGACAAGAACGTCTCCCTCAGGTAAATCTGTCAGTTTGCAGGTCTTTAAAGTGGCAGTAAATGTTGGTTCATTTGTTACGATATAAGACGAAAATTCTGTCATTCAAGGCAACTCCTTTAATGGTTTGAACTCATGATACCATAATCTGGTTGATTTTTAATCATTGTTGCGAAACAGATGATTATTCATGAGCCAATTTCTTCGTTAGAATGAGAGAAGGGTATTGAGAGCTACTGAATGAAAATGGCTAAATAAAGGCATTATGTGACAGCTGCCCATTGGCTGCAGCTCATTTAGTCAATAAGAAAGCTTCGAAAAATTCTCTTCAAAAAAGGTAAAAAAAGACTTGTTTTTTTTAGAAAAGTTTGTATACTGGAAAAAGTGAAATTAAACTTGAAGTTTACTATTAGCAAACTTTTTTATGGGATTTTTTTACTATATTTTTGATCGAGGGGGAATGTAGATGGAGATTGGCGAGAAGCTCCGCAATTTGCGGGTCCAAAAAAATCTGACACAAGAAGAATTAGGGGAACGAACCGATTTATCCAAAGGGTACATCTCCCAATTAGAAAGAGATTTAAGTTCACCTTCAATGGAAACTTTTTTTACGATTTTAGAAGTCCTTGGAGTGACCCCGGAAGAATTTTTCCGTCAAGAAAATGCAGACCATCAAGTGGTCTATCGAGAAGAAGACAGTACGAGTTATTATGATGAAGAAAATGGCTATGAACTGCGGTGGCTGATTCCAGACTCGAATGAAAAAGAGATGGAGCCAGTCGTGTTGACTTTTGAGAAAGCCGGCGAGTATAAGACATTTGAACCTTCTTTAGCGGAAACTTTTATTTATGTTTTGGAAGGAACGATTGCACTGAGCCTCGGGGAATCAGAATACAAAGCACGCAAGGGACAGTCCATTTATTACCAAGCAACAGAACCGCATCAATTGAGAAATATCGGCCGGCAAAAAAGTCGCGCCTTGATCGTTGTAACTGATTCTTATTTATGATTTAGGGGGAAAAAGTGTGGGAAAAACAATTATTTCGTTCAATAACGTGGTCAAGCGATTTGATGACGATGAAACCGTCTTGAAAAATGTTAGTTTTGATATTGAAGAAGGGCGTTTTTATACGCTTTTAGGTCCTTCAGGATGTGGGAAAACCACGATCTTACGGATCATTGCCGGATTTTCCGAAGCAACGGAAGGCGATGTTTATTTTGATGGCCAGCGTATAAACGATGTTCCGGCAAATCAGCGACAAGTTAATACTGTTTTTCAGGACTATGCGTTGTTTCCACATATGAACGTGTTCGAGAATGTGGCTTTTGGCTTACGGATCAAGAAGCTGCCGAAAGACGAAGTCACAAAGAAAGTCAAAGAAGCATTGCGATTGGTCCAACTTCCAGGTTACGAAAATCGTGAGATCAGTGAAATGTCCGGTGGACAGCGTCAACGGGTGGCGATTGCGCGAGCGATCGTCAATGAGCCGAAAGTTTTGCTCTTAGATGAACCTTTGTCTGCTTTAGACTTGAAATTACGAACAGACATGCAGTACGAACTGCGGGAACTGCAGCAGCGATTAGGAATTACATTTATCTTTGTGACCCACGATCAAGAAGAAGCATTAGCGATGAGTGATGAGATCTTCGTCATGAATAAAGGAAAGATCATTCAAAGTGGGACACCGGTAGACATTTATGACGAGCCGATCAATCATTTTGTGGCGGACTTCGTCGGCGAAAGTAATATCGTGAATGGCACGATGATCGATGATAATTTAGTCGAGTTTGTCGGCAAACGCTTCGAGTGCGTGGATGGCGGTATGCGGGCGAATGAACCCGTTGAAATCGTGATCCGCCCAGAAGATCTAAGTTTGACCACCGCTGAGAAAGGGAAATTGATCGTTGAGGTAGACACGCAATTGTTCCGTGGCGTACATTATGAAATCATTTGTTACGATGAACAAGGCAATGAATGGATGGTCCATTCGACTAGAAAAGCCAAAGAAGGCAGCAAGATCGGTTTGTTTTTTGAGCCTGAAGACATTCATGTCATGCGTTTCAATGAATCAGAAGAAGATTTTGATGCTCGTTTAGAGAGCTACGAAGATTAGGAGGGAGCACATGACGAAAATGCGTCGTTTCTATGCAATACCCTATGTCTTTTGGTTATTGCTATTTGTTATCGCACCAGTGTTATTGATTGTCTATCAGTCCTTTTTCGATATGGACGGGAATTTTTCACTGGTCAATTATCAAAGTTATTTAGGTTCCGGCAAGTATTTGATCATGACATTGAACTCCGTGTGGTATGCCTTTTTGATCACATTGATCACGCTGGTCATCAGTTATCCTACGGCTTACTTTTTGACAAAACTACGTCATAAAGACTTATGGTTACTGCTGATTATTTTACCTACATGGGTCAATTTGCTGTTAAAAGCCTATGCCTTTATTGGTATTTTTGGGATTCATGGCAGCGTCAATCATTTTCTGGAGATCATGGGTGTCGGGCCAAAACAGATTTTGTTCACCGATTTTAGCTTTTTAACGGTGGCGGTCTATATTGAGCTGCCCTTTATGATCATGCCGATTTTCAATGCACTAGAGGAGATGAATCCTTCATTGATTAGTGCGAGCCGTGACTTAGGAGCGAACAGCTATGAGACTTTTCGCCGGGTCATTCTGCCTTTGTCATTGAACGGTGTCAAAAGCGGCGTACAAGCAGTTTTCATTCCTTCTCTTTCACTTTTCATGCTGACACGTTTGATTGGAGGAAACCGTGTAATCACGTTAGGAACTGCGATTGAGCAGCATTTCCTTGTGACACAAAACTGGGGCATGGGTTCGACGATCGGTGTGATTTTGATTATTGCTATGTTCTTAGTGATGCTCCTGACAGGTGAGAAGAAAAAAGGAGGACAACGAAAATGAAAAAATTCCGCTGGTCAAATCTTTATCTTGTCGTTGTCTTTATCCTATTGTACGTCCCGATTTTTTATTTGATTTTTTATTCCTTCAATGATGGCGGTACAATGAATGACTTTACTGGGTTTACGTTTGAACATTACCAGTCCGTCTTTCAAGATACACGTCTGATGATCATTGTATTGAATACCTTTATGCTGGCATTTTTATCCGCCCTTTTAGCAACAGTGATCGGCACGTTCGGTGCTATGGGGATCTACTATACGAAAAAACGGCGAACACGAACAGCGTTGTTAAGTTTGAACAATGTCTTACTGGTTTCTCCAGATGTCATCATTGGTGCCAGTTTTCTGATTTTCTTCACGATGATCGGAAATTTGTTCCGCGGCTTTAGCCTAGGTTTCTTTAGTGTGTTACTGTCTCATGTGGCCTTTAGTATTCCCATCGTTGTTTTGATGGTTTTACCAAAGCTACAAGAAATGAATGATTCCATGATTGATGCCGCTCGCGACTTAGGTGCCAATAATCTGCAAGTAATCAAGAACATTATTTTGCCGTTTCTGACACCGGGGGTCATTGCCGGCTATTTCATGGCTTTCACTTATTCACTGGACGATTTTGCTGTGACGTTCTTTGTAACAGGGAATGGCTTTAGCACACTTTCTGTAGAAATCTATTCTCGTGCCCGTCAGGGGATCAGCCTGGAAATCAATGCCTTGAGCACATTGGTCTTCTTATTCTCTATGATTCTAGTCGTAGGGTACTACTTTATCAGCAAAGAAAATGTGTCGAAAAAACTACGTAAAAATCGGCGAGCGGAGGTGGCAAATCTGCGATGAAAAGATTACAATCTTTGATCATAGGAATTGTCGCCATCATTTTGGTACTGCTGTTTGGTGTACGGGAGTTGGAACATTCTTCAGGAATGGCGGGCGCCAAAGTTTTGAATATCTATAACTGGGGCGATTATATCGATCCAGATCTTTTGAAGAAGTTTGAGAAAGAGACCGGCTATAAGGTCAATTATGAAACCTTCGATTCCAATGAAGCGATGTTTACGAAAATTCAGCAAGGAGGAACGTCGTATGACATTGCCATCCCAAGTGAATATATGATCCAAAAAATGATGGAAGAAAACTTGCTGAAACCTCTTGATCACAGCAAGATCAAAGGGCTAGACAATATTGACCCCCGATTCTTGGATCTAAGTTTTGATCCTGACAACCGCTATTCGATCCCATATTTTTGGGGAACTCTTGGTATCGTCTATAATGATAAATTTTTTGCTGAAGGTGAAATCAAGGAATGGGATGATCTGTGGAAACCAGAACTAAAAGACAGTATCATGCTGATCGATGGCGCGCGGGAAGTCATCGGTTTAGGGTTAAACAGCTTGGGGTATTCATTGAACAGCAAAGACGACAAACAGCTTGAAGCAGCCTTCAACAAATTGCGCAAAATGACGCCAAACATCAAAGCAATCGTAGCAGACGAAATCAAAATGTATATGGCAAACGAAGAAGCCTCTGTCGCTGTGACTTTCTCGGGCGAAGCAGCCGATATGATGTATGAGAATGAACATATCCATTATGTGATCCCATCCGAAGGATCCAATCTTTGGTTTGATAATATGGTTATTCCCAAAACGTCAAAAAATGAAGAAGGGGCCTATGCATTTTTGAACTTTATGCTTGAACCAGAAAATGCTGCCCAAAATGCTGAGTACATCGGCTATTCCACACCAAACAAAAAAGCACTCGCTTTGTTGCCAGATGAAATCACGCAAGACAAACAGTTTTATCCTTCAGATGAGCTGATGAAGCATTTGGAAGTCTATGAAAATCTAGGCGCCCAATATTTAGGCATTTATAATGACCTATTTTTGGAGTTGAAGATGTATCGAAAGTAAGTATGCAGCTGATTGACTGATACAAGGGAAGGAAGCAAGTTTTAAAAATATCTTTCCCCATTGTGTTTTAAAATAGTTACAGCTTCCTAGCGACCTGTAGAGAGACAGCAAAAGTCTTTGTCTACAGGTTTTTTTTTGTCTTAGAAAAGAGTCGCTAAGACATCTGGAAGCAGCTGCCATGCAGAAGAAATACTAAGCAATACTAGGTCGAAACAAGGAATAGTCCTAAACAAAGCGCTATTCTATAAAAACTAAAAATACAATGCGTCAGTTACAGTAACTTTTTTTGAAAAGGGCCATGGGTTTATAGCCGTAGTTTTTAGAATGAATCAGCTAATTCGAAGATATGAATATGAAATTTTTCTAGAAATTATCGCATGAAATATCTCTTGATTGAGAACGCCATGAAAGGTGGGAGAAATGCAGTTGTGCATATAAGCGAAAGCTGTCTCTTCTTTCCAAAGAAGACTGGATGATTTTGGAATCTGATTTTCTTTGGCTTAAAGGGCAAAATAGTTTGTTTTTTTGGAAGATTAAATTTATACTAATTTTTATAGCTAATTTAGTGACTTGTTAGGTAGATACGAAACAACTCCTGAATTAGAAAACAAATGAATGGGAAAGCGAATGCTTGATGACAGCTATCAGTCGCTTTGCTGAACCGTTTGCCTAAGGAGTGGAATGTTGTGCCAGATTTAGTAAAGTTTGTATTGGTTATTTTAGTTATTTGGGTCATTTATCAATTGGTTACTTCTGTTTTATTTAGCTTGTCGCAAAAAGCTGTTAAAAAACGACTGAAGAGTAATAAGATGACAGATCAACAACTTGTAAACTTGTATCATTCAGTGGCAAAGTCAAATCAATATAATACGATGCAAGCCATATTTTCTTATGGAATCTTTTACAAAAGTCATGAAAAACAAAGTAATGAAGTGTACAAGTTGTATCGAGATGAAATGGAAAAAAGAAACTTGCTATAAAAGAAATTTTAAGGTCACTGATTTTTCTGATAAGTGATATCAAACATGGATACGACTAAAAATAGATCCTTCTTTGCAATTTTGTGAAGAGGGCTCTATTTTTTTTGATGGAACATCGTCTCTGCGCTTCTACTGGTAGTAGTAGTGGTAATAGTAGAATTTTTAAAGAGTCTAGCTAGATATGCAATGCTGCTTATCAAAGACAGGATTTCATAAAAATCTATGAATCTAGTTTATTTAGGGGTATTATAAATATAGCGACAAAGTGGATAAACAATCTGGAGGAGGAAGCATGATTCAACAATTTTTGCAAAAATTTACACGAAAAACTGGGAAAGTAGAACAATCATTCGAAGTAGTATCTAAAGAACACAGAGAAATAAAAGGGCTTTCTTTTGAACAAAACGAAGATGAATCGATCGTTATGGATTTTTTGAATCATATGGACAGAGAGTATGACGCAACGCCAGCAGGACGGAAACAGCAAGGGGATGCCTTTGAGCAATTTTTGGCAGCGGTCTTTCGGCTAGCAAACTACGATGTTGAGATCACCAGAAAAAGCTATCTGCAAGGCAAACAGGTCTACACTGGTGATGACAATGTAGACTTGATTTTAACCAAAGATGCGGAACGGATTGCTGTTCAAGCCAAACATTACCGCTTGAACACGAAAGCACCCAACTTGATCACAAAAGAGTTTGTCAATAAATATTCAGGAATCTCAGATAAAAATTGGACAAATAAACTTTTTATCACAACATCTTTATTTAATCCCCATGTTTATTTAGAGATCGAGAAGAATGAAAAAGCACAAAACATTGAATGGTATGATAGGTACGGGTTATTGCAGTTGTTGAACACATTGATCCCAGAAACAATGGAAAAGCACATGTTTTTAAATAGTTTGCCAGAACAAGTAGTCAAATGTCCGGAATGTGAATCAGGGTTTATTGTCCAAAAATGGAATAAGCAAAAACATAGCTATTTCAAAGGATGTACGATGTTTCCAGAGTGTGCCCATACGGAAAGTGTCTCATTCAGGCACACACGTAAGAGTTTTACTACGTCCTCAAAAGAACTAGATCAGAGCATTTCTTCTTAGGATAACTGGTACTCTAATGCTCATTTGTTGAACGAATCAGACACTTAGTAGAAGAAAGGAATGAAAAGATGTTTAATCTCGCTGTTCGTGGCCACGACTTAACCAAGGCTTGTGATCCACAAGATCTCGCTTGTCAAGTCGCTGAAAAAGGCATCAAAAATGTTCAATTTGCACTAAATGCCTCATTTCCGGAACTTAGTGCAGCCCCATTGATCAGTCCTGGAATGGGTACCTTTTTCAAAAATGAATTTGGGCAACAAGGGATTCAAGTGGCATTATTAAGCTGTTATAGTAATTTGATTCATCCCGATGCGGATAAACGAGAAAAGATTTTGCAAAAGTTTGAACGCTATCTTTTTCATGCACGCTATTTTGGGGCGTCAATGGTTGCTTCGGAAACGGGTTCTGTTATTCCTACACTTGGTTACAGTGAAGAAAATTTCACAGATGAAGTTTTCGATGACCTTGTAACTGTCGCACAGCGGTTGGTAAAAACCGGGGAACGTTATCAAACAATGGTTGGGATCGAAGCAGGATTAAATCATCCTCTATTTTCCAATGACCGAATTCAGGAATTGATCACAAGAGTTCCTTCTGATTTTCTGGGTATCGTCTATGACCCTACCAATCTCATCACTCCAGAAACGGCAAGTAAACAAGTGGAAATCGTTGCAGAGGCCTTTGAGAAATTTGGTGAACGAATTGTCTGCCTCCACTTGAAAGACTATGTGATTGAAGGTGACCGCATTGTTTCTGTCCCTTTAGGAGAAGGAGTCATTCCTTATCAAGCCATTTTACAAATCGTTGACCAATACAAACCTTACTGCTATGTCGTCTTAGAAGGAACGAAAGATGAAGGGATCAAGCGAGCGGTTGCTATGATTGAGGGGCTGAGCTGAGTCGAATGGCTATATTTGCAAATTAACAATTAAAGTTGAAGGGTACAAACAGTTGATTGCCTTTAATAAATAAACTATTTAGGTGAAATGTTTAAAAGAAGCGACAGCATAAGTTAGAATGGGACAAACAGACACTAGCGCATAATCCTGCCAATATTCTGAATTAACGCTCAAAATATGCGATGAGGATGTTTGTGTTCTGTCCCGTTAAACGTTAATCTGTCGCTTCTTTTTTTGTTGAGAATGATACGTTCTAATTGAGGCTGTTTTATTCGTTGATCTGCCAATGACGAATCCTATGGATCAGCTGTTCTTTCTCTTTTTCACTGGCAAAGGAATGGCGGGCGGCGGTCTCATTCAATAGGCGCAGTTCACTTTCCGACATTTGGCAGTGACGGGTCATGTGTACATATTCATCAGTCAATGTTGTTTTAGAAACGGTGCGGTTATCTGTGTTTAAGCAAAAAGGGACCCCAGCTGTCAGCCATTCCCTGAAAGGATATTGGTGATAATCCGTGATGGCTTTGGTATGCACATTACTAGTAGGACAACCTTCAATACAGATTTGATTGCGGGAGACAAATTCTTGGGCTTTCTTATCCCCTTTCAAAATGATACCGTGGCCAATGCGTTTTGCACCGCTTTCGATTGCTTGATAGACATTACGGATACAGCCGCATTCCCCGGCATGCAATGTCAATTGCACGTTTTGACCATCTATGAGAAGTTGGTAAGTTTGCGCTAATTTGAGAACATAGTCATCTTCTTCAGGACCAGCTAAATCGATGCCCACGACTTTCTCTTCAGAAATAGACTCCGAAAAAATCTGGGAGATTGCGACAACAGACTCTTGCCGCATCCCAATGATCAAAATATTCCCTTTTACCGGATAGATGGACTCCGCACGAGCGATCCCTCTGGCTACTGCTTGAATCGTTTGCGGGCAGGAAAGACCCTGTTCCATTGACTGACTAGGAGCAAAGCGGATTTCGATATACGCGACGCCATCTTCAAACGCTTGTTCCATGACATCAAACGCTGCGGCTTCTAATGCAAATTCACTTTGGAGATAAGGAAGAACGAAATCAAAGCGTTCCAAGTACTCATTAAGATCAGAACAGTCTTGGGGGGCTTGCATCCGTTCTTCAAGGATCGACAGTTCTTGTGGGATAGGCAGATTTTGCTGATTGGCGATCTTAAGTAATGTTTCTGGACGAATCGATCCATCCAAATGGCAATGCAATTCTACTTTAGGGAAGGCTTGGATTTGGCTTTTCGTTAACACGTCATTCCTCCTCGCATACGCAGGGTACGCTGAATTTTTTTATGTATGAATATAGCATAGATAAGGGTTATGTGCTAGTGAAAAAAGGAAATTCTCATGATAAAAACTCTCTCTCTCAAAAAAAGCCTTTATAAAAAAGCCCTCTATAAAAAAGCTCGTATCAAAAAAGCCGCTGCCATGGGAGGCTTGTCTCATGGCAGCGTACGATTTTGTTGAGTTGGCACTTTTTTTGCTGAAAAAACTAAATCAGCTCTGAGAGTTCGACGGCATCGATCGCCAGATCTTGTGCGGCTTCCTTCAACGTGAAGTGACCGTCAAATGCGATGACACCACGCGCCAGTGCAGCGTTTGTTCTTAATGCCTTTTCAGGATCGGCAGCCAATTGTTTAGCGTAGGGCAATGTGGCGATACTCAATGCCAATGTAGCAGTCTGTGGAACTGCGCCAGGCATATTGGCAACAGCATAATGGATCACATTTTCTTGGGTGTAGGTAGGATCGTCATGTGTAGTGACACGATCTTCTGTCTCAAAAATGCCTCCTTGATCAATCGCAATATCTACAATCACTGATTTTTCTGCCATTGTTTTCACCATCTCACGAGTTACTAGATTTGGTGCTTTTTTGCCTGGCAGCAAGACGGCGCCAATCACCAAGTCTGCTTGTTGAATAGCCGCTTCAATGTTGAAACGATTAGAGAAGAGTGTCTGAACTTGTCCGTCAAATAGCTGGTCTAATTGTTGTAAGCGTGGGATGGATACATCGAGAATCGTGACTTGCGCACCAAGCCCCAACGCCATTTTCGCGGCATTGGTTCCGGCAACGCCACCACCAATAATCGTGACCTGACCTTTTCGAACACCCGGGACACCGGACAGGAGGATTCCTTTGCCGCCATAGATTTTTTCTAAGAATTGTGCGCCGATCTGAACTGCCATTCGACCCGCGATTTCACTCATGGGAGAGAGGAGAGGCAGCGTTCCATTAGCCAATTGGACATTCTCATAGCCAATTGCTCGAACCTTGGAGGACATGAGCGCTTTTGCTAATTCTGGATTGGCAGCAACATGTAGGTAAGTAAACAACAGTAATCCCGCTCTTAAGTAGGAATACTCTTCTGGCAGCGGTTCTTTGACTTTCATCACCATGTCAGCCGCCCAGACGTCTGCAGCGTTAGCAACGATCGTTGCGCCGACTGCTCGATAGGCTTCGTCTGAAAAAGTTGATCCGATACCTGCATTTGCTTCAACCAAGACCTCGTGCCCTTCTTGAACCAATTCATAGACGCCAGCTGGCGGCAAAGCTACACGATTTTCATTGTTCTTGATTTCTTTAGGAATTCCGATTTTCATATGCGTCACACCTTTCTTTCTTCTATTATAAAGGAAAGCGGATCCATTGTAAGGAGAAAGCGAAGATTTCTCAAGGTAGCTGTCAAGAGGCGTGGTTATTATCAACATGCATTGATGAGGACTATTTATAAAAAAACTACCTATAGAATGTCAAGAAAGAGGTAATCGTGCTTGATCCTTCCTGACAACTTATAGGTAGTTTCTTTTTTATAAATTGGTACTTTCGTCCTCTGTAAATGTCCAAAAATGTAAACTTTGAGCAGCGATTTCTTCCAATGAATAGGACGTTAAATAATGGTTTTTTTCCGGCGTATCGTTTGGATCTAAAACAACCACATTTTCGTCTTGCATAGCAGCCAGCACCATGATATGACCAGTATCTGTGAAATCTCCACTGGTCACAGAGACGATCACTGGCTGTCCAACTGCCAGATAATTGGCTACTTGCGCTGTGTCTGTGCCCAAATCGTGATACGAGTAACCAAAGGAATCCGCAAAATCAGAGAAAATCCGCCAATCGGTTCCTTGCCCATCGACATAGTAGCTATCTTGTGCCCAATCCAAAACTTCAAGCGGCGAAACGTCATCCTCTCGCAAATAAGCGAGTACCATTGAAAGAGAGAGCAGGGCACAGCCGTTATCGCTTAAAGTTTGCGTACCATCTGAACCATAGGAATAATCAGCCCATTCTTCATTTGTTTGTAGGTAAAGAGGCGTAGTCACTCCATGTTCTTGTAAGTACTCGTTCGCTTGTTCATTGTAAGCTGCTTGATCAAAATCCATGTCATCCATCATGGGATATTCTTCATAATCTTGGCTGGAATAGCTCACATGAGAAAGTCGGATAAATGCAGCAAAAATCAATAATAAACCCAACAAAACAAGAAAGACATAACGCTTTCTTTGGTTCCCTTTTTTCTTCATAGCTTCCCTCCCGAAGTATCGTGCCTTTTTTGCCTTACTCCAAGTAAAGCAGAGGGAAGGAAGGTTGTCATCCGCCTGTGGACTGATTCGTGTCAGTTGTTTCTAGTTCTTCCAATTCCAGACTCGTGTTTTCCCAAGCTTCCATCAGCTGTTCTTGCGTGGCTTGGGCAGTCTCCATTGCTTGATTCAGCGAAGACAAACGGACGTGGTCGTTCAATGCGTCAGGAAGAGTCATTGCTTGTTCGATTTCTTCAAGCTCTGCTTCGATTTTGGCTAGGTCTGCTTCAATTTGAGTGACTTTACGCTGCAATGAACGAATGGCTTTTTGTTGTTCTTTGCTCTGGAAGAAAGATTGTTTGCCTTGTGAGATGGTTTTCTCTTGAACATCAGATTGCTGCATCGCAGCTAGTTCTGTTTCTTCCAGTTTTTTCTCCACGTAATAATCATAGTCCCCTAAATACAATTTGCTGCCAGTTTCAGATAATTCAATGACTTTGGTCGCGATTCGATTGATAAAGTAGCGGTCATGAGAAACAAAAAACAATGTGCCTTCATAATCGATCAAGGCATTTTCGAGTACTTCTTTGCTGTCGATGTCCAAGTGGTTAGTCGGTTCATCTAAGATCAGGAAGTTGTCATGATCCATCGCAAGTTTTGCTAAAGCGACCCGAGCCTTTTCGCCGCCACTGAGCAATGTGATGGGTTTTTCGACATCTTCACCAGAAAAAAGGAAACTTCCCAAAATTGTGCGGATCTCTACTTCTGGCGTAGTGGGGTGCTCATCCCATAATTCTTTCAAGATTGTTTTTGTTGAATGGAGATCTGATTGGGTTTGATCATAATACCCAATTGAGACATTGGCACCTAGATGAACGTCACCGCGAATCAAAGGAATCTTGTGGATCAGTGATTTTAATAATGTCGATTTGCCAATTCCATTAGGGCCGACTAATGCAATGGCATCTTTCCGGCGAACATCCAAATCGATCGGCTCGGATAGAACAGTCTCTTGATAACCGATGGCTGCGTTGTCTACTTGCATTACCACATTGCCAGAAGGTTTACTGATTGAAAAAAGGAAGTTTGCGGATTTTTCATCTCCTTGAGGCCGATCGAGCCGCTCCATTTTTTCTAATTGTTTGCGCCGGCTTTGCGCCCGTTTAGTTGTGGAGGCACGAACTAAATTACGCGCTACAAAGTCTTCTAATTTATTGATTTCTTCTTGTTGTTTTTCGAAAGCTTTCCATTCACTTTGTAGCTGCTCGGCTTTCAAAACCAGATAACGACTGTAATTCCCTTTGTAATGGTGCATTTTCCGTCGGCTAAGCTCATAGACCTCATTGACGACTTTATCTAAGAAATACCGGTCATGAGACACAATCAAAAGAGCACCGGCATACCCTTGAAGATAGTTTTCAAGCCAAGACAATGTCTCAATATCCAGGTGGTTAGTCGGTTCATCCAAAATCAAAATATCTGGCTTTTGCAACAGCATCTTCGCTAGTGCTAGACGAGTTTTTTGACCACCAGACAATGTTTCAATGGATTGCTCATAAAAAGTGCCGTCGAACTTAAAGCCGTGTAGAACAGAACGGATCTCATTTTCATATCCGTAGCCATTTTTTTCGGCAAATTCATGTTGTAGCTGGTCATATTCTTTTAATAGACCTTCATAATTGACTGCTGTCGGGTCTGTTTCTGAAATGGCGACTTCTAATGAGCGCATCCGCTGTTCCATCTGTCGAATGCCGGCAAAAGCCGTCAACATTTCTTCCCAGACTGTAGCAGTACTGTTTAAACCAGTGTCTTGGGCAAGATACCCTAGTGTCGCAGTTTTATTTTTGGCGATCGTTCCTTTATCGGGGCTTTCGATCCCGGCAATGATTTTTAACAGTGTCGATTTTCCGGCGCCATTTCTTCCCACAAGCGCGATCCGGGAATGGCTGGCAATCTCTAAGTTGATATTCTCAAATAAAACTTCAGCGCCAAATAGTCTGGCGATTTGATTTGCTTGTAATAGTATCATATGTATTCATTCCTATTCTTGAAGTCACTTGTCTCCTTGGTTGCAATACTATCAGTCTATCATATTTTGTGATAAACAGCGATTATGAAAAAAGAATGATTGTATCATTAAATAAAAAAAATTTCAAATTGTGAGCAATCAAATTGATTTTTGAGCAAACTATTTGATATGATAGCTACATCACACGTGAATTTTTCACAATGGGGGAGTATTTCTTGAAAGATCATCAAATTCCAAAGGCAACAGCGAAACGTTTGCCTTTGTATTACCGCTATTTACGCATCTTGCACAATGCTGGCAAGTTGAAGGTTTCATCTACTGAATTAAGCGAAGCTGTCCAAGTGGATAGCGCAACGATTCGTCGCGACTTCTCTTATTTTGGGGAATTGGGAAAACGCGGCTATGGCTATGACGTGGAAAGCCTGATGCAGTTTTTTGCTAAAACGTTGAATGAAGACCACATGACAAATGTCGCGCTAGTAGGTGTTGGTAATTTAGGTAGCGCACTGTTAAAATACAAATTCCATCAGAGCAATAGCATTCGGATCAGTGCTGCATTTGATGTGAATGAAGATATCGTAGGTCGAATCGTGGATGGCGTTCCTGTCTATCCAATGAGCGATATGAAAGAACAAGTGAAGATCCAACAGATCGATGTCGCGATCTTGACGGTTCCCGCACAACATTCGCAAGACTTAGTCAATGAGCTTGTGAAAGCAGGGATCAAAGGAATCTTGAACTTTACGCCTGCGCGTATCACTGCACCAAAAGGTGTGCTGATCCAAAATGTTGATTTGACCAATGAATTACAAACACTGATTTATTTCTTGCATTCTGGCAACGTCTTAACGACAGATGAACCGGAAAACCATGAAACGACTGAATCAGAATAAAACCCAAAAACACTGTCTTTCCATCAACCTTCGCGTCTAGCAGGTGATGGAAAGACAGTGTTTTTTTATTCCATCAGTTGATCAAAAAGATCGTCATAAGAGATGGTCTCAGTTTTGGTCAAGGCAGTCCTATAGCGATCAATAATAGCAGCCAACCTATTAAAATCAATGATTCGTGCTTCTCTGTGGCGTTCATCTCCTTGAAAATAAAGAAGGACGACAGGAGCAGTCAATGCTGAAAATTGGCCAGCCGCCTCTGGGACTTCCGCTACATCGACAGCATAAAGCGGCACCTGCTTCTCTAAAGCTAATTTATTAAGACGAGGTTTGTCTGCTAAGCAGACACTGCAAGTCGGCTGTGAGAGATAGATAAGTGCCAATGGGGTTTCTTTTATCTTCGTCAGCAGTTCATCTAATGTATTCATTTGTATCATGCAAATTCCTCCAAGCAGATTCTCTGTCTAATGTACGTTTTGAGGGACAACTTGTCAAAGAAACTGCTGGAAAGGAATAAAAACTAAAGCAAGCTTTAAGGTGCCAGCAAAGACTGTAAAAAACATTGTGCATTGAGGCAAAAAAACGTATAGTAGTTCCAGCGCAATTATTTTTTTCATAAAGAAGGTTGAATATATGTTACAAAGCTTACCTAATTCTGTTCTGCAGATGAGCGTGATCTTTCTCTCTATCGTCATTGAAGCCTTGCCTTTTGTCTTATTAGGCTGCTTGATTTCAGGGGCGCTGCAAGTTTTTCTGACGCCAGAACGAGTGACGAAAATCCTGCCAAAGAATAAATTGGCCTCCATTGCAATGGGGTGTGGTTTAGGCGTTTTCTTCCCGTCTTGTGAATGTGGAATCGTTCCGATCGTCAATCAATTCGTCAAAAAAGACGTACCAGTCTACACGGCTTTTGCTTTTATGCTGACAGCCCCTATTGTGAATCCCATTGTGATTTTTTCGACATTCATCGCATTTGGCAATTCAGCGAAGTTTGCCTTTTTGCGAGTGCTTGGCAGCTTGTTGGTGGCAATGGTGGTAGGCGTTTGGCTGGCTTATTTCAGCAAGCAAGAGATTTTGAAAACCCAATTGATCACAGCTTCAGAGGATACCCATCAAGGACATCACCATGGGCATGCTCATGATACAGGTTCTGTGAAACGAAAATGGTCCCATCAAATACGGCATTTGTTGCAACACAGTATTGATGAATTCTTCGATACTGGTCGGTATTTGATCATTGGCGGATTGATTGCAGCAGCGATGCAGACGTATTTGCCAACGGGAATGATGTTGACTTTGGGTTCTACGAAATTCTTGGCGGTATTGGTCATGCTTGTTTTGGCATTGACGATGTCGCTGTGCTCTGAAGCAGATGCGTTTATCGGTTCTTCGCTGCTTAGTCTGTTCGGCGCCGGTCCAGTCGTGGGTTTTCTGGTCTTTGGTCCTATGGTGGACATCAAGAATCTTCTGATGATGAAACGATATTTTACCGGTCGTTTTATTGCAACAATGGTGGGATTAATTGCTGTTGTGGTCTCAATTTATGCATGGGTGGTGTAAACAATGATCCGTTTTTTGATTTTATCTGGATATTTTGAGTTGATGATGTACTTGCAGGTATCAGGAAAACTGAATCAGTTCATCAATGTCCACTATCGTTATCTAGCGATTCTTTCGATGATTGTCGCTTTATTTTTGGCATTAGTCCAGTTGTATTTTTGGGTCAAGCAAACGCCTGATGAACATGAAGATGAGCATCACCATGGACTCGAAAAAAAATCTCAGCGCATCATTGCGTATTTCTTATTAGCACTGCCAATCATTGTTGGTTTGTTTTTCCCCACAGTCAGTCTGGATACGACCATTGTTGAAGCAAAAGGGTTTAATTTCCCGCTGAGTGAAGAGTCTGTCGGCGATCCCGAAATGAATACCCAATACCTTAAACCAGATACTAGTCTTTACTACAATAAAGATGATTATGACGAGCAAATGACGACTTCGTTAGCGAAGTATGCTGATAAACAAACAATTGCTGTCACCGACGAGAATTATTTGGAACTCATGGAATTGATCTATACGTATCCAAGTGAATTTATCGGAAAAAAAATCAGCTATGAAGGTTTTGTTTATCACGCAGCGCAAGATGATCGTAATGAAATCTTTCTGTTTCGTTTTGGGATCATCCATTGTGTAGCGGATTCCGGTGTTTTTGGATTACGTGTTGAATTACCTGAACAAACGGTTACCGAGAATGACCAATGGCTGCACATTGAAGGAACCATCCAGTCGCAATACTATCAACCCTTTAAACGAGACTTGCCAATGGTAGTCGTTGACCAAGAACAAACCATCGAGGCACCGGCTAACCAATATGTTTATCGATCATTCTAGCGAAATGAGAGAAATATCGGTTTTTTTGAAAAAGTTCACAAAAATATCATAAAGCTTTGTTATAATAAAGATAAACTAGTGCAGATGTTTGTAGTTTTACAAAACGTCGAGTACAATAGAAACGTACAATGTGCTAAAAAACAACACAAAGAGAGGTGTCGTGAAATGGGTTTTACAGATGAAACAGTACGGTTTGATTTTGATGATAGCCGCAAGAAAGAAATCAGTGAAACACTGGCTATCGTGTATCGTGCATTAGAAGAAAAAGGTTATAATCCAATCAATCAAATCGTCGGTTATCTCCTTTCTGGCGACCCGGCTTACATTCCTCGTTATCGGGATGCCCGGAACTTGATTCGTCGTCATGAACGCGATGAGATTTTGGAAGTTTTGATTCGTTATTACTTAGGAAATCACGGGATCAACCTATAATGAGAGTCATGGGTTTAGATGTCGGTTCACGAACAGTTGGTGTAGCTGTTAGTGATCCTATGGGATGGACTGCGCAAGGGATCGAGATCATTCGAATCAACGAAGATGAAAACGACTTTGGCTATGATCGTCTTGGAGAATTAGTCAAAGAGTATGAAGTGACTCGTTTTGTGGTGGGACTGCCCAAGAATATGAATAACACCATTGGTCCAAGAGCAGAGGCTTCACTAGCTTACGGCAAAGCAATCGAAGAACGTTTTGATTTGCCTGTTGACTACCAAGACGAACGCTTGACGACTGTTCAAGCAGAACGAATGCTAGTTGAACAAGCCAACACATCTCGTGCCAAACGTAAGAAAGTCATTGACAAATTAGCAGCAGTAATGATTTTGCAGAATTATTTAGATGGTGCTGGAAAACAACTGTTTTAGTTTACAGAAAAGAGGAAAAAATATGTCAGAACATACGCATGATCACAATCATGATCACAACCACGACCATGAAGGTCACGAACACATTACATTGGTCGATGATCAAGGCAATGAAACATTATACGAAATTCTTTTGACAGTAGATGGACAAGAAGAATTTGGACGCAACTACGTGTTGCTTTATCCAGCTGGAGTACCAGAAGAAGAAGATGTCGAATTACAAGCCTATGCCTACGTTGAAAACGAAGATGGTACAGAAGGCGAATTAGAACAAATTGAAACAGAAGCTGAATGGGACATGATCGAAGAAGTCTTTAACACATTCATGGCTGAAGAAGAATCTGAATAAAGAAATGATGGCTGAACCTTTGATAGTCAAGGGTTCAGCTTTTTTTATCTAAAAAACCGTCAGAAATGATGTGGACTAAATTATTTTAGGGACTTATCGTACACTTTTTTTACATAATTCAGTTAATTAGAACCTCCTTATATGATCAATAGTCACCGTTTGCTAGTTCGTGGACACAGGGTCGCAGTTGAGCAAGAGGAAATAAGCGCGTCATTGTCAAAAGTACAGCAAGCAAAACGAACGACCTTTTTACTCGTGACTGGTTTGATCGGTGTCCTTTTGATGCTGTCTTTGGTGATGGTGATAAAACATTTTACAAAAGTTAAAAATACATGTAGTTTTAAAAACTAGATGAAAAAGTTTTGATAATGAGATGGTTTTTCGAGTATAATGGAGTCGAAGAAATGAAACGGAGTGGATCAAGATGGAGATAGAATTTAGTCGAAAGTATCAAATCATCAATGAAGTATTAAATGCAGTGACACATGGGATCGCAGCGTTGTTAAGTTTGTTTTGCTTTAATTTGCTGATGGATCGCGCCCATACTACCTTAGATTATATCGCTTTTGCGATTTATGGAAGTTCGCTTTTTCTGCTTTTCTTTTCCTCTACGTTATTTCATAGCCTGATTTTTACGAAGGCAAAGAAAGTTTTCCAAGTATTCGATCATTGCTCGATCTATCTCTTGATTGCTGGTACGTATACCCCATTTTGCCTCTTAGTCGTTCAAGGAATGGCTGGGTTGATCTTGCTTAGTGTCATTTGGACCACTGCAGTAATAGGGATTATTTACAAATCCTTGACATTAACAAAAACAAACAAAGTATCGAAAGTTTCAACGATCATCTACAATGTGATGGGGTGGGCAATCATTGTTGTCTTACCTAAGCTCTATCAGAATATCGATTTGACTGGATTACTATTGTTAGTTGCTGGAGGAATCGCTTATTCTGTAGGTTCGCTCTTTTATAGTATGAAAAATAGACGATTCACCCATGTAATCTGGCATTTGTTTGTCATGTTAGGTGCAGCATTGATGTTTTTTGCGATTTACGTAAGTAATTAAGACATTGCGCATGATGAAATAAGGATGAACAAATTGTTGGAACGTAGGTTCGTTACACTCTCAAAAAAACTGAAGCACTCGAAAATGGTTTGTTTTCGAGTGCTTCTTGTTTGAAAAGGGAATCCTTTATGACTAAAACAAAAACGTGCCGAGCAATTTGGCTCAGCACGTTTTTTTACCTTATTCTTCCACTATTTTAGCTGATGCAGGCAAGCAGCGGTTGACGGCAATCGCAACAGCCATCCCAATGAAACTATCGATCACCCGGTTAAAGGCATAAAGATAGGATTCAGTTTGAGGAACCATAAATAAAATCGTCAATAGGGTAGCACAGGCACCGACCGTTCCTTCGTGATAGTCGAATTTCACTAATAATGCGATCATCAGCATGATAACGAAAGGAATCGATAGCAGCTGAACAAGGTGTGTGTAGCCAAAAAATTTAAAAATTCCGATACAGATGATCGATGCTAATGCGCCAAAGGTATTTCCAGCAATCCGGTGCCGGCCGTATTTGACAGTGGTCCCATGATCTTCTCTTAAGGTAAAGACAGCTGTGATCGTTGAAACAACGTATGTCTCACGCTGTAGAAGAAAACTTAGAAGAATACAAATGAAGACGCTGATCCCCGTTTTTAGATTTCGTAAACCAAATTTTAATCCAAATAGATTCAATAATGCCATCCTTTCATAAGAAATCATCTTAACCCTTTCAAACGAATCATATCATACCATAAGCCGTATTTGCTAGTGAAAAAAAGTCCGCAAGGTTGCTGTAAAGGCTTCTCTTTGTGAAAAACCTTCGTGGCTCTCCTGTAGAATACGTCAATCAGCTTGAGAGTGATCAAAAAAGAGTGACTACCAGCGTTGGAGCAAATCAGTTGCTTGGCTGACCAAACAAGCGTAACATAATATTGTAAACGTTATCTTATTGGAGAGCAGGGATAGGGATGGAAAAAATTTATCAAGCAAGTACGGCAGAAGGCGCAGTCGATTTTATCAACATGCGTGATTTAGAAGAGGCAGCAAAAGAAGTGATTCCCAAAGGAGGCTATGGCTACATTGCCAGCGGTGCGGGGGATACCTTCACTTATCGAGAAAATGAACGCGCATTCAATCATAAGCTGATTATTCCTCATGTCCTCAAAGACATTGAATTACCAGACACAAGGATTACTTTTTCCGGTGATACATTAAATGCACCGATCATCATGGCTCCGGTGGCCGCTCATGGCTTGGCCAATGTCAATGCGGAGAAAGCCTCGGCAAAAGGAGTTGCGCGCTTCGGTACGATTTACACAGCTAGTTCTTATGCTTCCTGTACGTTAGAAGAAATTCGGGCAGCCGGCGGAGAACAAGCACCTCAGTGGTTTCAATTCTATATGAGCAAAGATGATGGCATCAATCGGGATATTTTGGCGATGGCGAAACGCAATGGTGCCAAAGCGATTGTTTTAACGGCGGATGCTACAGTTGGTGGCAACCGAGAAACGGATCGCCGTAACGGCTTTACCTTTCCATTGGCTATGCCAATTGTGCAAGCTTATCAGTCTGGAATCGGACAAACAATGGATGCGGTATATGGCTCCTCCAAACAAAAACTGAGTCCTCAAGATGTGGCGTTCATTGCCAAGGAATCTGACTTACCTGTTTATGTCAAAGGGGTTCAATCAGAAGAAGATGTAGCACGTGCATTAGATGCTGGAGCACAAGGGATTTGGGTCTCAAATCATGGTGGCCGTCAGTTAGATGGTGGACCAGCTGCTTTTGATTCTTTACAGATCGTAGCAGATGCCGTCGCTGGCAGAGTTCCGATCGTCTTTGACAGCGGTGTGCGCCGTGGACAGCACGTCTTTAAAGCAATCGCCTCTGGCGCTGATCTAGTGGCGATTGGACGTCCAGTGATTTACGGATTAGCGTTAGGCGGTACAACAGGCGTTCAGCAAGTGTTCGATTTCTTCAAAAAGGAATTAGAGATGGTGATGCAATTAGCAGGGACTCAAACGATTGCGGATATTCGACAAGCAAAACTTCGGGACAATCATTATATGTAATAAAAAATAGTAATAAAAAGAGCCTTCCTCTGCCGCACGCAGCCAGAAATTCAAAGAACTGAAACCTTTGAAAGCCACGGCAGCGGGGCTTTTTTTATGGCTTTTTTGAATCTGGGTTGATTATAGGAAATCACCGGTATCAAGAACGAGCTGCTAAGGTTTTTTTTAGTAACAATGTATATGATTTTGAAAAGGAGAGAAAACCCTGTACACTTAAATTAACGAAATCAAAAAGGAGAGGGTAAAATGATTCCAAAAATCATTCATTATTGCTGGTTTGGGGGCAATGAATTAGGGGAAAGCGAACAGAAATATATCGAAACCTGGCGCAAATTTTGCCCAGACTATGAGATCAAACGCTGGGACGAATCAACGATCGATCTTTCAAAATTTGGTTCTTACTTACAAGAAGCCTACGAACAAGAAGAATGGGCCTTTGTTTCTGACGTTGTTCGTTTGTATGCATTAGTGACAGAAGGCGGCATTTATATGGATACCGATGTCGAAGTGGTGAAACCATTAGATAATCTATTAAACTATGAGGCATTTATGGGATTTGAGATCGAAACAAAAATTTCCACCGGTATCATCGGTGCAGTGCCCCATCATCCTTTCATGGAAGAGTGGTACCATGACTATGATGATCGTGAATTTGTGCGAGCAGAAAAAACGGAAGATGTAGTAACCAACGTCATTCGAGTCACTGAATTGCTGCAGGAATATGGTCTACAACTGAACAATCAGCGTCAAACGGTTAAAGGGGTAGAAATTTTCCCGCAAATGACTTTCTCGCCAAAAAGTTATATTACTGGTGAAGTTGAGGAAGACCCAACTACTATGGTGATCCACCAATTTTCCGGATCTTGGCTATAAACAGTTTTTTACTGATCCAATAGTTCGTCAAGCAGAATCCCAGCAACAGTTGACTGGGCGCCTGCTGACGAACTATTTTTTATTGTCTTTGGCAATGAATTATGCCACAATAGAACGAAATGAAATGGATCGGAGTGAAAGTTTATCATGGAAATTATTCAATGTACACCGGCTGACCTTGTTGAGTTGAAAGCCATCAGTATTGAGACGTATCAGGACACATTTGCGCCATATAATACGGAAGAAAATATGCAAGCTTATTTAGAAGCTGCTTATCATTCAGAAAAATTGCACAAAGAACTGAAAAATCCGCAGTCTGCTTTTTTCTTTTTGCAAGAAGAAGCTATTGCTGGTTATCTAAAGCTTAATTGGGGAACAGCTCAAACTGAGCCGATTGCACCAGAGGGACTTGAAGTTGAGCGGATCTACATCCGAAGTGACTACAAACGCCGCGGCTATGGTCAGCAATTGTTGTCTTTTGCGGAAGAGTTTGCCAAGGCAAAACAAAAGACGTCTTTGTGGTTAGGCGTATGGGAACACAATGCCAATGCATTGGCTTTTTATAACAAGATGGGCTTTCGACGAGTAGGCAGCCATTCTTTCTTCATGGGGGATGACGAACAGACCGATTATTTAATGGAAAAACAAATATGAAACGAGTCACTCTTCTTCGATTCGTTGTTGTTGAAAAATCAAAGTCGAAAATCTGTCGATGAGAGATGCCATTAGTGACTTCGAAAGAGGGAGCAAGAGGAGGATGAAAATTCCTTTTCAATTAATAGAGCTTCCAGTATAGTAGTAAATGACTAACTAAAAAATGAAAATTATGGTGACAGATGAAGGAGACAAGAATGGAACAACAAAAAACTGAAAGTGTATTATCACGATTTTTAAAAGGAGTCGTTATTGCTTTAGGATTTATTTTGCCGGGGGTCTCCGGTGGAGTTCTAGCGGCAATTTTAGGGATCTATGAACGAATGCTGCGTTTTATGGCACATTTAACGAAAAACTTCAAAGAAAATCTGCTCTTTTTCTTGCCAGTAGGGATCGGCGGAATCGTTGGGATCGGGCTTTTATCGAAACCGTTAGAATGGCTGTTGCAAAATTATCAGATTGTCGTCTTATGGGGATTTGCCGGAGCCATTATTGGCACATTGCCTGCACTTGCAAAAGAATCGACTCTTAAAAGCAAACGAACCATGGGGGATCTATTTTGGTTCTTTGGTACAATGATCATCGGTTTCTTATTTCTTTATTTCATGGGTGATATTCTAGGAACGATCCCAGCAAACTTTTTAGGATTTGTTTTGGCCGGCGGATTGATTGCATTAGGTGTGTTGGTACCTGGATTAAGCCCATCTAACTTATTGCTCGTATTAGGTTTGTATGATCCAATGTTAAAAGGCTTCAAGGGGTTCGATATTTTAGGCGTCTTCTTGCCAATCGCAATTGGTGGTCTACTCGTGATGCTGCTGTTCTCAAAATTGATGGAGTGGCTCTTGGAGCATTATCATTCGAAAGTCTATCACTTTATTTTGGGAATTGTGATTGCGTCAACAGTGTTGATCGTCTTGCCACCAGTGGCTGATTATAGCGGATTTACCTGGCTGACTGCGGTCAGCGGTGTGATACTGTTTGTTTTGGGGTACTGGTTAGGGGCTTGGATGAGTAAATTAGAAGAAAAATATAAATAACCACTGCGTGGACAAAAAAACAATCGGTCAGATGATCGATTGTTTTTTTATGGAATAGAAACCGAGGCAACCTTTGTCTGAATAGCGACGTTCACACGTACTATCCTCACTCCCCCTTGGAAGATAATCATGAAACGTCGCTGGAAAAAGGGGACAGGATCGAACGGGACAACTTACATCTGATCACTAAGCGCCCAAATTTAAAAAAGGATATATATAAAAAAGAGGTATCGGACGATCCTGCCCAATACCTTTGTCATAGTGAAATAAGCAGATCAAAGCGTGTTGATTTACCTAAAAAGAGGTAGAAATCACCCAGAAAATTGGGTACAATAAACACGTTGATGTACTGCATTGACTATGGCAAACTTGATGGTCAGTTGCTGCTGACAAATCAAGGCCCTATTCCTTAGTTGCCGCTAAGGGATGGGGTGCCTTTTTTGGTTTCTATTCGCTTTTATTTTATAGAAAGCGAGGGTATAAATCAAGGGAACGTTTCCATATTTAATGAAAAAATGCAAGTGTTTTATTAGAAAAACGTGAAAAGATAACAGAATTCTGTGAGATTTGTCAATAAAAGTCAATATTTGTTTATTGATATGAGAAAGACTGAAAAAATAAATTTTTTCCTGAGAGAGCCAAGCCATCAAAGTGTTGATTTGGCTTTTTTTTGTCGCTTTTTTAAGGGGGGACACTTACGAGCCCTTTATTGTGTTAGGCAAAAGTTTACCAACTTAACATGAACTTTTCATAACACTTACTGGATGTTAACGATCGCTTGATAGGATGGAGTAAATGAGTAATGAGGTGAAAAGATGAATTATGATAGTCTAAAAGTACTTATTGAAAAGAGACTGACCCATATCCTTGCATGGGATTGTAAACGAAACACCTCAAAAAGCAAACGGATTTTGGATCCTCAAAAAAGTATCCGGTTCCAACGTGGACTTGCTAAGAAAAAGATGCGAAATGGCCTAGCTATAATAGTAATTAGGAAATGGCTTTTGAGAATCAGCAAGACAAATGGGGGTGACAAGCTATGTCCATTAAATCGCAAATGACCGAAAAGCTGCTTTTACTGGTTTTGGATGGCTGCCGATACGATACCGCGGTTGAGCAGATGGGGATCTTGAATCATCATGTGGATTATAAGCAAGCACAACTGATCAAAGTCCATGCTGAAATGCCCAGCAGTTCTCGGCCACTGTATGAAGTGTTGGCTACTGGTGTACCAAGCTATCGGAATGGGATTCTGACCAATGCCGATGGTCAACCTTCCAAAGAACTCTCGATTTTTGATCTTGTCAAAGCTGCCGGCGGAAGCACTGCAGCTGCAGCACATTATTGGCAAAGTGAATTATTCAATCAAGCACCTTATTCAATCAAGCGAGATCGTATTCAACATGACCACAAAAAAAGTATCCAACATGGAATTTTTTATAGTGAAAACCAGTATCCTGATTCACATGTATTTGCAGATGGTCATTATTTACTGCACACGTATCAGCCGAATTTGTTACTGATACATTCCATGAATATCGATACAGCGGGACATCGTTATACGGCTGTTTCAAAAGAATACCGAAAAGCCGTCAACCAAGCAGACCAATTGATTGGTCTTTATTTGCACGATTGGTTGGCTGCAGGATATCAAGTGATTGTTACTGCGGACCACGGGATGGATGAATATGGGTTGCATGGCGGAAGCATGGCTGCTCATCGCGAAGTCCCCCTCTATATTTTTTCAGATATTTTTCCGCCAGACTGTGGGATCGAAAAAATGAATCAATTAGAGTTGGCACCACTGATTTGTAGTTTATTGAAAATCGATACTTCTGAACGCATGCAGATTGGGCGCAGCTGATTTGTAGAAACGAACAAAACCGCTAAAGTCAGGGAACATAAATTAAGGCATCATTGCTGGAAGTCTATTGGGTTTGGCTTAACAGGCATAAATAGATGGCTTATATCAGATGAATGAGCAAAAAAGCAATCGATTGTTGGTTCCCCTACAGAGAACTGTACCATGAGTGAAAATAAACGGACGTTGTAAATGAGAGAAAGTGGCTGCCGCGTCTTGGAAACTGTGAGAGTGCCTAGGTACTATAGCAGCAGTTGCGATCGTTAGAATTTATTGGGTTTTGTTTAGATCCGGTGGTTCCGTCTGTTTGTTGACTGTTTATGGGACCGTCTTTTTTTAATTAGAACCAGGCAACGAAGTGCTTCTATTCTTTGCACTTTTGGACAAACGACTTTATTTGTCTAAATCTGTGAAAAATGGCGGTTGTTATTTTTGTCACAAATAGAAGATACTGCTACCATGGATTCGTACCAATATTAGGAGGGGATCATATGAGATATACAAACGGAAATTATGAAGCTTTTGCAAGAAGCAGAAAACCGAAAGATGTCGAAAAGAAACAGGCCTATATTGTTGGTGGCGGATTAGCTGGATTAGCAGCAGCAGTCTTTTTGATTCGTGACGGACACATGGAGGGAAAGAAAATCCATGTGCTGGAGGAGCTGTCTCTTTCAGGCGGCTCACTCGACGGCAAATTTATTCCTCATGATGGCTTTGTCACTCGAGGCGGCCGTGAAATGGAAAATCATTTTGAATGTTTATGGGATTTATTCCGTTCGATTCCATCATTGGAGGTAGAAGATGCCTCCGTCTTAGATGAATTTTATTGGTTGGATCATGACGATCCAAACTCATCCAATTGCCGGATCATTCATGATCGTGGCCAACGAGCAGCAGATGACGGAGAATTCACTTTATCAGCAGCAGCCCAAAAAGAGTTGGTCCAACTATTTATGACTTCAGAAGATCAGCTTGTTGGCAAACGGATCGAGGATGTTTTTGGAGACGAGTTCTTTGAATCAAACTTTTGGCTTTATTGGTGTACGATGTTTGCTTTTGAAAAATGGCATTCTGCCATCGAAATGCGTAGATATGTTTTAAGATTCATTCACCATATCGATGGATTGCCCGATTTTACGGCTTTGAAATTTACTCGTTACAATCAATATGAATCGTTAGTTAAACCATTATTAGCTTACCTTGATGCACAAGGTGTCGATTTCCAATATGAAACCAAAGTCATGAATATTGACGTGAAGATCACTGAAGGAGAGAAAATCGCCCAAAGTATCACACTGATGAGAAATGGCAAAGCCCAAGAAATCACTTTGACAGCAGATGATCTGGTGTTTGTAACAAATGGCTCAATCACGGAGAGTTCGACTGAAGGGGATCATCATACACCTGCCCCTATTACTCATGAATTAGGCGGCAGTTGGAATCTTTGGAAGAACTTGGCTGCTCAATCTCCTGAATTTGGTCGCCCAGAAGTCTTTTATGACAATCTGCCAGCAGAAAGTTGGTTTGTATCAGCGACAGTCACATGGCAAAACTTTGATATTGAACCTTATATTTCTCGTTTGACAAAACGGAAATTACGGACAGGGAGGGTAGTGACCGGTGGGATCGTCACCATCAAAGATTCAAATTGGCTGATGAGTTTTGCGACCCATCGTCAACCTCATTTCAAAGAGCAAGGCGATCAACAAACGGTGACTTGGGTTTATGGTCTATTGTCTAATACACCAGGAAATTATATCAAAAAACCGATTGAACACTGTTCCGGACAAGAAATCGTTCAAGAACTATTGTATCACTTAGGTGTTCCAGAAGATGAAATTCTACGGATCTCTAATGAATCATGTTCAGCGATCCCTGTGTATATGCCTTTCATCACTTCTTACTTCATGTTGCGGGAACCTGGCGATCGTCCGCTTGTGATACCGAATGGTTCACGAAACCTAGCCTTCATCGGCAACTTTGCCGAAACGCAACGTGATACCGTCTTTACGACTGAATATTCTGTACGAACGGCGATGGAAGCTGTCTACCAATTATTAGCTATTGAACGAGGTGTTCCAGAAGTCTTTGCTTCCGCCTATGATCTGCGTACATTGGCCAATGCGATTTACTATTTATCGGATAAGAAGAAATTGACGGAGATGGAATTGCCATTTATCGAACGCAAATTAGTGGAAGGGTTTGTTAAGAAGACGAAAGATACCTATATTGGCGAAATCCTTGAAGAAAATCATTTAGTTTAACACACTTGAATGCTGTGACATCCGTTACTTAAAGACAGGATACCCGAAAGAACCAGAGAGGCCATTAAACGGCCTCTCTTTTCTTTGGGGTTACATATGTCTGACGGATGGCACAGTTTTTTTGGGAACGATTTCCATGCTGTAGAAAAATCCCCTGTGTGATGTACACAAGAGTAGCGAAAAATAAGGGAACCGCTATCAAACAAATCGCTTCTTTTTAATAATACAGAGTGTTATTCTGTTATATTTGTATTGAACTTTTTTACTCTGTTTGGTATATTGGTTGTTAATTAAAAGCTTTTTTGGTTTTTAGTACAGAATATATAATTGTTACGGTGAAAGGCGGGGGGTTTATGGAAGATGCGACCTATTGGGCAGAGCAATTAACGCAGAAGAAAATCAGTTTTTCGGAATTGACAGCTAGGATCGAAGAAAAAATTCAGCAAGTTGAGCCAACGTTAAATGCGCTTGTTTCTTTTGATCGACAAGCAGCAATTAAACAATATGAACAAAATCCGCAAGCAAAAGCGGCTTTATTCGGCGGGCTGCCAATACCACTTAAAATATTAGGTCAAAGTAAAGCGGGATGGCCGGCCACATCGGCGGCTGCATTGTTTGCAAATGCAAAAGCAGAGCAGACGAGTGCATTTGTCAACGGGCTGGAACAGCTGGGATTGATTCCTTTGGGACAAACCAATGCCCCGGAATTTGGTTTCAAAAATATTACCGATCCAGTATTGTACGGTCCAACACGCAATCCGTGGCAGTCCGCCTATTCGGCAGGGGGATCCAGCGGTGGAGCGGCGGCCGTCGTAGCGGCTGGACTATTTCCATTAGCTGCTGCTAGTGATGGAGGCGGTTCCATCCGTATCCCAGCTTCTTTCAACGGACTAATTGGGTTAAAACCGACGCGAGGAACTATGCCAGTGGGGCCGCAAGAATGGCGTAGTTGGCAAGGTGCTTCGATCAATTTTGCATTGACGCTTTCTATGAGAGATACGGAACGTTTGTTTTATGGATTACGAACGTCTCAACCGGCGGCTCCCTATCAGGCACCTAGAATCGAATGGAAACATCATGGACCCAGTCAGAATCGAACACTGAGAGTTGCGTACACAACCGAGTCTCCAGTCGGGAGTCCGGTTTCACAAACTGCTGTCTCAGCTGTCAAAAAAGCTGTCGCATTTTTGGAAGATCAAGGACATCAGGTTACAGAAATCCGATATCCTGTTGACGGTCAAACGATGATGGCAAGTTATTATCGCATGAATGGTGGAGAGACAGCGGCAATGTTTGCTGAAATCGAGGCAATGCTGCAACGACCAGTGGAACAGAAAGATATGGAGCTGATGACTTGGGGGCTGTACCAATATGGCAAAAAATTAGCGGCTGCCGATTATATTCAGGCATTGCAATATTGGGATCAGCTGGCAGTAACGATGGAAGCTTTGTTTGCAGATTATGAGTTATTTTTGACCCCTGCAACAGCACAAACGGCGCCATTGATTGAAGAAGATTTGCAAAGTGATACGATTCGTCGCGAACTGCAAGAAATAGAAAGACGAACAGCTGCCGCTGCCGGAGACTTGATTTATCAGATGTTCGACAAAAGTTTGGCACTGACGCCCTATACGCAATTGGCCAATTTAACGGGCCAACCTGCAATCAGCCTTCCAACAGCTGTTAGTGAGGAAGGTTTGCCATTGGGAATTCAGTTTATGGCATCAAAAGGCCGCGAAGATTTACTTTTTCAAGTGGGTGAATTGTTTGAACGATGGGAGCAATTTCATTTGCCTAAAAAATAACTGTCGATGAATGACGGTTCAAGAATGATTTTCTAGGGGGATAAAGATGAAAACAAACAAAATAAACAAGTGGAAAAATATCGTTGTATTAGGTGCCTTTGTGATGTTGTTAGGTGCTTGCGGAAGTAAGGCTAAAGAGGACAATAGTTTAAGTCGTGTTCAAGAGTCAAAAGAATTGACGGTTGCTACGTCAGGTACGTTATTTCCTTCCTCTTATTACAATGATGACAATCAATTAGTTGGCTATGACGTAGACGTTGCAAAAGAAGTAGCCAAGCGGATGGGTGTTTCGATCCAGTTCAAAGAATACAACGTAGACGGACAAGTGGCGTCCTTGACTAGAGGTGAAGCGGACTTTGCCGCAAATGATTTCGGTCTCAGCGGAGACCGTGGGGATAAGTTTCGTCTGTCTGAACCAATCAAGTATTCATTTGACAGTATGATCGTGCGAAAAAGCGATGATTCTGGCATTGCCTCTCTCGATGATTTAGCAGGCAAAAAAGCAGCGGGAGAACCCAATACAAGCTACATGAAGTTAGCCGAAGAATATGGTGCGAAACTTGTGACCTATGATAACGCCACGAATGACCAGTATCTGACCGATGTGGCAAACGGACGGACCGATGTGATTCTTAATGATTATTATCTGCAAAAAATGTCGGTGGCAGCTTTGCCAGATATTCCAGTTAAAATCTTGGAAGATGTCTACTTCAATCCGAACGAAACAGGCTTTCTTTTTGCGAAAGACAACCAAGCATTGCATGACGAAGTCAATCGTGTTTTAAAAGAGATGAAAGCAGACGGAACGTTAAAAGAAATTTCCGAAAAATACTTCCAAACAGATGTATCTGTACCATCTGACAAAGAGATCCAAAAGGTTGAGAAGTAATGTATATCCCAACTCTTGATCTTCCACTGATGTGGGAGTCGCTTCCTTTTTTACTGACAGGGTTATCCTATACGTTAGGGATTGCCATTGCTTCTTTTCTCGCAGGAAATGCATTAGGTTTATTGCTGACTTTTCTGGGGATGCTTCAAAACCCTTGGGTAAGAGGGATCGTTCGAGGCTATATCTCCTTTCTGCGAGGAGTACCTGCATTGGTGCTGTTGTTTTTGCTCTATTTCGGATTGCCGTATCAATTACCCGCATTGACAGCTGCCATTATTTGTTTTAGTTTGACTAGCAGTGCCTTTATTGGAGAAATTTATCGAGGATCGATCGCCGGAGTGGATCGCGGGCAATGGGATGCAGCGTATGCTCTGGGATTGAGTTTTTCTAAAACATTGCGGTTGATCATTCTGCCTCAGGCATTTCGCATATCGGTCCCAGCATTGAGCAATGTCGCGATGGACCTATTGAAAGGAACCTCGTTAGCGGCAATGATCACGATCCCGGACATTTTTCAAAAAGCCAAAATTGTTGGCGGCCGGACGTTTGATTATATGTCGATGTACGTGTTAGTGGCGATCATTTATTGGTTGTTGTGTATCGGGATCGAAGCGCTCCAACATCGCTTAGAAAAACGATTTGCTGCCCGCTTTGAAAGTCAAAAAGGCTGATCGTCAAAAAAGCAGCCAAAAAATTCGCTGGTTGGATTATTTATGAACCAATCTCTTTGATTGTGGTACACTTTACAAAAAAGGAGTTTGGACAATGAAATATGAATGGCGAAAACAAGAAAAAGCTTACTATTTACCAAAAGAACCACAGCTGATCGAAGTGCCTGCTTATCAGTTCATTACGTTGACTGGCGAAGGAAATCCTAACCGTCCTGAATTTTCCGAGCAGGTCAGTGCACTTTATATGATGGCCTATGGATTGCGCATGGGATTGAAAAAAGGCTCCTTCGGCAATACGCCTTTTGAGTATACGGTGTACCCGTTAGAAGGCGTATGGACTTTACCTGAAAAACCACAAGGACCGATTGCTAAAGAAGAGTTGATCTATAAAATCATGATTCGGCAACCGGAACAAGTAACTGCTGATTTAGCCGCCGAACAGTTGACACAAGTCATGAAGAAAAAAGAAAATCGTTTTTTGGAACGAATTCGTTTCGAAGAATACCGAGAAGGCTGGTCTGTGCAAGCTTGTCACATCGGTCCTTTTGACACAGAAACAGAAACGTTTGCGAAAATGCAAGGCTATTGCGAAGCCCACGGTCTATCAATTGTTCCCACGATGGGCAATTATCAGCATCGGGAGATCTATCTGTCAGATCCGCGAAAGACAGTACCAGAAAAAGCAAAAACCGTCTTACGCTGGCGGGTAACCGGAACAAACAAAGAACCCGCTTGATCCATTTAGCCGTTGGTGTACTAAATGAAAACACATAATGAAAAGAGAGAGAACCGCGCTTAAGCGATTCTCTCTCTTTTACTGCTCATCTTTTAAATAGTCTTCACTGGTGAATTCACTGTGAAAATACTTGCCTTCGTCGCCGTAATAGGTATTGTACCGTTGTTTGAATTTGCGGAATCCATACACCACTAATACTTTTAAGAGACAGTAGATCGGTATTCCGAAAATGACACCTACGATCCCCATCAAATCCCCCATAACTAATAAAACAACGAGAATCGTGATCGGATGGATCTGCAGACGATCTCCCATTACACGAGGAACGACCAAGTCACCATGAAGCAGTTGTACGGCGAACCAAGCAATCAGGAATTTGATCAGCATTCCTGTTGAATCTTGTGCCGCGATGAAAAGGGCCGGGAAGAAGACGATAAATGGACCGATATATGGAATGATACATAAAATCCCGGCAGCGATCGCCAAGATACTTGCATATTCTAAACCAATCAGCAAAAAAATCACCCAATAAATTCCGCCTAAAATAAAGGAAGAAATAATCTGTCCTTTCAGAAAGGCACCAACTTGTAGGTCAGCGATCTTTACGATCGTGTTGAAATCTTTACGAAATCGCGGTGGTACGATTGACAGGAGAGAATAATAAAACTTGTTTGGATTTCTTAGTAAGAAAAAAGCAATGATCGGTCCTGTAAACAATGCGATAAACAACGTTGAGATCGTCGAAAAGATACTGCTAAGCCCTGCAGCACCAGTTTGCCAATAGTCACCAATGAAATCCATGATATTGTTGGCAACTTTTTGAAGAGTATCCGTGATTTGATCAATTTGAGTACCAAATGGCGTATTCGCTAGGAATGAGTCAGCATTTCGCTCGAAATCAGCAATCAAATCTGGGAATTGATTGATCAAATCGGTTGTTTGTTTTTGGATGATTGGATAAAGCTGAAACCCAGCCAAAACGATCACTAAAAGAATCAGAAGATAGATCCCGCCAATGGAAACAATGCGGGGAATCTTTTTCGTTTCTAAGCGATCAACCAACGGATTGAACAAATAGTACAAGATCAGGCCGAATAAAAATGGTGGAATAAGAGTAGAAATAATGACAAAAAAAGGATCAAAAAGAAACGAGATTTGTTTAAGTAAAAAAGCAGCGATCGCACAGAGAATGATCAATCCCAGTACATAATAGCTGGTTTTTCCTCCTAAAAATTGGATTAAACGGTTTTTTTTCATAGAAGAGCCTCACTTTCTTAGCCTCATTATAACGAAAGCAGCACTTTCTGTAAAAAAAGAGCGAGTCAAACCAATTTTATTTTTTACTTTTGCGTATTTGATTCGTTTATAGATATGTAAGGGCGCCACTTACGAAGCAATCAAAACTCAATAGAGGAGGAAAAGAAGCGATGAAGACCAAAACCACCACAAGGCTGACGATTCGAATCCAAGCACCAGATGCAGAAAAAACTGTCAGCCAGACCGTCAATCAAGTCATGAATGCTCCAGAGGAGGCTAAGATGTTAGCGTTTGGTGAAGCCATGGCAGGATTTTCTAAGAATGCGTCTTTGGCTGGCGTGGTAGAAACGATCCAGAATGAGTACGTAAAATAACGAAAGGAGAGAAAGCAATGAAAAAGCTTCATGCATTATTTTTGACTAGTGAGGGCAAAAAACACACATTGCAGCCAAAAGTTTTTGATGAAGAGATAACGGCAGAAGCAGCACGGACAGCAATGGAGAATATTACAAAAATCGGTATCTTTGAATCAGATGGTGTCCGTTATTACGAGGAGCTGTCTGGCGCCAAAATCGTAGAGACGATTGAGACGCCATTGTTTTGAAATAAGTTGAAATAGAAAGTTCATCAAGAAATGCTCGACAATCAAAAAGAAGAAGTACTGGTTGCAGTACTTCTTCTTTTTATTTGGTGACGGCAGTTAATGTACAACGTCCGACAGCCGTTTTCGTGCCGTCGGATTGTCTGATCGTAGCTTGCCAAGTTTGGATCTTTCCACCGATTCGATCAGGGACAGCTTCCACAGTAACAGTTCCTTGTTTGACCGCTTTTAAATGATTGACTTGCAGATCAATCGCGGCGGCAAACTGGTCTTCAGCTACGGCTTGATTTGCCCCTAGGCTACAAGCTGTTTCAATCAAGACGGCATTGATACCACCGTGCAGAATACCAAAAGGTTGTTTATGCCGATCGGTGACCACTAAAGATAACCGAACCTGAGTAGCGGTTGTTTCTTCGATCTGGATGCCTAAATAGTCAAGTAAGTTCATGGAGTCCCTCGTTTTCTGAGAATTTGATGATTTGATTATAACAAACGTTTGACAGAAAGCAATTTCTGACGAAATTCGCTCAGAAATGTGTATAATGGAAACATGTGACATAAGGAGGAACCTGTAATGAGAGAATGGAAAACCTTAAAGGAATACGATGAAATTTTATTTGAACAGCACGGCAAAGTGGCGAAGATCACGATCAATCGTCCAGAAGTCCACAACGCCTTTACACCGAAAACGGTGTTTGAAATGATCGATGCTTTTTCAATCAGTCGCGATGAACCTGGCATTGGTGTGATCATTCTAACAGGGGCTGGCGACAAAGCTTTTTGTTCTGGCGGTGACCAAAAAGTTCGCGGACATGGCGGCTATGTTGGTGAAGATCAAGTTCCTCGTCTCAATGTGCTGGACTTGCAACGTTTGATCCGGACATTACCAAAACCGGTGATCGCTATGGTCAAAGGTTGGTCTATTGGCGGCGGAAACGTGCTGCAGCTGGTTTGTGATCTAACGATCGCGGCAGATAATGCGAAATTTGGTCAAACAGGACCGAATGTCGGCAGTTTCGATGGTGGTTACGGTTCAGGCTATCTTGCTCGAACGATTGGCCACAAGAAAGCCAAAGAAGTTTGGTTTATGACGAAACAGTATACAGCAGAAGAAGCTTTAGCAATGAACTGGATCAATACAGTCGTTCCTCTTGATCAAGTGGAAGATGTGACGATGGAATGGGCAGAAACGATGCTGCAAAAAAGCCCATTGGCTTTGCGCATGATCAAAGCCTCAATGAATGCCGATACAGATGGGCTAGCCGGAATCCAACAACTTGCTGGCGATGCGACCTTATTGTATTACACAATGGATGAAGCAAAAGAAGGCCGCGATGCGTTTAAAGAAAAACGTCAGCCTAATTTCGACCAATTCCCTAAATTCCCTTAATGAATGGTAGTTGGCTGCAACGGCAAGCACAACTTCATCCAGAACGACCAGCTTTTTATTGGCAAGATAAAAGCTGGTCGTTTGCTGCCTTGCAAAAAGAAGTCACGGCTTATGCTTGCTATTATGAACATCGGATTCCTCAAACAATCGAGCGAGTAGCGATTTTAAGCAATAACTCTCCTGAGATGTATTTCACGATTTTGGCACTTTGGGAATTAGGAAAACAAATTCAGTTCTTAAACACTCGATTGACTGAAAAAGAGCTGTACTATCAATTAAATGATGCTGCTTGTCAGTGGGTAGTCACAAATCGATCGCTTACCTTGCCGACAATCAAGCTCCTACCTTTTGGCAAATTGCAAGAACGAATTTTTTCTGCGCCGATTTCGATTTACCAAAAAACACAAGTTGCATCGATCATGTACACTTCTGGCACGACGGGTAATCCCAAAGGCGTGCCTCAAACATTTGGCAACCATTTTGCCAGTGCACAAGCTACGCAGATCAACTTGTCGGTGATTGCTGACGACTGCTGGTGTTGTGTAGTTCCGTTGTATCATATTAGCGGTTTATCAATTTTGTTGCGTTCCTTGATTTTAGGGATCAGTGTTCGATTATATGATCGATTCGATGCGCAGCAAATCGCATCAGACCTGGCTGTTGGTAAAGGAACGTTGCTCTCGTTAGTGACCAAAATGCTGACCGATCTTTTGCCTTTGACTGGAGACACTGGTTATCCTTCATTGCGCTATATTCTTTTAGGTGGTGGTCCGATTGCCCGATCAGTCTTGATGCAATGCCAAGACAAGTGCTTATCAGTTATTCAATCCTATGGGATGACTGAAACTTGTTCGCAAGTCGTTGCTTTGCCTCCAGATAAAGCCGAGGAAAAAATTGGTTCTGCTGGATTACCATTAGCACAAGTCAATTTGCGGATTCAGTCGCAGTCTTTGAAGGAATCTGTTGTCGAAAAAGAAGGAAAACTGGGGGAAATCCAGTTGCAAGGACCTGCGATCGTTACGTGCTATTTGAATGATCGCGGGGAGGAGCAGTGGACGCAGGATGGCTGGTTTGCCACCGGTGATCTTGGCTATTTGGATTCTGAAGGGTATTTATATGTGGTATCTCGTTTGAGTGAATTGATTATTTCCGGTGGCGAAAATATTTATCCAGCTGAAGTTGAACAGGCATTAGTTAGCCACCCTGCAATTGAAGAAGCGGCAGTGGTGGGTGAGCCAAGTGGAGTGTGGGGACAAGAGCCGGTTGCTTATCTTACACTCAAAGAGCCGATTACATTACCAGAATTGATCGCCTATCTAACTCCACAGCTTGCTCGGTACAAACACCCCCGCCGCTATTATCAAGTAAAAGAAATGCCGCGTACCGCTAGCGGGAAAATAGTAAAGCGTGTATTGCTGACAGAAGAAAGAGTGAACTACATTGAACAGCAAATCAAAGAATGAGTATCAACATGCATTAGCTGCTGGCAAAAAGGTGTTTAGTCATTATTACCCACTTGCACCTTGTGATTTTGTTCAGTTATATGCTGCTGCCAGTCAATTTATTGGTGAACGTTATTTTTGGCGATCATCAGATCAAGCAACCTGTTTTTTGGGTATCGGCAGTGTGAAACGCTACGCGAACCCATCATTGACTGATTTTGAGCGGCAGCGTCGAAACCTTAAAAAGCAGCATTTTCAACCAAATACGGACCAAATGTCTGCTACATTATTAGGTGCTTTTGCTTTTGATGAACAAAACCAAGGAGCAGCAGAATGGGGCACAATCGGCAATGGTCTTTTTGTGTTGCCGAAAATTCTTTTTAGAAAAATAAATGATGTGTATGGTGTGGTCTTGACCGTCGAAGCGAAGGATACGAATGACGTGGAAACGCTGTTCGCACAGTTTGCTGATTTACAACAACTCGTTGAGCAATGGGGAAAACAAACGCAACAGCCTGTAGGGGCTTGTTTGTTGCAGCAAACAGAATTAGACGTACCACAATGGGTAAAAGCGGTCGATGAGACAGTCGCAGCGATACGCTCTGCAAAAACGCCTTTGGAGAAGGTTGTTTTAGCTCGGCGAATGAAAATCACTACCAAGCAGGAGATTGATTCCTTTGCGGTGTTGGCCCGTCTTGCAGAGCAACAAACCAATACCTATCTCTTTGCTTTTGAAGACGAGGTTTCGTTTATTGGTGCCACACCGGAGCGCTTGTTAAAGGCGACTGCCAGTCATTTCGAGACAGTCAGCATTGCAGGGTCTGCGCCTCGAGGCAGCACACCAGCAGAAGATCAGCAAATAGCTGATGCATTATTAACTGATCCCAAAAATACCCATGAGCATCAAGTAGTTGTCAATCGCCTGGAGCAGGCGTTGTCTTCCTTATTGGCGGAAGGGTTCCATTCAGAGGCTCGATCGATCATCAAGAATCGCGACATTCAGCACTTATTCGTGCCTTTGTCTGGCAAGCGGAAGCCCGCTGTTTCTTTTTTAGAAGCAGTGGCTAAGCTGCATCCGACACCAGCCCTAGGTGGGGAGCCAAAAGCTGATGCGCTGGCATGGATTCGTAGCCACGAACCTGCGCGTCGGGGATTATATGGAGGACCAATCGGGTGGCTAGGGATCCAAGAAGATATCGGAGAATTTGCAGTAGCGATTCGTTCTGGTGTTTTTCATGGGACAGAAGGCATCCTTTACGCAGGATGCGGGATCGTCGCCGATTCTGTTGCAGAAGAAGAACGCCAAGAGACAGCCTTGAAATTCCAACCTATGCTAAGAGGAGTGATAGAGAATGAATCAGCAAGTCATGACTGACTACTTGTTGGCAGCGATCCATGGGTTTAAAGCCGCTGGAATAAAGCGAGCGGTGATCAGTCCCGGATCGCGGTCGACACCGTTGGCATTGCTTTTGCATCGGGATCCAGAAATCACTTGTTGGATCGATGTCGATGAACGTTCAGCAGCCTTTTTTGCGTTGGGAATGACCAAAGTCGATTTGCAGCCGACACTTTTACTATGTACATCAGGTACTGCTGCAGCCAATTACTATCCAGCAATTTGTGAGGCGGAAGCCACAAATTTGCCATTGATCGTCTTAACTGCTGATCGGCCACCGGAACTACGTGGTGTTGGTGCACCGCAAGCCATGGATCAGCAAAGTCTGTATGCTTCTCATGTAAAAAAAATGGTAGAAATGACTGTGCCGGAGAATACTCCCAACATGCTGAAGTACAGCTTTTGGCAGGCTGCCACGACAACGATCGAAGCATTAAAGCAGCCAAGTGGTCCCGTGCACCTGAATTTTCCTTTGCGGGAACCATTACTGCCTGATTTCACGCGGATTTGTTCGATCCAACAAAATATCGCTTACCTCCCTACACAGCAATCACTACCTGCAGCTGTTTTGACAGAACTGGCACCATTGTTTATGAAAAAAGGGCTCCTAGTGGTGGGCGAAAGTTTGACACCTTCTGAAGCAGAAACACTACATGCGCTTGCCAATCATCTTGGCTGGCCGCTAGTGGGGGATCCACTGACAAATTTGGCTACTTGCGGGGAAACGTCGGCTTATTTTCTCCCACAGGCTGATTTGATTTTTCCACAACTAGATGCGGACTTTATTCCCGAAGTCGTTCTTCGTTTTGGTCGCTTGCCAATGACCAAAAATGTCTTGCTTTGGTTAAGCGGTCTGCCGGAAGGCATCGACTGGCTTTTTGTGGATGAATCTGGACAGTGGCAAGATCAATTGCATCGCTCAGCCTTTTTGCTACAGCTTACGATAGAGGATTTTGTGGAGCAAGTAAGCAAGTTGCCTAGCAGACCACAACCAGAATGGTTTCAGCCATGGCAAAAGCTGCAAGCCGTCGCTGAGGAAGCATTGGCAACGACTCATTCTTTAACGGAGTGGAATGAAACTGCTGCTGTACGGATCTTGCAACAAACATTGGGACATGATGCCCAATTGCTCTTAGCAAATAGTAATGCGATCCGCTTTGTTGATCGATACGGAACGGTTACAGGTAGTGCTTACCAAGTATTTGGCAATCGCGGTGTGAATGGTATCGATGGGTTGATTTCGACCGTTGCTGGGATCGCAGCTGCCAGCCAAAAACCGACCTATTTATTGATTGGCGATCTAGCTTTCTTTCATGATATGAATGGGCTGCAATTGCTCAAACAGTATCAGCTGCCAGTCACGATCATTTTACTGAATAATAACGGTGGGGGGATTTTTTCCTTCTTATCGCAAAATACCTTGTCAGAAAGTGACTTTGTGCCGCTATTTGGCACCCCGTTGGATCTTGACTTTCAGCAAGCTGCAAAACTTTATGGCGCGAAATGGCACGCTCCAGCAACTTTGACTGATTTTGCCTCCCAAATCGAGCAATCATTAACGACGCCTTGTTTTCAGATCATTGAAGTAGCAGGCCTGCAAAAAGATCCTGTGATCGCTTGGCAAGCGTTGCAACAGGAGTTTCAGGAAAGGATCTCCAATGAAAATAAACGTTAACGGTGTGAACTATTCGTATCAATGGTATCGACCTTATCTGGCTGATCTGCCGACCCTCGTAGTTCTGCACGGATTTACTGGCACTTCAGATTCTTTTCGCCCAGTGTTTGCTCAAGAAACGTCCTTCAATGTCTTAGCAATCGATTTGTTGGGTCATGGTGGTTCCGCCAGTCATGTGCATCCGTTACGCTATGAGATGATTCAGATGGTAACGGATCTGGCAGAATTGGTGGATCGTTTAACGGTTGACCGTTATTATCTTTATGGCTATTCAATGGGTGCTCGTACGGCATTGGCATGGACGGTTGCTTTCCCAGACAAGATCGCTGGCTTGATCATGGAGAGCGGCTCTCCGGGACTGGAATCAGAATCTGCCCGCAGTCTTCGCCGACGCAATGATCAACGTTTGGCGGTACGATTGATTCAGCAACCGCTGGTTGACTTTGTTGATTATTGGCAAGAACTGCCATTGTTTGCTAGTCAAAAACGATTACCAAAGGAAATACAGCAGCAAGTACGAGCGACACGTTTGAGCCAACAGGCGTTTGGTTTGGCGATGAGTTTGTACTATAGCGGAACAGGAACACAACCTAGCTTCTGGCAAAATTTGGCAGACATTCAGTGCCCATTTCTGGTTCTCACTGGAGAATGGGATGAAAAATTTTTCCTGATCGCAAAAAAAATGCAGCAGCAACAACCAGCGTTGAATATCATCTCGGTGTCAAAAGCCGGTCATTGCGTGCATTTGGAACGTCCAGATGTAGTGGCAAATGAAGTGCATGCTTGGTTGACCGCACACTGATATTGGAAAAGGAGCGCGCGTATGAAAATCGTCAAAGCAGAACGGATTGCTTGTCGACTCCCATTGAGGCAGCCTTTTGAGACGAGTTATGGTCGCTTGACGGAAAAAGCATTTGACCTGCTTGTACTGACCGACCAAGACGGAACCGTGGGTGTTGGAGAATTGGTGGCTTTTCAGCAACCAGATTATATTGAAGAAACGTTGGCTTCAGCTCGAGAAGCCATTAGCAAGTTCTTATTCCCATTGCTGACAGGAAACATCGATCATCCGCGAGATGTTTGGACGTTATTTCAAACAGTTCAAGGAAATTTTATGGCCAAATCAGCAGTTGAAACGGCGATTTGGGATTTATATGGCCGCCAAAAACATTGCAGTCTGACCTCTTTTTATCCTACAACAAGAGACAAGCTTGCTGTAGGGGTCAGTGTGGGGATTCAAGCATCCACAGAACAGCTAGTCGCACAAGTCGCTGATTATGTCGCGCAAGGATATCAGCGAGTAAAAATCAAAATCAAGCCGGGAGTCGACTTAGAGCCATTGGCGGCCGTTCGGGAAACCTTTCCCGAGCTATTGCTGATGGCTGATGCGAACGGCGCTTATGAAGATCAGCCGGAAAAGATTCTCGCATTAGATGAATTGGGGCTGGCAATGATCGAGCAACCGTTGAAAATCCGGGATCTAGTAGGGCATCGCCGTCTGCAGAAGCAGTTAAAGACGCCGCTATGTTTAGATGAAGATATACGTACTGCAGAAGATGTCGCTGTTGTGGCCTCATTAGATAGTTGCCGAGCAATCAATCTAAAAATTCCGCGAGTGGGAGGAATCACCGAAGCGATGCGAATTGTTTCAGCCTGCCAACATTATGGATTGGATGTCTGGCTAGGTGGAATGTTCGAATCAGGGGTGGGACGAGCGTTGAATCTGCAGTTTGCCAGCCAAGCTCCCTTCCACTTCCCTGGTGATCTATCTGCTTCTGATCGTTATTTTTACGATGATATCGTCACTGAACCTGCGAAGATCAAAAATGGCTGTCTTCAGGTGCCTGTTGGTGTGGGAGCGGGCTTCACACTAGATGAAGAGAAAATAGCTGCCTATTGTGTTTCCCGCACTCGTTTGTTAGGTTGAACTTTAGAAATAGTTTTTGATCAGCAGATCAATTATCAAGCAGCAAAAAGCACCCTCTTTAAAAGCGAGAAGGTGCTTTTTGCTGCTATTTGGATAAAAGGGCGTGCAAGCGCCTGTTGCTAAGCCTGTTCTTTAAATTCTTTCTCAATTTGCAAACGGCGAACTTTCATTGTTGCTGTACGAGGGATCTTTTCAAAGTCCCAGAGAATTGGCTGATTCAAACGAGGAAGATCTTCTACTGCTTGCCACCAAGCTGTCCAATCCATTTCACGGTTTGGTGCTAAGGCAATGATCGGTTGCGGTGAATTTTCTTTGTCACGAACGATGACCACTTCAGCTAGAAAATCCAATGTATCTAAAAGCAGATCTTCTAAAGCTAAATTACTATCGATGGACTCAATCAGATCCACTTGGCGGTCTTTCAAGAATAAATGGCCTTCTTCATTCATGCTGCCATAATCGCCGCTATCCCACCAATCTCCATAAACATTCTCAGTAAAACGCTGATCTTCTTTATAATAAGTCAATGCCCGTCCTTTGGATAGGAAGTGGATATGTCCGTCTGTATTTGCAGGCAATTCATTGCCGTCAGCATCTGCGATTCGTGCTTTGGTCAAATCGCCTAAACCAATCCCCATATCGCGAGCATCATTTGATTGGATACTTTCTAGCGTATGTGCTTTTAGAATCATTGGTCCGCACTCGCTTTGGCCGTATACTTGCAAGAAGATGGCATCTTGATTAGCAGAAGTTTGTAAGAAAGCTGCCATTGTTTGATTATTGATGGCATCGAATGTGGAGTGATAATAACGTATTCCAGCAAAAGCTTCAGGATGTTCTTCTGCAACGAATCGCCATTGCACGAAGTTATTTGGGTGTGTCTCTAAGGCAATCGGTGGATTCTCTTTCAACATCCGAACGACGTGAGGACCATTCGCACTAGCAAGAGGCATCATTGGAAAGCCCATAGACATCAAAGAAGAGATCCCAATATTGAAGCGAGAATGAACCGGTGAAATATGGAACGCCACTAATTTTGTTTCTGCGATTTTTGTGAAGACAGTTCGCTGCCACTTTGTCCGCCACCCCATAGAATTGGCCGAATGACAAATCAATTTTGGTATTCCTGTTGTGCCTGAGGTGTGGGTCATATAAGAAATTTGATCGTGAGGCAATTCGGTTTGACCAACAGGTTCAGCTGGTTGCAATAATAGATTGCGGACAGCAATCTGCTTGTTCGAGCTGCTGTTTTTGACAGCTGCCACTCGGTTTTCTGTCTCTTCATCAAAAAGGATATAAGGATCTTCTAAGCGGTCAACAAAGACTTCGATCGTTGAAGCTGGAAAATGATAAGAAATCATTGCTGGGACAGCGCCTAAATAAGCAGCAGCTGTAGCTAAAAGATACGTATCAAATTTTGATGATTTATAGATAATGATTTTATCTCCGGCTTGGACACCAAGGTGGGCAAGTTGGTACGCCCGCTTTAAGATCATTTCATGACTTGAATGATATGTGCTGCGGTAACCCAATTCAGGAAAAGCTGGCAAGATTTCATCATGAATGATTGGGACGTCTGGATAAGCCGCCGCCGCATCGCGGTAATTGGTATAAAGATTCAATGGTTGATACGCTAAAATAGACAAAATAACACACTCCTTTAAATTGATGACGGTGTTTTGTTAACTTCGATGGTTAATAAAGTCACCTTTCTCAAACTATGGTTCATTTTAACATAGCGTTTTTTTTTAAGAATAGTTACTTTGGGATTTTTTTCACATAACGTCTTAAATCAACTGACTTACAAGCCGGGTAGGGCTATTTTGAGACAATCAAGTTTGATTAGCGATACTCCGATTGGTATGATTTGATTGGCACAAGGGCAACCGAGGAGAGTTAGAACAAAAGATTCTATTGCGAACATCAGCAGGACGATAGTTGTCAGTATGTCTTTTTATTGCTATCATGAAAAAAAAGCAAAGGAAGATCCCGATGGCCAAAAAGATACAAAATAAAAAACATGTTTCGCTTCCTCGATACCAGCAGATCGCTGTGGAGATCGCGGAAAGAATCGTGGAAAATCGCTACGAAGTTGGACAAAAGGTTCATGCCCGTTCGACATTAGCCAGTAACTTCAATGTGTCGCCAGAAACAGCCCGTAAAGCAATCAATGTCTTGGTCGATTTGGGGATCATGGATGTCCGTCATGGGAGCGGCGCGTATATTGCCTCAAAAGAAAAGGCGCAATCTTTTTTGGATCAGTACAAAGATGTTCAATCGATCCAAGAGATTCGTAAAGACATTTTAGAAAGCGTTGAACGGCAGCAACAAGAGCTGGATAATTTTTCGGAACTATTGAATGTTTTGGTTCGGCAAACGAAAAAAGTGCATAATATGAGCCCTTTTCTGCCATTTGAATTGTTGTTGAAAGAAGATGCCCAGCACTTAGAAAAAAGTGTCCACGAGCTGAATATTTGGCAAGTAACGGGAGCAACCATCGTGGCAATCCAAACGGAACAGGAGTTATTGCTCTCACCAGGCCCTTACGCCAAGTTTAGTGCCGGCAATACGATTTATTTTGTCGGAAATGAGTTGGCACTGCAACGTATGACGAACTTTTTTTATCCACAAGACTCCGCTAATTGAAGAGCAAAAGATTCCATTTCTAAGAAGAGATGGAATCTTTTTTTGACAAAGTGACCACATGCTGTTAGTATAGTATGGTCACTTTCGTGAAATTTTTCAGAAAAAGGAGTCAGTATAAGTGAGTAAAGTTAAAGTTGCACATTTAACGAAAATCTTTGGCAAGAAGAAGCAACAAGCGTTTGCCATGATCCAAGAACAACGCAGCAAGAATGAAATTCTAGAAAAAACTGGGGCCACAGTTGGTGTCTATGATGTAAATTTTGAAGTCAATGAAGGAGAAATCTTTGTGATTATGGGACTTTCTGGTAGTGGGAAGTCAACCTTGATCCGTTTATTGAATCGGTTGATCGAGCCTTCCGGTGGGGACATTTATATTGATGGGGAAGACATTGCGAAGATGAGTAAAGAAGAATTACGTGAAGTCCGACGCCATAAGATCAACATGGTTTTCCAAAGCTTTGGTTTGTTCCCTCACCGAACGATTCTTGAGAATACAGAATATGGCTTAGAGGTGCGAGGGGTTCCCAAAGAAGAGCGAGTAGCCAAAGCCGAAAAAGCTTTAGCTAATTCTGGGCTATTATCTTTCAAGGATCAATATCCTGATCAACTGTCTGGTGGGATGCAACAACGGGTTGGTCTGGCGCGAGCATTAGCAAATGACCCAGAGATCTTATTGATGGACGAAGCATTCTCAGCGTTAGATCCGTTGATTCGTCGCGAAATGCAAGATGAGTTGTTAGAATTACAAGCCAATGTCCAAAAGACGATTATTTTTATCACTCATGATTTGAATGAAGCTTTGCGAATTGGTGATCGCATCGCTTTGATGAAAGATGGACAAATCATGCAAATTGGGACAGGAGAAGAGATTTTGACCAATCCTGCGAACCAATATGTGAGAGATTTCGTCGAAGATGTCGATCGCTCGAAAGTTTTGACGGCTCAAAACATCATGGTACCAGCATTAACGACAAATATCGAAATCGATGGGCCAAGTGTTGCGCTAAATCGAATGCGTAAAGAGGAAGTTAGTATGTTGCTGGCGGTAGACAAAAAACGTCATCTAAAAGGTAGTTTGACAGCTGAGTCGGCTCGCGAAGCACGCAAAAACAATTTGACCCTAAAAGAAGTCATCGATAAAAATGTACAAAAAATCGACAAAGATATGCTAGTGACGGATATTTTCAATTTAATTTATGATTCCCCGACACCGTTAGCGGTGGTTGAAAATGATCGTCTGATCGGTGTGGTTATTCGCGGCAGTGTGATCGAAGCACTGGCAGAAACGGATTCATCAGTGACAGAGGAAGGAGTGGTCGTCAATGGGTAATTTTCTTCAACAAACGATTCCAGTTGCTGATTGGGTAGAGTCCTTTACAGATTGGCTAACAGGAACTTTTAGTGGGCTCTTTTCCGCATTGCAGTCTTTTGGTCAGTTCGTGATGGATGGAATGACCAATACTTTGCTTTTTGTGCCACCACTAGTCATGATCCTGATACTGACAATCGCTGCATTTTTTGTTTCAAGTAAAAAATGGGGGCTGACGGCATTTACATTTGTCGGGCTACTGTTTATCTACAATCAAGGGTTGTGGACTGATTTGATGAATACTGTCACATTGGTTCTGCTCTCTAGTCTGGTATCGATCATTATCGGTATTCCCCTCGGAATCTTAATGGCAAAAAGCGAAAAGGCGCAAAGCATCGTTACGCCAATCTTAGATTTCATGCAAACGATGCCTGGCTTCGTCTATCTGATCCCAGCAGTCGCTTTCTTTGGGATCGGCATGGTACCAGGGGTTTTTGCCTCAGTGATCTTTGCATTGCCGCCGACTGTACGGATGACTAATTTAGGAATCCGTCAAATTTCTCGTGAATTAGTCGAAGCTTCGGATTCCTTTGGGGGAACTGGCTGGCAGAAATTGGTCAAGTTAGAATTGCCATTAGCGAAAAGCACGATTTTAGCAGGTGTCAATCAAACCACGATGCTTGCTCTTTCAATGGTAGTGATTGCTTCGATGATTGGTGCCCCTGGTCTTGGACGAGGTGTCCTATCTGCACTGCAGCGGGCACAAGTCGGAAATGGATTTGTTAGTGGGGTTTCATTAGTGATCTTAGCGATCATTATGGATCGGTTTACCCAAAACTTGAATAAACCCGCTCATAAGAAAAAAGCCGTGTCCGCGAAAAGCCGCAAGCAAAAACGTCTCTTTGGCGGGATCGCTGCTGCAGCTGTTGTTGCGCTGATTGGTGCTTCTGTAGCTTTTGGTCGTGTTTCAGACAATAAAGGAACAGTCAACTTAGCATATGTCGAATGGGATACAGAAGTGGCTTCCACTCATGTGGTAGCTGAAGTGCTAAAGGAAATGGGCTATGAAGTCAAGACGACACCATTAGACAATGCGATCATGTGGGAATCTGTGGCTAAAGGCGAAGTTGACGGGATGGTAGCTGCCTGGTTGCCTTCGACTCACCAAGCTCAATATGAACAATACAAAGACCAAGTAGAAAATCTAGGACCAAACTTAGAGGGAGCTAAACTGGGAATTGCAGTTCCTAGCTACATGGCAGTTGACTCTATCGCAGATCTATCGGATGAGGCAGGAAAAACGATCACGGGAATTGAACCAGGTGCAGGTGTGGTCGCTGCTGCTGAAAAGACAGTTGCAACATATGATAATCTTTCTGATTGGAATGTGGCGACATCTTCTTCCGGGGCAATGACTGTGGCGTTAGGACAAGCCATCAAGAATAAAGAAGACATTGTGATCACTGGCTGGTCGCCTCACTGGATGTTTGCAAAATATGATTTGAAATATCTAGATGATCCCGAAGGAACGATGGGAGAAGCGGAGAGTATCAATACGATGGTACGCCAAGGATTAGCTGATGATCTGCCAGAAGTTTATGAAGTACTGGATAAATTCAATTGGACACAAGAAGATATGGAAGAAGTCATGCTGGCAATCAACGATGGAACTTCTGCTGAAGATGCTGCAAAAGATTGGGTAACCAATCACCCAGAAGAAGTGGCAGCTTGGACGAAGTAAGTCAAGGAAGCATGAAAGGATCAGATAAATAAACAAAAAACGAAAGTTTCGCATCTAGACTCGGTGGCCGAGTTCAGGTGTGAGACTTTCGTTTTTTTTACTGTCTACTGATTTTCTACTGATAGTAGCCAGCAATTTTTTGTGCTTTTTCAGTATTGGCGAAATGCAGTTTGGTATACTTCGCTAATAAAGGCATTCCACCTTTTTGCAAAAGCTGAGCAGCGACCTGATCGGATTTGCTGCCGGCACCTGAAGGAAGCTGTAGTCCAACTTCTTGTGAGGCCTTCTCTAGTTCCTCCAGAAAAACAGTGCGGCATAGAATGGAGGCCGCAGCCACTGCTAAATGATATTGCTCTCCTTTTGTTGCAAAAAACAATTTTTCTGTGATTTGGTTTTTTTCTGATTTTAGATAGGTACGGTAATTTTTTTCGCTAGTGAATTGATCAATCAAGATGGCATCCGGTGTTTCTGGTGCGATTTTTTGCAACAGTAGCCGAATGGCTTGATTGTGTAGCGCAACTTTCATTCGAACGGTGTTGTATTTAGGTTGGATCTCATTGTATTTAGTTGGTTCAACTGTCAGTAATTGATAAGGCACAAGTTTTTTTATTTTAGGGGCCATTGCCCGAATTTGTGGATCAGTCAACATTTTGGAGTCTTTGACACCTAATGCTTTCAATACGGGTAACTGATCTTTACTGGCATAGACAGCGCAAACGACTAAAGGACCAAAATAACTGCCATTGCCAACTTCATCACTACCAACGACACTCCACTGTGAAAAGTCAGCAGGCAAGGAGGATGAAGGAGCCTTGTTGTTCGCATTTGCTGTTTTGGACAAGTCGGCAGAATTGCTCCAACGAGCTGCTTCAGCTTCTGCGCTACTGCCTTGAAACATCACTTTACCAGAAGTATAAGCGGTGATGGTCGTTTGCTCTTTTTTGGCAACAAACACGGTATAAGGAACTTTTTTATTCAATAGCGCTTGCTGATAGAAGTTCATCATTTCTGCGATAGTTTTTTGAGATACTTTAATGACGATATTACTCATTGTCTTCCTCCAATATACATACTGGTTATTTGAATAGAACATCTTCTTAGATTCTACCATAGGTAAAAATTTTACGAAGCCTCTTTCTAAAAAAACGATTGGCATGGAAATTACACTAGAAATCACGTATAATAGGTAGGAGTTTGCGATACGCGTGCAGAAAGTGATAAAATAGTACAGAACAGCAATGGGAGGAATCTTTCCTATGACGGAGCAAAAGAAACGTTATAAAGCAGTAATCGCCAATCAAAGCTACACGATTATTGGGCGTGAAAGTAAACAACATATGGATATGGTAACGAAATTAGTCAATGACCAATTGACAGAAATCATGGGGCTGTCTTCTCAAGTCGATAAAGAGCAAGCAGCAATTCTATTAGCAATCAATGCGATTTCTGATCAGTTGAAAAAACAAGAGCAAGTATTAAGTTTGCAAAATAAGGTAGAAGAGTTACGCAGTCAAGCGATTAAGGCGACCGAACTAGAGAATCGGATCAAGCGAATCGAAGCGATTGAGTCTGAAGCGCGACAAGTGTTGGATGAGACAGGTCGCGGAGATGTGGAGATCCATAATCATGTGGAGGCTCAACAAATACTAAATGAACAACGTAAGCGCAAAATCCAAGAAAAAGCAGCTCATGGTTAAGTAGGCGCGGAAAGGACTCTGAAATGATAGGATTTTTGGTTCTGGTTCTTTTGTTAGCGGCATTTTATGGTGGTGCGCGGCGAGGGACTTCATTGCAGCTAGTCTCTGTTTTGGGATACCTTTTTTCTTTTTTAGTTGCAGTGGCAAATTACCAAGCTTTGGCAAAAAAAATTGAATTATATGTTCCTTATATGTCTGTGACCGCAGACTCAAAGTTGGTCTTTTATAACCTAGATCTTGCTCTAGACCTAGATAAAGCGTACTATGCAGCTGTCGCTTTTATTATGATCCTTTTTGCTGGCTGGTTAGTGACAAAATTGATTTGCATTTTTGCAAATGGACTGCGTTTCAAACGTCTGCGTTTTTTGAAAGGCTATGATTGGGTCGTAGCAGGGATCTTGAATACGCTATTAGTTTACCTGAATATCTATTTCTTTTTTATGATCCTCTCGATGATTCCTTTAGCGACTATCCAAAATTTGTTTGATAAGAGCAGCACGGCACACTTTATCGTTGAAAGTTCGCCAATCATTTCTGATTACTTTTACCGTTTGTGGATCACTAATGTGATTGGTTAGTATAAGGCAGCTGGTCATTAGAACCATGCTGCTTTTTTTCTTAAGTAAAAAAATGAAAAAGTAGGTGAGACTATGAATAAAAAAATTCTTGATGTTTTAGCTTTCGATCAAGTAAAACAATTGGTGGGGCAGTATCTAGTGACCGCCCAAGGGAAAGAAGAATTAGCTCAATTAGCGCCATCAGCAGATGCCCAGCAAATTTCCACTTGGCTGGCTGAAACAGAAGATGCGTTAAAAGTGCAGCGCTTGCGGGGCGGTATTCCTGTACCAAAAATTGAAAATATTCGTCCGCAAATGAAACGAATCGAAATCGGAGCGGACCTGAATGGTTTAGAATTAGCGCAAGTAGGTCGAGTGTTGGTGACAGCCAATGAATTGAAGCGTTTCTTTGAAGATCTATCTGACAGCGAAATCGAGTTCGAGCGACTGTATGAATGGGAAAAGCAGTTAGTAACGCTGCCCACGCTTAGCCGTCGCCTGAAAGAAGCAGTGGATGAAGACGGTCGGTTGACTGACGAAGCATCTCCAGAGCTACGTGTCATTCGACAAAATATTCGTCGTTCTGAACGAACGATCAGAGAAACGTTAGATAGTCTCGTACGTGGCGGAAATGCCAAGTATTTGAGCGATACCATTGTCACGATGCGAAATGAGCGTTACGTGATTCCGGTGAAGCAAGAATATCGTGGTGTGTTTGGCGGGGTTGTGCATGATCAGAGTTCTTCTGGGCAGACATTATTTATTGAACCAAAACAAGTGGTGGATCAGAATAATCGACTGCGCCAACATCAAATCGCTGAGCGTACGGAGATTGAACGAATCTTAGCGGAACTTTCTGCAGAGCTAGCTCCTTATCAACGCGAAATTCTGCACAACGCCTATGTGATCGGAATGATGGATTTCATGAATGCAAAAGCTCGTTTTGGAAAAGAGCTACATGCAATCGTACCGGCAATTAATACAGATAATCACGTGGTGTTCAAACAAGCACGTCATCCGCTGATTGATCAAGAAAAAGTCGTACCGAATGATATTGCTATTGGTGAAGACTATCAAGCGGTGGTAATTACCGGTCCGAATACTGGTGGGAAAACAATCACCCTGAAGACACTGGGACTACTTCAAATCATGGGGCAATCTGGATTGCCGATTTTAGTCGATGAAGAGAGTCAAATGGGCATTTTCCAAGAAATATTTGCTGATATTGGGGATGAGCAATCCATCGAACAAAGTTTATCTACCTTCTCTTCTCACATGACGACGATCGTCGATGTTCTCAAAAAAGTGGACCATACAAGTTTGGTCTTATTCGATGAACTGGGAGCTGGGACTGATCCGCAAGAAGGCGCGGCGTTAGCGATTGCTATTCTTGATGAACTTGGTGCACGCTCTGCCTATGTGATGGCGACGACTCATTATCCGGAATTGAAAGTGTACGGTTACAATCGTGCCAATACCATCAATGCTTCAATGGAGTTTGATGTCGATACCCTAAGCCCAACATATCGTTTGCTGATCGGTGTGCCTGGTCGCAGTAATGCTTTTGAAATCTCCAAACGTCTGGGCTTGGACACTCAGATCATTGAGCAAGCCAAGCAAATCATGGATGGCGAAAGTCAGGACTTGAATGAGATGATCGCCGACTTAGAAAACCGGCGCAAGATGACCGAAACAGAGTATTTGGAAATGCGGCATTATGTAGAAGAAGCAGAACGGCTGCAAAAAGAACTGAAACAAGCATATAGCTTTTTCTTTGAAGAACGCGAAGCAGAACTAGCAAAAGCCCGCAAGAAAGCAAATCAAATCGTTGAAGAAGCGAAAGAGGAATCGGAAAAAATCATTTCGGATATCCGCAACATGCAATTGAGCAGCGGACAGAGTCATGTCAAAGAACATGAGTTGATCGCAGCCCGCACAAAATTGTCTGATCTTCATCAAGAAGAACATTTGCAAAAGAACAAGGTCTTGCAAAAAGCCAAAGCTGCGAAAACATTGAAAGTCGGCGATGAAGTGTTAGTTACTTCCTATGGTCAGCGAGGAACTTTGATCAAAAAGATGGGAGAATCGCAATGGCAAGTGCAATTGGGAATCTTAAAAATGACGCTGCCTGAATCAGATCTGCAGCCGGCAGCACCTGTCAAAGAACCTGTGCAGCGCGTCGTTCATACCGTCCGTTCAGCGGAGTCTTCGCATGTTCCTAATCAGCTGGATCTTCGTGGCAAACGCTATGAAGAGGCATTGAATGAAGTCGATCAGTATCTCGATGCGGCGATTCTTGCTGGTTACCCACAAGTGACGATCGTTCACGGAAAAGGGACGGGGGCATTACGGCAAGGAATTACGGAATATTTGAAAATTCATCGTAGTGTCAAAAGCTTTGAGTTTGCTCCGGCAAATCAAGGAGGCAATGGGGCGACCATCGTAAAATTTAAATAATCGTTAAGGCTTCTTACCTTTTGTAAGCAGAGGATTTCAAAAAAGCACGTGAACATGCTATACTTTTTTTAGCAATCAAATGGAGGCGAACAATATGTCAAAAGAAATTACAGATAAAACTTTTTCAGAAGAAACCGATAAAGGCTTAGTCCTTATTGATTTTTGGGCAACATGGTGTGGTCCATGTCGGATGCAAGCACCAATCTTGGAACAATTAGCAAATGAATATGAAGAAGACGAGTTGAAAATCGTTAAAATGGATGTGGATGAAAATCCTGAAACGCCAGCTTCATTTGGTATCATGTCGATCCCTACGCTATTGTTAAAAAAAGATGGTCAAGTGGTAGATAAAGCCGTTGGTGTTCACACCAAAGATCAATTGAAAGAAATGGTAGCAAGCCACATGTAAGAAAGTTTTATAGTAAGCAGCGATCGATTAAGATCGCTGCTTTTTTTGAGTAGTTTTTTAATGTAAAATTGCTTTCTAATGATTTTATGGCTAATCTTTGTTCTAAGATAGCTGCTACTCCTCTAGCTCATTTTTTATATCAAATAAGCTTATTTCTCGATAGTACTATTTGTAGCGAGGAGATATTCGCTAAAGGTTTGACAGAGAAAGGATCCTTTTGAGCGTTATCTATTGGTAGTATTACTGTAAAAAAAATAGGGCACTGGCAATCAAATTGGACAAGTTGTCCTTGTTTTTTCTGCCAAATGTCGTTGCCTACTTATGCGTTAAAATCCTAGCACTCTTTTTTGGTTGTTTTTAGTATGACAAGATAAGTTTATAACTACCATTAATCAGAAAAATACCCAAATCCGGGAGAAAATTGCTTATAAAAAGAGATTGACACTTATTATATCATTCGATAATATATCAATAAGTGATATAGTTTCCTAGGATGGGGGAAAACACATGGATGAACCATTGACCGATTCAACTTACTTGATTTTGTTGGCTTTATTAAAGCCAAAACATGGCTATGTGATCATGAAGCAAATCAATGAATTAAGCCAAGGTACCTATGAAATCGGTCCGGCAACAATGTATACTATATTGAAAAAATTGACCAAAAATGAAATGATCAGTTTAGAAGAGACGACAGATCGTAAAAAAATCTATCAGATCACAGCCAAAGGAAAAGCGGCTTTAGAAAAGGACATTCAGCGACGAAAACATTTCTTTGAGATTGGTGAACAGATTATGGGTGAGTTGGGGGGACTGGCAGATGAGCAAACGTAAGACAAAATACTTATATTCATTAGGTGTTGCCTACTATCCAGAAAAAGAAATGATGCGGCTGCAAGAGCAAGCAGCAAAAGGTTGGCAGTTTGTGCATATGAATCAGTTCGGTTTTTTGAAGTTTATTCGAAGCCAACCACAAGAGAAGAAGTTTGCTGTCGATTTTTTTCAAGGAGATAAATCTGATGTTGACGATTACTTGGCAATGTATGAAGCCGGCGGATGGGAGTATATTAGTTCCTACAAAAAACGTTACTACTATTTTCAGGCTCCTTTAGAGACACCAGCTATTTTTAGTGATCAGCAAAGTTATCAAGAACGAATCGATAGTGAGGCACGCTATCTTATGAAACGTTCTTTTGGCATAACAGGTGTTGGCTTGGTTATTCTGCTTTTGATTTATCTCCTCGCTCGCTGGCTAGTACTTACCTATAATGAGATACTAGGTTTCTCATATGGTGTTGCAGTTGGGCTGATTTGTGCGCCTCTTGTCATCGGTGTGGTGTCATTTCTCATGCGTCGCTTGTACAAGAACCGCGCCTCTTTTTACAAAGAACCAGAGAAACTAGCTAAGCGGCAACACGTGTTACGGGATACGCTGCTCTTTATGGGAGTCGGCGCATTAATTGGAGGAATTATCGGCTTTTTAGCCGGTTATTTATACTAACTTAAAAGACAAGGAAGGTGAAATTGTGTTAGAAGCAAAGAATTTAGTGAAAACATTTGGGGACTATCGGGCAGTGGATCAATTGTCCTTTCAAATCAACGATGGCGAGATCATGGGGTTGATCGGTCAAAATGGTGCTGGTAAAACCACGACATTCCGATTGATTCTAGATTTCTTGCGGGCTGAACAAGGAGAAGTACTCTGGAATGGCCATCAAATCACAGAAAAGGAATACAGTTTGATTGGTTATTTGCCAGAAGAACGGGGACTTTACCCTAAAGTAACCATCCAAGATCAATTGATTTATTTTGCACGCTTGCGTGGAAAAAAGAAAGAAGAAATTGAACCTAAGATCGACGAATGGATGGAAAAATTCCAAGTAAAAGGGAAAAAGACAGATAAAGTTAAATCATTATCGAAGGGGAATCAGCAAAAAGTCCAATTGATTGCAACATTGATTCATGAACCTAAATTAGTCATTTTGGATGAACCATTTAGCGGATTGGACCCTGTCAATGCTGAGTTGCTGAAAGATGGCATTATTGAACTAAAAGAAAAAGGGTCATGTGTCATTTTTTCTAGTCATAACATGGATAATGTTGAGAAAATCTGCGATCATTTGATCATGCTACGAGATGGTCAAACGGTTCTCAACGGAAAAGTTCATGAGATCCGTGAATCGTTTGGGCGGACGAAAGTCTTCTTGGAATCTTCATTGTCAAAAGAAACCATCCTAGCAGTTGAAGGTGTCGAAAAAGTTCTTCGTAAAGAAGATGGGAGTTATGACATTACATTATCGCATCCTGAAGTCGGTCGCACATTGTTTGATTTGGCCACAGCTGATGGCTATATCCCGATGTTTAACCAACAACCGCCGACATTAGAAGAAATCTTTAAGAGAAAGGCGGGAAAAGACAATGAGTAAATTTTGGGTGATCGCGCTCGATGTGTTTAAGAAAAACGTGAAATCGATCTCGTTTTTGATCATGATATTGATTCCATTTATTGCATTGGGCATTATTTATGTGGTAGGAATTTTTACGGATGGAATGAACAGTGCCGATAAAATTGCTGTTTATGCGAATGAACCAGCTATTGCACAAACAATCGCAGCTCAGAAAAATGAAGACTATCACTTTGAAGTGGTGGATTCTGAAGAAGCTGGAAAAAAACAATTAGCGGATGAAAAGGTCGATGCATTCTTGATCGTTACTTCAGAGGCCGACAGTATCAAAGGTGAATTATTGAGTGAATCTTCTATGGGACAAACCACAGAGTTGACGGTTCAACAATTATTGTCTGGATTGCAAGCCTCGGGACGGGCCGCAGCACTCGGATTAAATCAGGAGCAAGTGGCTAGTTTAAGTGAGCCAGCAAACTTCAGTAAACAAAAAGTTACTTTCACCGAAGATGGCAAAATGGAGCTTGGGGAAGACCATAGTTCGATCCAATACATTGTGAGTTATGTCGGAACAATTATTTTATTCATGTTTATTTTAACTTACGCTCAAATCATTGCCCAAGAGATTGCTTCCGAAAAAGGGACCCGGATCATGGAAGTTATTTTGTCCAGTACGAGAGCACAGGTTCACTTTTATGCCAAATTAACCGGTGTAATCATGGTCGCATTAGCTCAGTTATTGGCTTACGCCGGTATCTTTGCTATCAGTTATTATTGGATCAAAGACATTTCAATGGTCAAAGATGTATTAGCCAATTTCTCAATTGATGGATTATTCGGTCCATTCTTGATTTACTCGGTCATCTTTGTCCTATTAGGAATTTTGATTTACTCTGTCCTGTCTGCTTTGTGCGGTTCATTAGTCAATAAAGCAGAGGATACTGCCAAGGCGATCATTCCTGTCACTTACCTTTCTTTAGCCGGTTATATGTTAGGTTTGATTCTAGGCGGTACAGATCCTAACAATATCATTTTGCGGGTCACTTCTTATATCCCATTTTTATCTTCATTTATCATGCCAGTCCGATTGGCTAACGACACAGTAGGTATCGGAGGCGCGGCAGTCTCTGTAGCCATCTTAGCAGTAAGTACATTGGCATTGATGCTGATTTCAGCAAGAATGTATAAGTCAAACGTACTGATTTATAACGATAACGGCATTTTGGCTTCATTGAAACAATCTTTCGTTTTGATGAAGAATGAAAAATGACCAGCCAACAAATCCTCCGATTAGTTAGGCTTCAATAAAGAAACCGATGAAAAGCTTGCGCTTTCTGATTACCAAATGGTATCCAGAAAATACTCTGCTTTTCATCGGTTTTTTACTACGTAGAATTAGGTAAAGTAGCTTTAATGAGTCAAGACCGCCAATTGATCAAGCTAGTATCCAATCAGCCTTTAATTACTAACTATTAAAGCTAAACGAGTCATTTAAACTACTAGTTTCAAATATATCCAAGTCTTTTTTCAAGCAGGCATCGACTCCGCTAGCGAAATCTTTGTTGGCATAATGTCAAAACTGATGAACAAAGTAGTCGAAAATTTGCTGTTCTGAAGCAATCTCTTGTGCGGTTAATTCAGGATGCCATTGGATCCCTAAAATCGGCGCCGCAAAGGCAGAAGTTTCAATGGCTTCTACGATACCGTCAGGGGCGGTTGCGATCACTTGGAAATCTTTTGCGACATCTTTAATGGCTTGGTGGTGAAACGAATTCACTTGATAGGTGGTTCCTAATAATTTTCCTAAACGACTGTCAGCAACGATCTCAACGGCATGTGTAGGAAAGCGAAAGGGTGTCGGTGCTTGCACATGTTTGATGGTTGGTTGCTCGACCAATGACAAGTCTTGATAGAGGCTGCCGCCGAAGGCAACATTCAATAGCTGCATACCACGACAGACACCAAAAATTGGTTTTTCTTGTGCGACGGCTTCTTTGATCAACGCCAATTCAAATGCGTCTCGCTCAGGATGTGTACCTTGGATCAGTGGATGCATCTCTTCGCCATAATAGCGAGGAGTCACATCATGACCACCTGCCAAAAGTAATTTATCGATCTGGGCAATATATTGGGCGGCATTTTCGGGAGCTCCCATTGGTAAAATAAGGGGAAGGCCAGCGGCTTGTTGAATCTGTGTCACAAAATTTCTCGGGGTATATGTAATCCAATGGGCTTCCCCATCAATCATCGTTCGTTCGTTGCCAGCAATTCCAATCACTGGTTTCATAAGCATTCTCCTTCCAGCTGTTTTGACAGCAGCAATGAATAAAAAACTGTGACAAAAGGAAAACAAAGGAAGCTATCCGAACTGACTTTTTCCACGAAATTGCGAGGACCTACCAGAGAGTAGATGCAATTTCGCTATCGTTCGGATCGTCCATTTGTTGCTGCACTTAAGTCACAGTACTTTTTTTATTTTTCGCGAATCACTTCTATTTTGTAGCCATCTGGGTCTTTCACGAAATAGTAAGAAGGAGAAGTACCAGGCAAGCCTTTTAAGTCAGTAACATCAAAACCAGCTGCTTTATGCTGCTCGTGAAGTTTCTCTAAATCATCGGTACTGATCGCGATATGACCATAGCCGTCACCTAGATCATAGCCGGGATGATCATAGTTATAAGTTAATTCTAATTCATAATCATCTCCTGGTAATGTCAAGTAAACCAACGTAAATTTATTTTCTGGAAAATCACGACGGCGCGATTCTTCAAAACCGAATGCTTCTTGATAAAATGCAAGTGATGCTTCAAGATCTTTCACTCGCACACAAGTATGTGCCATTTTCATTTGTCATTCATCCTTTCAATTGTGGTAAGCCTATGATAACACAACCCGATTTTTTGTGGTAAGAAAAGTGCACCCCGTCAAGTTGCAGCTTGTCGCCAGTGGCTTCCTAAGGTAGAATGGAAAGAAAGAGATGATGGAGGGAAACATGGGGAACAAGGAGAAAGTGTTTGGGCAAAAAGAGCCGGGGGCTGACTATATTTCACGATTCGGTGCCTATGTCGTGATTCCGAATGAACACCAACAAGTGATTTTGGTCCAAGCGCCAAATGGCGCCTTTTTTTTACCAGGAGGGGAGATTGAACCCGGTGAATCGAAGGAAGAAACGATCAAACGGGAATTGGTCGAAGAAGTAGGATTTGCAGGAAAGATCGCCAGTTATTTAGGGGAGGCGGTTGATTATTTTTACTCGCGACATCGAGAAACGTATTACCATCATCCGGCCTATTTTTATTTGATGACCGATTGGCAAAAAATAGGTGAGCCAACAGAACAACACAACCAACTTTCGTGGCATACATCAGAAGAAGCCATTCATTTATTGAAACGCGGCAGTCATGCCTGGGCAGTGAAACAATGGGTAAATCAAAAAGACAACGATCATGCATAAAGGCAGTGATCGTTGTCTTTTTTACTCTCTTATTTTAGTTCATTTAACACATAGTCATTGATAACTTTAGCTACACCGTCTTCTTCATTGGAAGCAGTGATAATGTCGGCCGCTTGTTTGACGTTTTCTGTTGCATTAGCCATTGCAACGCCAAGACCCGCATATTCGACCATCGTTAGATCATTTTCGTTATCACCAATCGCCATGACTTCTGCTTGTGAGATGTCTAATTCCTCAGCTAGCTTCTGAACCGCAGCCCCTTTATGAGCTTTCTTATTCAAGACTTCTAAGAAAAATGGCGCACTTTTGACGATATTGAAACGCTCAGTCAATGAAGTTGGTAATTGCGGAATAATAGCATCGATCAATTCAGGCTCATCGATCATCATCATTTTGATGATATTCAGATCCGCAGTCATTTCTTCCGGTGTACGATATTTCAAAGGCATATTGACCAAAAAGGCTTCATAGACGGTATAAGGACTGATGTCTCGATTCGCTGTGTACATCGTATCTTGGGTTTCCACATGCAAATGAACCCCTAATTTACGGGCAGTCATTTCTACTTCTAAGTATTCTTCATGCGTCAATCCGAATTCAGAAACGATTTCTTTTGTTTTAGTCTTCTGTACGAGAGAACCATTATATGTGATTACGTAGTCCGTTTCTGAAAACAAGTCTAGTTCACTTAATAAATCTTGGACACCTGTTAAGGGACGGCCAGTACATAAGACGATTCGAACACCCTGTGCCTCCGCAGCTTTTAGTGCTTGATACACTCCAGGTGTGATTTTTCGATCATTGTTCAGTAACGTGCCATCGATATCGATAGCAATCAGTTTGATGCTCATAACTTCCTCCTAGTTGTTCGTATTGATCAAGGCACCATTGCGAATATGTTTCGCAAACTCTTGATACGTATCCCAAAATAAATCATAGTGATTTTGTAGTGCGGGGTCAATCATTTCTTTTGGGAAATAAAAGCGCTGGTCTCCTTGTGTTTGCCCAGCAAGTGCAGCTACTAGTTGACTAGCCTTGGATAATTCCACTAGGGAGCCGTCTTTTTCTTGCAGTTCGATTTGTGTCCGATGCATGCCGGAAGTTGGGCGATAAAAGTCATAAGGTAAATCGAAACTAGAATTGATTGCTGTGTAATAGTCGGGGTTAAAACCGACTTTTTCGACAAGAGATTGCAGTTCATGAATCAATGGCAATTGAGTGTCTTCTTCAAAACGTGCAGACTTCAGCGGTTTGCGGTTCAAGAATCGTTTGGCTAAGTCACTAAGAATCGGATCATTTTCTTCCGTCCACTGAGTGAAGTACGTATTCAAGACGCCATCGTCTAGTTTTAGGTATTCTTCCAAAGTAAAGTGCTGTTTAAGAAAGGGCAGCAAAAGCTGGGAATGCGATTGGAAAAGTTCTTCATGTTCTTGATACAATTCGGCAGCGCGATTTAGTAAATGTGCCAAGATAACTTCCATTCCCCGAGAACTGGCATGGAAATAGACTTGGACATACATTTGATAGCGGCTGACAATATAATCTTCTACCGCATGCATGCCACTCATAGAGAATGCGATCCCGCCAGCATAGGGACGAATGACTCGCAGAATACGCGTCAAATCAAATGTGCCGTATTCCGTTCCCGTGAAATATGCATCCCGCAGTAAATAATCCATGCGATCCGCATCGATCTGACTGGAAATCATTTGCACCACTTGTGGGTTTGGGTATGTCTTAGTAATAACACTGGCCACTTTTTCAGGAAAACCTTCTTCCACACGATTGAGGATTTGATAGACTTCTGTTTCTGGAGAAGTAATGATCGCTACAGTGATGGCTTCGTGATCGGTATGAAAAATATGTTCAAAAGTGTGAGAATAAGGGCCATGGCCAACATCATGCAACAAAGCAGCACAAAGCGTGACCAAGCGTTCCCGGTCATCCCAGCCATCAGACCCAACTTTTTCAACTGGGAAATTTCGTTGAAACAAATCACAGATACGGCGGCTAATTTCGTAAACCCCTAACGAATGTGAGAAGCGACTATGTTCAGCACCATGAAAAGTAAACGAAGAAGTTCCTAGTTGTTTGATCCTTCGCAGGCGCTGTACTTCTTTCGAATTGATCAAGTCCAAGATCACTTGATGCTGCACATGCACATAGTTGTGTACAGGATCACGGAATACTTTTTCAATAGCAAGAGTTTGATATTTATATGGGATGCTCATTGTGAACTCTCCTTTATCGGTTGATTTCGTTGATACATACTGGTCATACGAGTCTCTAATAATGCCGCTTGATCATTTTTTTCAACCCAATCGGATGCAGTCACAGGGCTGAGAGAGGACTTAGTTAGCCGCATCAAGGCCTCTTGCAGACGTGAGGCAGCTTCTGATACAGAGAAAGAGCACTGAAGCACATCTTGGAGTGTCGTCATACTGGTAGGTTCAACGGCGGGATAGCCATTCGTACCAAACTGCTCTTTCAAGCTTGTTTGATAAAACGTTCTTACTACTTCTCCTCGATAGTGTTGGTCGCCATTGACACTAAGGTACATCATGACTGCAATACCTGCTTTGATCCTGCGCTGGGCAGTCCCTGCGATTTTCTTTCCGTCCATACTCAAGTCAAAGGTACCAGGACAATAAGAGTTTGGGATTTCATAGGCAGCAATTTCTTTTTCGGGAAATGCTTCTCGCATCAAGTCGACCATTCGCTGATAAGCCGCATCTGTAGTAGCAGCTAACGCTTTTGGGAAAATCCACGATACATTCAGAACGCCGGCATCGTTGATGACCCCAAGCCCGCCTGAGTTGCGGATGATTGGTTGAAAGCCAGCAGTCGTCAAAGCGGATATCCCTTCGGTGAAATAAGGCACTCGGGTATCTTTCATTCCTAAAATCATGGTATCAGGCAACTGCCAAAAGTGTAAAAATTCCTGATGATGAACGCCTGCATATTCACTCAATACATCGGTCAATGCAAACGGTAAAAAACGATTCTCGGTAGTTTGGGGATCAAATGGCAACATTTGATCAATCATTTCAATGGTCACGGTAGGCTTGGATTCTCCTTCAATAATAAGATCTCCTACTATTATATATGAAGATCATGAAAAAACTTAATCAAAAAGCTAAGAAAACGTTCTATAGTGGATGTTTTAGCTGAAATGATTGACAAAAGAGGGGAAAAAAGGAAAAATGGAACTGAAATCTGCTAAGGAGGCACACTATCATGAGGGAATTGTCACAAGGAATTCCGATTTCGATCCATTTAACGACAAAGGTCGAACAAGCGGGAGAAACACAAGATTTTTTGTTTGATTTACAAGGACAGGCGGTCAAAATCGGCGATACGCTGTATCTGAGATACAAAGAGATTCAACCAGAAGGAGCCGAAGTACCAGTGACGATGAAAATTATGCCAGATGGCGTGATCCAACTGATTCGCTCGGGAGAAATGCGGACACGCTTGAAATTCGCTTACAAAGAGCGTTTAGAAACAAGTTATCAAACGCCTTATGGCACGATGCATTTCCATACATATACAAGTCACCTACATGTCAGTCTGAAAGATCGTCCTTATTCAGGTAAAGTCGATGTCCATTATGATTTATTTATGATGGAAGACAAAGTAGGAGAATACAAACTTTCTTTGGAGTTTACTGCTTAAATAAATGCAAATTTTGAAAGAATAAATTGCAATTTGCCTCACATTTTTGTATGATTAGGAGTAGACTGTGAAAGGACGTGTCCCGTTTGGAAATTAATGTATTTGAAGGTGTAAATAAAAACGAATTGTCAATGATCGAAGTTGCCCATGCGATTTTAGAGCAACGCGGTGACGTGATGGATTTTTCTGATTTAGTCAACCAAATCCAAAACTATCTAGAAACTTCGGACAGCGAGATTCGTGATTCTTTGGCGCAGTTTTATACAGACTTGAATATCGATGGCAGTTTTATTTCTTTGGGAGACAATCGCTGGGGATTGCGTTCATGGTATGCGATCGACTCAATCGATGAAGAAGTCAACCACGGAATCGATGATGAAGATGAAGATACACCGCGTCGTCGCAAACGTAAGAAAGTTAATGCCTTTATTAGTGACGATGAAGACGCGATCGATTATAACGATGATGACCCAGAGGATACTGATTTGTCTGATGACGATGAAGAGGATCTTTTTGACGATGATGACGATGAGGATGAAGAAATCTCCGCATATAACTCAGATCTGCAAGAAATTGGTGCAGACAATAACGATGATGACGAAGAGGAACTACCAGGGAACATTGAAGAAGATCTAACGATCATCGATGATGATGAAGAAGACGAATTTGATGACGAGGAAGAAGAGGAATAATCCTCTTCTTTTTTGTGTCTAGCAAAGGCAACAGTGTATGGAAGATGGCAAGAGACCAATCAAAATAAAAACAAAAAAACGGAAGTGCTGACAGCACTTCCGTGGTCTTTTGAATTATCCCTTGAGATAAAGTATACTATAAATGAAATGAAAAACGCGCCTTGAGGGAATCGAACCCCCGTCTCAAGAACCGGAATCTTACGTGATATCCACTACACTAAAGGCGCGAAGCACAAATAACAGTTTAACCAATTTTCTCAGAAAAAACAAGAGGTAAAATGATGAAATTTCAACAACAATTTTCGCAACAACAAAAACAGACACAAAAGTTGGCGATGACGCAGAAATTACAGCAGTCGATCCAAGTGCTGCAATTTTCATCAGATGAACTGCTTGCTTTCGTAGATAATCAGGCATTAGAGAATCCTCTGATCGATTTAACGGACCATGAATATCCGACGAGTTATACCCAAGGCAGTGGGACACCTGAGCAATTCAATGAATATTTGAATCAGATCCCAAATAGAGGAAGTTCGCTCTTTGAGTATTTGATCGATCAAATCCATTTAAATTACCGTGACACCTTTCTACGCACCGTCGTGTTATTTCTAGTGGAATATATTGATTTGAATGGATTTTTGACCATTGATTTGGTGAAGGCTGGTCAAATGATCGGAGCTTCAGAAATTCAGATGCTCGATGCATTGACATTGATTCAGCAGTTGGATCCAGCGGGTGTCGGCGCACGAGATCTACGAGAATGCCTCATGCTTCAAACTGAACGGGACGATGCTGCACCAGAACTCGCCTATATCGTTCTTGAAGAATGGTTCACGGAATTAGCAGAGCGTAAGTGGGACAAAATAGCGAAAAATCTAGCAGTTTCGCTTTCAGAAATTCAGAAGGTGTTTGACTATATTCAAACGTTGACCCCGACACCAGGGGCGGCCTTTGGGTCTACAGATGGTTTGTATATCATCCCAGATTTGCGAGTTACGATTACTGAAGGCCAGCCAGTGGTTACCTCTAATCGACGAGCAATGCCGGAAGTCCGTTTCCAACAACACTATTTTGATCAATTAAAACAAAGTGGCGATGCTGAGGTAAAGAAATATTTAGACAACAAAGCCCAAGAATTTGCATGGTTAAAAAAGACACTCCAACAGCGAGGGGATACTATCTATCGAGTGGGAGAAGCGATCGTTCATCATCAGCAAGCCTTCTTCTTAAAAGCTGATCGACCATTGAAGCCATTGATCCTCAAAGAAATCGCTGACGAATTAGGTATTCACGAATCGACAGTCAGTCGTGCCGTCAATGGGAAATATTTGGAGACAGAATTTGGTGTTTTTGAACTGAAGTCCTTCTTTGGCCAAAAAGTGTCCACCCAAAGTGGAGAGGATGTCACCACGGAAGCGATCAAGCGGCGATTGGCAGCTTTGATCAACGAAGAGAATAAGCAGAAGCCGCTTTCTGATCAAAAATTGGCTGATTTGTTAAAAGCGGAAGAAGTGGAAATTTCTCGCCGGACTGTTGCCAAGTATCGTGAGGCTCTTAATATTCCCGGATCTTCTAAACGAAAGCGGTTTGATTGATTTTTCGATACAGTTCTTGTTCTGGTCTAGCTATTGAAGAAAGATTCAACAAGAATGACGGCAAAAAGTCCAATGCCCCCGCCTCTCATACACTCTCATACATAAGAAGACAGGTAAGCAATTTGGGTTTCATATAACCGTAGCAAAGGCAGGGCTACTTGTGATAAATAGCTCTGCCCGCTTTTCATAGGCGGTCACTAATCCTTTTGCTCGGGTTTTTCTTTGTTGATTTCTTTTACTCGTTTGAAAGCTATTTTTGGCTGTGATAAGAATCCGCTTTACGGTTAAAAAAAGTTTGGAGAATCATTTTTTATAATTGAAATAGTTGCATGAGGCGTCCAGAAGTGCTACTATTATTGGTGTAAGAGATGAATTAAATTTTTTTTGGAATAGATGGGTCATTTTAAGTCATTGTAGGACAAAAAAAGTCCAACGGGAGGATGCAAAATGCTCGATGAATTGAAATTGATTGAGGCAATCACCCCGGATATCCTCGCGGTGCTTCAAGAACGTTACCGTATTTTACGGACTATCTATTGGATGCAACCAGTAGGACGGCGGACATTGTCTGAAAGCTTAGCAATGACGGAACGTGTGTTGAGGTCTGAAACGGATATCCTCAAAAAACTTAAATTGATTGATTCGTCTAAAAGCGGTATGCAATTAACGGCCTATGGCGAAGAAATCTATACAAAAATCGGCAGTTTGATGGATCAATTGTTTGGCATGCATCAAACAGAGAAGCGGTTATCCGAGTACTTCGGGATTGATCGTTGCTTGATTGCCAGCGGTGATGGGGACCGTCAACCAAAAGTGATTGCTGAATTCGGTCAGCTGCTTAATGAGTCGTTAGACTTATTGCTGCCAGATGGTGAGAATACGATCGCTGTGATGGGCGGTACAACAATGGCAAAAGTTGCCGAAGAACTAGGCAATCTTGAAACTGGCAAACGCCATAACTTGTTTGTCCCAGCCAGAGGGGGCATCGGAGAAGCAGTCAATGTTCAGGCAAATTCAGTCGGATCAGTGATGGCGATGCGTACCAATGGTAATTATCGTTCCCTATTTGTACCGGAACAATTAAGCACGAACACCTATGAATTTTTGTTGAAAGAACCAGCGATCCTTGATGTCTTAAACTTGATAAGTCAAGCAAATTGTGTTATTCATAGTATTGGACGAGCATTGCATATGGCAGCTCGAAGAAAGATGTCAGAAAAAGAGATCCTGATGCTGAAACAAAAGAATGCAGTAGCGGAATCCTTCGGTTATTTCTTTAATGAAGCAGGCGAGGTCGTTTATAAGATTCCTCGTATCGGACTGCAGTTGAAGGACTTGCAGAACGTGCCGATCATTTTCGCAATCGCAGGTGGTAAATCAAAAGCCAAAGCGATCAATGCATACATGAAAAATGCACCAAAACAAACATGGCTCATCACAGATGAAGCCTGTGCCAATGAGATTTTAAAAGGGGCAACCCTTTAAAATAAATATTTTTATGATTTTCATAAGGAGGAAATCTTAAATGACAGTTAAAGTAGGTATTAATGGATTTGGACGTATCGGACGCTTAGCATTTCGTCGTATCCAAGAAGTAGAAGGAATCGAAGTTGTGGCTATCAACGACTTAACAGACGCTAAAATGTTAGCACACTTGTTAAAATATGATACAACACAAGGACGTTTCAACGGTACAGTTGAAGTTCATGAAGGATCATTCAACGTGAACGGAAACGAAATCAAAGTTCTAGCAAACCGCAACCCTGAAGAATTGCCTTGGGGCGAATTAGGTGTTGAAATCGTGCTAGAATGTACTGGATTCTTCACTTCTAAATCAGCTGCTGAAAAACACTTAACAGCTGGTGCAAAACGTGTAGTTATCTCAGCTCCTGGCGGAAACGATGTACCAACAATCGTTTACAACACAAACCACGAAACTTTAACAGGTGATGAAACAGTAATTTCTGGCGCTTCATGTACAACTAACTGTTTAGCTCCTATGGCTAAAACATTGAATGACAAATTTGGTGTGATCGAAGGCTTGATGACTACGATCCATGCTTACACAGGTGACCAAATGACTCTAGACGGACCACACCCTAAAGGTGACTTCCGCCGTGCGCGTGCTGCTGCAGCAAACATCGTTCCTAACTCAACTGGTGCTGCTAAAGCTATTGGCTTGGTAATTCCTGAATTGAACGGTAAATTAGACGGAGCTGCTCAACGTGTTCCTGTTGCAACTGGTTCATTAACTGAATTAGTTACAGTTCTTGACAAAGAAGTAACTGTTGACGAAGTAAACGCAGCAATGAAAGAAGCTTCAAACGAATCTTACGGTTACAACACAGACGAAATCGTTTCTTCTGATATCGTTGGTATGACTTACGGTTCACTATTTGATGCAACTCAAACAAAAGTTATGACTGTTGGCGACAAACAATTAGTTAAAACTGTTGCTTGGTATGATAACGAAATGTCATACACTGCACAATTAGTACGTACTTTAGAATACTTCGCTAAATTATAAGATTTGCGTCGTACATTCATTTAAACCATCGCAAGAGAAAGCGGGGAAGCAGCGCGCTTCTCCGCTTTTTTTAACAATTACATTAGGAGGAATCTGTTCATGGCTAAAATGACAGTTCAAGATATCGATTTAAAAGATAAAAAAGTTCTTGTGCGTGTGGATTTCAATGTTCCATTGAAAGACGGTGTGATCGGTGACGACACTCGTATCAAAGCAGCACTTCCAACAATTAATTACGTGATCGAAAATGGCGGAAAAGCAATTCTTTTCTCTCACTTAGGTCGTGTCAAAGAAGAAGCAGATAAAGAAGGTAAATCTTTAGCACCAGTAGCAAAACGTCTAGGCGAATTGTTAGGTAAAGAAGTGACTTTCGTTCCTGAAACACGTGGGGAAAAATTGGAAGCAGCAATCAACAACATGAAAGACGGCGATGTCGTTGTTTTCGAAAACACTCGTTTTGAAGATGTTGACGGCAAAAAAGAAAGCAAAAACGATCCAGAGCTTGGTAAATATTGGGCTTCATTAGGGGATGTTTTTGTCAATGATGCATTTGGTACAGCTCACCGTGCCCATGCTTCAAACGTCGGAATCGCTTCTACAGGAATCCCAACAGTTGCTGGATTCTTAATGGAAAAAGAAATCAAATTTATTGGTGAAGCAGTCGAAGAACCAAAACGTCCAATGGTAGCGATTCTTGGTGGTGCGAAAGTATCTGACAAAATCGGTGTCATTGAAAACTTGATTCCTAAAGCAGACAAGATCTTGATCGGTGGCGGAATGACTTATACATTCTATAAAGCAAAAGGAATGGAAATTGGTAACTCTCTTGTTGAAGCGGATAAAGTTGAGTTGGCAAAAGAATTGATCGAAAAAGCTGGCGACAAACTTGTTTTACCAGTTGATTCAATCACAGCTGCTGAATTTTCAAATGATGTTCCAACAGAAGAACATACTGGTGATGTTCCTGAAGGTCAAATGGGCTTAGATATCGGACCTGAAACAATTGCATTGTTCGCTGAAACATTAAAAGGTGCAAAAACAGTTGTTTGGAACGGACCAATGGGTGTGTTCGAAATGTCAAACTTTGCTAATGGTACCATCGGTGTTTGTGAAGCAATCGCAAACCTTGAAGATGCAACAACAATCATCGGTGGCGGAGATTCAGCTGCAGCTGCAGAACAATTAGGTTTTGCTGATAAATTCACTCACATCTCAACAGGTGGCGGTGCTAGTTTAGAACTTCTAGAAGGTAAAACTCTTCCTGGATTAGCAGCAATCAACGACAAATAATCAAACAATGACGCGGCTGCGTTGCAATAAGCAGCCGTGACCCTTAAATAACAAAGGAGTGCCAGAAAAATGCGCAAACCAATTATTGCCGGAAACTGGAAAATGAATAAAACTGCGAAAGAAGCAAAAGAATTTGCTGAAGCAGTCAAAACAAAAATTCCTAGCAACGATAAAGTAGATTCTGTTATCGGAGCACCAGCGTTGTTCTTGGAAACATTAGTAACAGCTGCAGAAGGTACAGAATTAAAAATTGCTGCTCAAAACAGCTACTGGGAAAATGAAGGTGCCTTTACAGGAGAAACTTCACCGGCTGCTTTAGCTGACTTAGGTGTTGACTATGTGATCATCGGTCACTCAGAACGCCGTGAATATTTCCATGAAACTGACGAAGACATCAACAAAAAAGCGAAAGCAATTTTCGCAAATGGTATGATCCCAATCCTATGTTGTGGTGAATCTTTAGAAACTTATGAAGCTGGAAAAACAGCTGAATGGATCGAAGGACAAATCACTGCCGGTTTAGAAGGATTGACAGATGGCCAAGTCAGCAATCTAGTCATTGCTTACGAACCAATTTGGGCGATCGGTACAGGTAAATCAGCAGATGCACAAATTGCTGATGAAATCTGTGGTGTTGTACGTCAAACAGTTGAAAAATTATACGGTAAAGAAGTTTCTGATGCTGTACGTATCCAATACGGTGGTTCTGTAAAACCTGAAAATATTGCAGAATACATGGCAAAAGAAAATGTAGACGGAGCATTAGTTGGCGGCGCAAGCTTGCAAGCTGATTCATTCCTAGCATTGTTGGATGCAGTAAAATAATTTCATTCTCATGAAAATATTGTTTGCAGAAAACAGCTTTTTTCACTACAATTAAGATGTTCGCAAGGGAGATTCCCTTAAGATAAAACAAACTCAAAGGAGAGACAAAACATGTCAATTATTACTGATGTTTACGCACGCGAAGTCCTAGACTCACGTGGTAACCCAACTATCGAAGTAGAAGTCTACACAGAATCAGGTGCTTTCGGCCGTGGAATGGTTCCTTCAGGAGCTTCAACAGGTGAACACGAAGCAGTTGAATTACGTGACGGCGACAAAGCTCGTTATGGTGGTAAAGGTGTAACGAAAGCAGTTGACAATGTAAATAACGTCATTGCTGAAGCAATCATCGGCTACGATGTACGTGACCAAATGGCTATCGATAAAGCAATGATCGCTTTAGATGGAACTCCTAACAAAGGCAAATTAGGTGCTAACGCAATTCTTGGTGTTTCTATTGCCGTTGCTCGTGCAGCTGCTGATTATTTAGAAGTACCTTTATACCACTACTTAGGCGGATTCAATACAAAAGTATTGCCAACACCTATGATGAACATCATCAACGGCGGATCTCACTCAGATGCTCCGATCGCTTTCCAAGAATTCATGATCTTGCCTGTAGGCGCACCTACATTCAAAGAAGGTCTACGTTGGGGTGCTGAAGTATTCCATGCGTTGAAATCAATCTTATCTAAACGTGGTTTAGAAACATCAGTAGGTGACGAAGGTGGTTTCGCTCCTCGTTTTGAAGGAACTGAAGATGGTGTTGAAACAATCTTAGAAGCTATCAAAGCTGCTGGTTTAGAACCAGGTAAAGATGTTTACCTAGGATTTGACTGTGCTTCTTCTGAATTCTACGAAAATGGCGTGTACGATTACACGAAATTTGAAGGCGAAAACGGTGTGAAACGTACAGCTGCAGAACAAGTTGACTACTTAGAAGAGTTAGTTAACAAATACCCAATCATCACAATCGAAGATGGTATGGATGAAAACGACTGGGATGGTTGGAAACTATTGACTGAACGCCTAGGCGACAAAGTTCAATTAGTTGGTGACGACTTGTTTGTTACAAATACTGAAATCCTTGAAAAAGGAATCAAAAACGGTATCGGTAACTCAATCCTAATCAAAGTAAACCAAATCGGTACATTGACTGAAACATTCAATGCGATTGAAATGGCTAAAGAAGCTGGTTACACTGCTGTTGTTTCTCACCGTTCAGGTGAAACAGAAGATTCAACAATCTCTGATATCGCAGTTGCAACAAATGCTGGCCAAATCAAAACTGGTTCTCTATCACGTACTGACCGTATTGCAAAATACAACCAATTATTACGTATCGAAGACCAACTTGGTGAAGTTGCTGAATACAAAGGCTTGCAAGCTTTCTACAACTTGAAAAACAAGTAATCTTTCGATGATTACATTGCTCTGAAAGAGCAGCGGTTGATTTAAGCATCAACCGCTGTGATTTCAGAGCTTTTTTGCTGTCTGGATTAAGTGATTTGAATCAATACATATTTTTCTCATGGAACAGAGAGCAGTCTTTTCTTCTTTATTTTCTTTTTCTAAAAAAAGAAATTATAGTTCTGATTTAGCGAAACTCTATAATAAAAGAAAAAATAAATTTAGGAGAAATACATGGCGTATGATTATCTAATCGTTGGTACAGGACTATTTGGCTCGGTTTTTGCTTATGAAGCAGCTAAACGGGGACACTCGGTGAAAATGTTGGAAAAACGAGCACATATCGGTGGCAACTGTTATACAGAAAAACAAGTCGGAATTGACATACATAAATATGGTGCGCATATCTTTCACACATCGAGCAAAAAAATTTGGGATTATATTAATCAGTTTGCTGATTTTTATCCCTATATTCATGAACCTATTGCAAACTATAAAGGTGAGCTATATAATCTCCCTTTCAATATGAACACGTTTTACCAATTATGGGGAACCAAAAGACCAGATGAAGCTCGCATCAAACTAATGGCTCAAATTGAAAAGACAGGAATAAAAAGACCCCGAAATTTAGAAGAACAAGCTCTTTCCTTGGTGGGGACAGATATTTATCATAAGCTGATCAAAGGCTATACGGAAAAACAGTGGGGACGAGGATGTGCTCAGCTACCTTCTTTTATTATTAAAAGACTGCCGGTCCGGTATACATTTAACAACAATTATTTTACGGATACTTTTCAAGGAATTCCAAAATTGGGCTATACAGAAATAATTCAAAAAATGCTTTCAAATCCACTGATTGAAGTTTCTTTAGAAACTGATTTTTTTGCAGACCGTATGCGTCATGAAGCATCTTCTAAGAAGATCGTTTATACTGGAATGATTGACCAATATTTTGATTATTGTTACGGGGAGTTGGCCTATCGTTCTTTACATTTTGAAACTGAAACTTATGATACAGATAATTATCAAGGAACAGCAGTCATGAACTTTACAGACAGTCAAACGCCCTATACGCGAATCATTGAGCATAAACATTTTTGTCCAGTTGTGACAAAAAAAACAGTTGTCACGAAAGAATTTCCAAAAACTTGGCGGAAGGGAGACATTCCTTACTACCCAATTAACGATCAAATCAATCATGCACTGTATCGCAAGTATGAAAAATTAGCGCATCAGCAAAAAAAATGTTTGTTTGGTGGGCGCCTAGCAAACTATCGTTATTATGATATGGACGATACGATTGCAGCAGCTTTAAAACTTGTCAAACATGAATTTCAAGCAGAGTAACTTCTTTTATTGAAGAGGTTGCTCTTTTTTTGTCCCAATTCCGGGACAAAACGTAACTTTTTTACTAGCTATGAAATAATGAATTGTCCTATCTTATAAAAAAATAGGACTAGGGGAAGCTTATAAAATCATTTTTATGAAAGGGGAGAATAATAAACGTAATGAGTAAAAAGAATAATTATCGAAAGTTGTTACGCTCCAATAAGAGTGAACGCTACAAGATGTATAAAAGCGGAAAACATTGGGTCTATGCAACGATCACTTCTTTTACTGGCATTGCTGGATTGAGTATCACACCAATCGTGGCGCATGCGTCAGAAATCACACCGCCTTTAGATGCAAGTAAAGAAGCAAATGCCGAGAACGTCTTGGCAAATAAAACGAATGCCAAAATTCCTGCTTCATCGACGCAAGAAAGTGAGGCTACTTCACAATCTGAAAGCATGCGTCCATCGGAAAGTTTTTCTGAATCCGAAAGCAACACCCAGTCACAAAGTGCGACAGAGTCAACGAGTGTAACAGAATCACAGAGTGTGAGTGATTCAGAAGCTGAAAACAATGCTACCAGTATTGAAGCATCTCAAAGTGTTTCTGAATCAATGAGTCTTTCGGAAGAGAAGAGTGGATCTGAATCAGAAAGTTTGAGTATCTCTGAAAGTGCCTCGATTTCTGAAAGTGGCTCATTGTCGTCAAGTGCCTCAGAATCGACAAGTCTATCGTTGTCACAATCGACAAGTGGCTCTCATTCAACTTCAGTAAGTCAAAAGAACCAACCAAAACAAACTGTCTCCGAAAAAAATAAAGTGGAGTCACAAAAAGCACAAGATCTCTTCGATCAATTAGTACCCAAGAAAGTACAAGCGTCGGTTGACACCACGACGAATGCATTAGAAATTGTTGTCAAAGATGGCAAATCACCAAGCACATCTTTGATTCGGGCAGCACAACAATATGCTAGTGCCAATAATTTGATTGCTAGTTTTGCCATCACCACCCAATCAGGGCAGATTGTTAAAATCAATGTTTCTGCGGATCCAGATATGGGCCGAGAAGAATTTGAGCAGGCAATCAACGATGGTAACAAAACCAATTCACCTTCTGGGGTGACAGTTGATGTGCCAGACCAAGTGAAAAATAAGGAATTATACAAGCAAACAGCTATTGCTAATGGCACTTATGCAGCAGTAAATGACTGGGCTACGCTGAAAGCAGCATATGGAAATACTTCGATTACTTATATTGAGGTCACCGCTAATATTACGGCTGCTACCAATGTGGCTACGCGTGACTTAGGTTGGCGCGCAACAAGTGTGCTTATTGACGGAAATGGTTTTACAGTCAATATGGCAGGAGCAGCATTTAATGTAGGGACAAGTTCTACGGTTCGGGGTTCTGTCTTTACGATCACAGATGTCAACTTGATTCATTGGCAATCAGGAACTCTCTCGGGAGACAGTGGAACAGGTAATGCAGATGGAGTGATCGATTCAAGGTCAGCAACTGGAGGTTATGGTTACTGGTACTTCAATATCAATAATGTGACTCTTGAAGGTCGGGATGGTGTTAGCGGGACAGATACCGCTTATCAACCACGACGTCTACTGGATGCAGAGGATAGTCACGTTACTTTATCAGGTAAAATCGTAGCGAATGTAAAACAAGAATTGATGCAAATTGGTGAAGTGGCAATCGCTAATGGCGCCCATGTAGAATTGAATCGGACAGCTGGTACTACCGGTTACTCCATGTTTTACTATATGGCAATCCGTGGCAATAATGCGAGTGATACAGGATTCAATCATACCTTTAAAGTTGGCGATGGCGCGACAATTATTGGGAACGAACTTAGTTCTTACAATAGTAATAACTATCCCCTTGTCTATTATGGATTTAACTCAATCACTGTCGGAGATGACGTGACTTGGAAACAAGATGGTTTCCAAATGTTACTCGATTTTTCTCGTTATTCGGGAAGTCAATCAAATGACCGAACCGCAACATTTGGTCAAAATCTGCAAATGACGGCAACTCGTACAGTAGGCTCCAACTCGCTAAACGTCACGAATAGAGCGGTTGTTACATTTAATGCAGGAACGGTACTTGATCTGCAACAATGGAATGCCAACACTGTTGTGAACGTGGCTTCCGGCGCAACAGTTCGTTTTATTTCACCAAGAGCATTGCACTTAGCACGTCTCACTTCTTCAGGAGCTGTTTCGGCAGGCCGATTGATTACCGGTTCGGGAACATTTGTCATGAATAATTCTCAGATCAGTACATGGCAAGGCAGCAGTAGCCAAACCGCTGCTCCAGAAGGCAACCGTAACTTAAAATTCGTGGAAATGACTATTTCAGGTTCGACAACAACTATTAAAGATACGGCTGGAAATGTTACTACATCTAACATTGTAGACACTTCTACCCGTGAATTAGCGACTGTTGCGATTGCGCCAGGAACCGTAACCGTAAATTATGTTGATCAGTACGGCAATATTATTAAAACTGTTGATATGCCAATTGATCCAGACGTTAATTACATTGGTGAGTATCTTGATTTGCAAACATTGGAGTATGCCAATGAGTTAATGCCTGAAAATTATATGTGGGCAATCGGTACCCAAGTTGCTAGTTCAGCTAAAAATGATGGTCAAAGCGGCGGAGATAGTACGACTAATGCCGATAATGGGGACAGCTATGGGCAAGCGACGGTTGCGATTGTTCCAATGGAGAACACAAATTATACTTATAATATTTATGTATATGGTGTTGCCAATCATTCGGTTCAGTACCAATATGTCGACGTTAAGACTGGTCAAGTGATCTCTTCTGAGTATATGAATGCTGGTACCGAAGCTTCCGGAACAGATAGAATTCCTGCAAACTACGGGAATGTTATCGATTGGACAAATAGTTACTACACTTCGACTAATTTGCCTCCAGGTTACTATTATGCAACAGGTGCCGTATTGAATGGCAATGTACAGCCTGGATCTACTACAGTCGGAACTGAAGCGAGTCTGACAACCATTTACGTTGCAGCAGACACACAAACTGTCAATGTAACTTTTGTTAATTCAGATGGCCGTCCATTACAAAACCAAGTTGGTACAGTTGCTATCAATGGGACGACAGGTCAAGAACTAAGCTATTCTGACTTAATCGCGGATTACCTAACTCAAGCTGGTTATTATGCAGATCAAACTGGAACATTTGTTTTTGATAGTACTAGTAATAGTGGCAGTACAACAGATAGTGATCAACAATTTATTACGATCACTCTTTATCCATCCTATCAAGAAGTCGGTGTCGTTGGTAATAATCAACCTGAATCAGATCCTGCTACAGGGGAAGCATTTGAGCAAATCCCAGGAACTGTCACTGTTGGAAAATATGGCACTTCCGGTGTTTCAAATGAAAGTTTCACTCTTGGGGTGACAGATGCAGATTTAGAGAGAAATGGGTATATCTATACGGTTACAGGACCAGATGGAGTAGTCTACAATACATTAGCGGAAGCTATGGCTGCCAATCAAACTTTTGATACTACCAGCAATGGAGCATCTCAAACGGATTCTTCGCCTCAGATGTTTACGGTCAATTATGAACAAGACCCGGTATCATTGTCTACGTCCGAGTCTATTTCGGGAAGCGAATCATTATCAGAATCCATTGTTACTTCTACTTCTGAATCAGAAAGTGTTTCTCTTTCTCAATCAATTTCAGAAAGTGACTCATTATCAGAATCGATCTCTGTTAGTGATTCAGAATCAATTTCTACATCAATTAGTGAGTCTGTTTCAGTATCAGATTCAGAGAGCAACTCAGTGTCATCGTCTATTTCAGAAAGTGAATCTGACATGAATGACTCGACTTCTGAATCATTATCAACATCAATCTCTACTTCAACTTCTTTAAGTGATTCAGAATCGGTTTCGATTTCATTGAGCGACTCAGAGTCAACGTCTCTTTCTATCAGTGAATCTGTTTCAGTATCAGACTCAGAAAGTGGTTCGTTATCTACATCTATTTCAGAAAGCGAATCAATGTCTCTATCAATTTCTATTAGTGATTCAGAATCGTTGTCAGAATCCCTATCTGAAAGTATTTCAACATCTATTTCATTATCGGATAGTGATTCAATGTCAGAAAGCCTTTCGGCCTCAGAATCGTTATCTGTATCAGCTAGTGTATCAGAGTCTGATTCGGAAAGTGATAGTTCCAGCTTAAGTGCGTCTGTTTCTGGATCATTGAGCAACAGTACAAGTGATTCTGAAAGTTTATCTTTATCAGAGTCAGTATCAGTTTCACTCTCGGAATCACTAAGTGAATCCACGTCACTATCTCTGTCAGAAAGTGACTCAGTATCAGAAAGTATTTCGGCCTCAGAATCATTATCTGTCGCTATCAGTGAATCGGATTCTTCTTCCCTCAGTGGAAGCATTAGTTTGAGTGAATCTATTTCTGATTCATTGAGTGCAAGCATGAGTTTATCCGAAAGTTTATCGGAGTCAGAATCGATCTCAAATTCAATTAGTACGTCGATGTCATTGAGCGTTAGCGATAGTAATAGTGAGTCTAGCAGTGAATCAGCCAGCTATAGCGGCAGTACGAGTGTAAGTAATAGCGATTCAACAAGTGAAAGTATATCTGCAAGTAATTCGCTATCAGTAAGTATCAGTGAGTCAACAAGTGCAAGCACCTCGATCAGTGATTCGTCATCTTTGAGCACAAGCATTTCTGCATCACTAAGTGCGAGCGATTCCGCAAGCTTCAGTGGCAGCACAAGTGTAAGTAATAGTGAATCGACAAGTGAAAGTATATCATTAAGCGACTCATCATCACGAAGTACCAGTGTAAGTAACAGTGAGTCAACAAGTGCAAGCACCTCGATCAGTGATTCGTCATCTGTAAGCACAAGTATCAGTAACAGTGAATCCGCAAGTGCAAGTACGTCAATCAGTGAGTCATCCTCATTGAGTACGAGTATTTCTGCATCACTGAGTGCCAGTGATTCTGCAAGCTACAGTGGCAGCACAAGTGTAAGCAGTAGCGATTCAACAAGCGAAAGTACGTCAATCAGTGAGTCATCCTCATTGAGTACAAGTATTTCCGTATCACAAAGCGCAAGCATTTCTGCAAGTTACAGTGGCAGTACAAGCGTAAGTAACAGTGATTCGACAAGTACAAGTACATCAATCAGCGATTCGTTGTCTCTAAGCACAAGTATTTCCGCATCGTTAAGTGCGAGTGATTCTGCAAGCTATAGTGGCAGCACAAGCGTAAGCAACAGTGAGTCGACAAGTGCAAGTACGTCGATCAGTGATTCATTATCTGTAAGCACAAGTATCAGTAATAGTGATTCCACGAGTGTAAGCACGTCATTAAGTGACTCATCGTCACTAAGTACAAGTATCAGTAACAGCGAATCAGCAAGTGTGAGCACATCAATCAGTGACTCCATGTCATTGAGCACAAGTATTTCCGCATCGTTAAGTGCGAGTGATTCTGCAAGCTATAGCGGCAGCACAAGTGTAAGTAACAGTGACTCGATAAGTACAAGCACATCGCTAAGTGATTCATTATCTGTAAGCACAAGTATCAGTAACAGCGAATCAGCAAGTGTGAGCACATCAATCAGTGATTCATCCTCATTGAGTACTAGTGGTTTGGTTTCACAAAGTGCGAGCGACTCTGTAAGCTACAGCGGTAGTACCAGTGCAAGTATTAGTGAATCAACAAGTACAAGTACGTCAGTTAGCGATTCGCGGGCTAGTGAAAGTCAAAGTTATAGCAGTAGTACTTCAGCCAGCTTGAGCCTGAGCACAAGTGTCAGCACTTCAGTCAGTGATTCTGCTTCAATTAGTTCAAGTATCAGCAATAGTGAATCGAATAGTTTGAGTACGTCAATCAGTGATTCACGTTCTAGTATGAGTGAAAGCTATAGCAGCAGTACTTCGGCAAGTATTAGTCAAAGTACTAGTGACAGTTCTAGCTACAGCAGTAGTACCTCAGCAAGCATTAGTGCAAGCACTAGTGATAGTACAAGTATTAGTAATAGTGCTTCTGTAAGTATGAGTGAAAGTTTGAGTATCAGCACATCAATGAGTGACTCGTTGTCAATCAGTGCAAGCTTGAGCAATAGCGATAGTCTTTCAGAAAGCAAATCATTAGCAAGTGAAAGTCAAAGCTACAGCAGTAGTACTTCTGCAAGTCTGAGTCTCAGCACAAGTACTAGTATTTCATTGAGTGATTCATCGTCAATTAGCATGAGCAACAGTACCAGCTTGAGTACTAGCTTGAGCCAATTGACAAGCGACTCGCTTTCCGAAGGGATTAGCTTAAGTAATAGTCTAAGTAATAGTTTCAGTAATAGTACTTCAGCTAGTACGAGTTTGAGCTCTAGTACAAGTCTAAGTGAACAACTATCTCAATCAGTAAGTGCCAGCGAGTCACGGAGCGATAGCGTCAGCTATAGCAGCAGCACGTCAATTAGTACGAGTGAAAGCAGCAGTACTAGCTTGAGCGAATTACTATCTCGTTCAGCCAGTGCCAGTGAATCGCGGAGCAATAGCTTAAGTCAAAGCACAAGTACTTCCTTTAGCGGAAGCAGCAGTACTAGCTTAAGTTTAAGTGAAATGAACTCTCAATCAACAAGTGCTAGTGAGTCACGGAGTGATAGTGTAAGCAACAGCATGAGCACTTCAATCAGTGATAGCTTGAGTGCAAGTACTAGCTTAAGTGATTTACTATCTAGATCTGAAAGTGCAAGCGAATCGCGAAGTGACAGCCTGAGCTATAGCGGCAGCACATCGATTAGTAACAGCTTAAGTTTAAGCACGAGCCTAAGTGATTTAGTATCTAGATCTGAAAGTGCAAGCGAATCACGTAGTTTCAGCACGAGTGATAGTGCTAGCACATCAATCAGCAATAGCGCTAGTGCAAGTGACAGCTTAAGTGATCTATATTCAAGATCGAATAGTTCTAGCCTTTCAACAAGTGACAGTACAAGTACGAATGATTCTGTCTCAGCAAGTGCTAGTGAAAGCACTAGCATCTCACAATCAACTAGTACGAGTCTAAGCGAATCGGCATCAATCAGTACGTCGCTTAGCGAAAAACAAGAAGTGATTGAGTCTCAAAGTGTGAGTGCTTCAACAAGTGATTCACAAAGTTCGAGTATAAGTGAATCAGTTAGCGTCAGCATCAGTACTAGCGAAAGTGAGCGGAATAGTACGGTGGTTTCACCTAGCGAATCAACTTCGATTAGTGAAAGTATTAGTATGAGTGAAAGTTTCCGAGATTCTGAATCGGTTAGTGCAAGTGACAGTACAAGTTTGAGTCAATCGATGAGCACTAGCGACCAAGTCTCTGCTTCTGAGAGTACAAGCGACAGCTCCAGCACTCGTGATTCTGAGTCTGAAAGCGCAAGTATTTCTACGGAAGAAAGCCGCAGTTTCAGTACAAGTGAGTCAATTTCTGCAAGTGAAAGCACATCGATTAGTCAAAGCGAAAGTGCAAGTACGAGTGAATCAGCTAGTGAAAGTACAAGTACGAGTGACAGTGAACGTGACTCAATGTCGAATAGTGCAAGTGTAAGTGATTCGAATTCAATGAGTGAAAGTACAAGTACGAGTGAATCCGTTAGCGAAAGCACAAGCATTAGTGACAGTGAACGTGACTCAACGTCGAATAGTGCGAGTGTAAGTGATTCGAATTCAACGAGTGAAAGTACAAGTACGAGTGAATCCGTCAGTGAAAGCACAAGCATTAGTGACAGTGAACGTGATTCAGTGTCGAATAGTGCAAGTGTGAGTGATTCGAACTCAACAAGTGAAAGCCTGGATATGAGTGAATCAGCTAGTGAAAGCACAAGTATCAGTGATAGCGAACGTGATTCAATGTCGAATAGTGCAAGTGTAAGTGATTCGAACTCAACAATTGAAAGTCTAAGTGTGAGTGAGTCAGCTAGCGAAAGCACAAGCACCAGTGATAGTGAACGTGATTCAATGTCGAGCAGTGCTGAGACAAGTGAATCTGGCTCTACAAGCGATAGTACAAGTGCTAGCAACTCTGCTAGTCTGAGTGAAAGCTTTAGTGCTTCTGATCGGGGCTCAGTCTCTATGAGTGCTAGCGAATCAATCAGTGATAGTACAAGCGTTAGCGAATCTGCTTCGTTAAGCACAAGCACAAGTGATGTCAACTCTGATATCGTCAGCGAATACCATAGTAACAGTCTCTCTGAAAGTCTCTCAGAGTTACAATCACAATCAGCTAGTCAAGATCATTCACTTTCAGAAAGTGCATCGATCAGCGGATCTACTTCAACTCCTACAAATTCCGAGCAGAATAATGCAACGAATGGAAATACAGGAACGTCACAAGGCAACATAGGAGTGGGGGGACATGCGACTGGAGCTACTCTTCCTAAGACTGGTGAATCTGATGCAAGCGGTAGTCAAATGTCTCTTGCTGGAATTGCCGCGCTGTTAGCTGCGATTGCTTTAATGAAAAAGAAAAAAGATGCAGCAAAGCGTGAAACGGATTAATCAGTTCCTTTCAGTTTATGAAGGGCTGGGATAAATTTCCTAGCTCTTCTAAAATGATGGAAGTGTTACTACTCAATAAAAAAGCGTCACAGTTAGATTTGCCTAACTGTGACGCTTTTTATTCGCTATAGTCGATTATGGAAATTCAACATCGAATGAACCATCTTCTGTTTTTACCAACTCGGATAATAATAAATTTCTGATTGCTTCCAGATAAATTGCTTCACGCATTTGAGTGAAAGAACGGTGTGCCTCTACTTGAAACTCATAGATGGGACGGTGTTGTCCCCAGTTTCTTCCATTGATGACTGTTTTCAATTGCTGCAAGTTGTCTGATTGTTCGATCCAAAGAGTATCCAACGCTTTTAAAAGAACGATTCGCTTGAAGAACAGCTGTTGGAAACTGTCCGGCATGAATTGTTGAATGTGAGTCAAACGATCTGAAATCAGAGCGAATAAGAATTTTTTGACGGTTCGTTTATTAAATTTATCAAGTTTCTCGATTTCAAAAATATCAAAATTATAGTCCAAATTATTAAAGATGAAATCAAGGATCGCTTGTTTATTTAGATTCTCTTTCTTGGTGATGAATTGATTGATTGCTTCTTCCATGCATTTGTTGAAGATTTTTTCTAACTCAACTGGCGTGCCTGTCATGATACTGTTCCTCATGCTGTACATTTTGTCTCTTTGAATGGTAATGATTGAGTCAAATTCTAGCGTTGTTTGACGTCCAGCAATTTCTTGATTTTTGCGATTGCTTTGAGACTGATTGATCAATTTATTGTATTTTTTCTTTTTTAATGGCTTTAAACCATTGGCTAATTTTTCTTGTTCAGTTAATAGTTCTCGTTCCTGGGCTGCCCATTTAGGTGCACTTTCAACAACGATTTTATCCTCCATGGATACATAAAAAATGCTATCACCAGGGTCTCCTTGACGTCCGGAGCGCCCTCGTAGCTGATTATCGATTCGGTCACTGGTCATTCGTTCTGTTCCAACTACTAACAGACCACCATTTTCCCGCGCGTCTTGTTCAAGTTTAATGTCTGTACCGCGTCCAGCCATTGAAGTGGCTACTGTTACGGCTCCTTTTTTGCCCGCTTCTGAGATGATCCAGGATTCTTTGGTCGCTGTTGTAGCATTTAAAAGGTTATGAGGAATTCGATGCTTTAAAAGAATCAGGGAGTATAAAGTCGACATTGAGACCGATCCTGTTTCAATCAAAACGGGACGTTCTTGGATCAAAGCATTTTTTACTGCTTCCAAAGAAGCCATGATCTTTGACTGATTGGTAACATATACGAGGTCCTGATGATCTTTTCGGCGAATGGGTTTATTCGTTGGAATTTCGATTACGTCAATATCATAAGTTTCACGAAATTCGTCAGCGTCTGTTTTGGCTGTCCCGGTCATTCCGGATAAAATCTTGAATTTTCGGAAGAGATTCTGATAGGTAATGGAGCCCATGGATCGGCTTTCCGTGGTGATCTCTACACCTTCTTTGGCTTCGATTGCTTGATGAAGCCCAGCTTGTAGTTTTGTTCCGATCAACTTGCGCCCGTTTGCTTCGTCAAGTAAAAGAATTTCATTGTCTTCCACAACATAGTCTTTGTTTAAGTGCAAGAGATAATTGGCCCGCAAGGCAATGACTAAATGGCGGTAAAGATTTTTCCATTTTTCTGAAAGAATGTTTTCGATACCTAAATAGTCTTCTGCTTTTTGAATACCTGTTTCTGTAAACCAGGCGTGGCGCTTATTTTCGCTCCTTAGGTAGTCTTTCCCTTCAATCAGGCTCTTTACAAACCAATCAGATAGTGTAAAAAAGTTGGACTGGACTTTGGGAGCTCCTGAAATGATTAATGGTGTTTGAGCCATATCGAGTAATATTGCATCGATTTCATCAATCAATACATAATTGAAGTGAGTAACGTATTGTTCATCTGGAGAAACCGCCAAGTTGTCAAACAAGTAGTCAAATCCCAATGCGCTATGGGTAGTATAGACAATGTCTGCTGCATAGACGACCTCTTTGTCGATTTCTTCTCCTTCATCTTCATGTTCGGGGACTCCAGCAGCCACGGTTAGTCCTAGAAAACGATAGACTTTCCCGGTTTCCTCAATATCCCGCAATGCTAAATAAGTATTGGAAGTAATCAAAAAATTGCCTTTGCCTCCCAGACCGTGTAAGTACATCGGCATGGTGGCTGTCAATGTTTTTCCTTCACCGGTTTTCATCTCAGCAACATTGCCATAAAAAAGAGCAATCGCGCCAAGAATTTGGACAAAATAAGGTTCCATTCCTAAAACACGACGGTCTGCTTCGACAACTACAGCATAGGCTTGTGGGAGTATACTCTCTAACTTTTTTCCTAGTTCGAGTTGTTGACGAAAAAGAATAGTTTGCATTTGTAATTCTTGGTCCGACAATTGCCGATACTTGTCTGCGAGATTTTGAACCTTTCTCGCTAACCGCATATATTTGCGGAATTTTTTATCTTTCATTTTTGCTGATCCTTCCCCAAAAAATTGATAGTGTGAGCAGATTAATTTGTATTACTGGCTAATTTAGCACGAATCATTACGTCCTCTAGTTCAAAAAGATAATCCTGCATCAAATCATTGGCTTCTAAAAAAAAGACGATTTTTCCCTTCGGAGCAGCTAGTTTCATTTTTTTTGACGCAATAAGTGGTTCCTTGTTTTGATCAAGCAATGCTTCACCAGAACTTGTTACGAAGTGAAGGGAAAACGTATAGGTTTTGGTGGTGTCCATATTATAGTAGGGAAATTCCCCATGATAGATGGACTCTTGATCAGCTACCTCCAAAGTATCTTCAGTCCGTAAAACGACAGCTTTCAAGTCTAATCTAGGACTAGGTTCATTGTCAGGAGTCCTTGATTCTGCAGTCTGTGTTTCATTATTCGTCAAAGTATCTTTCAAAAAAAAGATACCTCCTAACAGCAAAACAAGAGGTATGATGAGTTCAATTAGTTTCTTCATATGAAATCCTTCTTTTTAGGGATGTTTCTACGGAATTTTCTCCCCTTTTTTTTTCCAATCCTCGTCATTCTCAGACAATCATCTAAAAATGAAGCGTTGTTTTCTTATTTGAATTTAAAACGATGATACCACAATGACTATCACCAGCTTTTCATTTTTTTTTTCGTTTCAACAAAAAAACAAATAAAAAAGGGGGATTTAAACTTGCTATTATTTTGTTAATCCTTACAGATGAAAAAAAGTAAGAAAAATTGGAGATGAAAATGAAGAATCAAAAAGAACTTATTCGTAGGATCATCGCGAGTTTCTTCCTGTTGTTCATCGTTGAGATAGGAAAGCATATTCCGATTCCTTTTTTTATTTCAGAAAAGATACCAGAGGAATCAACTAGCTTGATTCTGAAATTCTTAGCAACATCAACCGGTGGAAATTTCACTGTTCCAACGCTTTTTTCTTTAGGCATGGGACCGTACATGACTGCTCTGATCATCTGGACAACGATCAGCATGATTGATACAGAAAGTATCGGAAATCTTTCCACAAAAAGAATTGGCTATATTCAACGTTGTTTGACTCTTTTATTTGCTGTCCTTCAAAGTTGCGCATTAGCGTTAAAATTTCGTTCATCAATGATCGATCAAAAAGCTGTTGGGGGATCCGTTGTCTTGTTGTTTTTAGGAGCAGTCCTTATTTTGACTGCTGGAGGATTGTTCGTTGCGTGGCTAGCCGATATCAATATCGACAAAGGAATCGGTGGTCAAAGCTTGTTTATCGTTCCAGGTCTATTGATGAATATCCCAGCTATGTTAATTTCGGGACAAACGGAATCCGTCCACTTGAGTCAAAACTTTATGATTGGTTTGGTTATAGTGACTTTAATCTTTATTTATCTAACGCTTTTCCTTTACAGTGCAGAATACCGCATCAATATTGAACGGACAGGTATTGATAGTCGCTTCAACAATTCGTACATTCCCATTCGTCTTTTGCCCGCAGGAGCGATGCCGTTTATGTTTGCGGTAACCGTCTTTTCAATGCCGCAGCTTTTACTCTTGAATGAAAAGTGGGGAGACACAGGCTTTTCGAATTTTATTACGACTTACTTTTCATTTAATAATGTGCGGGGTGTTTTCACTTATGGTCTGATTCTCTATGTTTTAGGTTATGGATTTAGTTTTATTAACGTTCGACCCTACGATATAGCCAAAAATCTTAAAGAGACAGGAGACTATATTTTAAATATTGCACCTGGTAAACAGACGGAGAGATATATATTGAAGCGATTATCTACGGTTGCATTGCTTGGCAACAGTTATCTTGTGATCATTTCAATGATTCCATTATTGATTGGGTTGCAAAATCAGATCATTTCCAACTTGGCTTTTTATTTTGGAAGTATTTTTATGTTGATTATTATTTTGGAAACTATCACAAATGAAATACGCTTCCTCTTTTCCAGACGCACTTACCGGATTTTTTAGAGGATGTTAGGAGGCAATTCTTTGAATTATTTTATTCCCGATTGGACGACCAGCAGCGGCAATTTAGAAAGTGACTACATGATGAATGTCATTCAGCTTTTCAAGAACAATCGAGAACCGTACCACTTATTGTTATTGGAACATATCCCGTTTTTACGCTATCAGATGCATGCGTATGGGTTAGAAGCAGCTCAGATGACTTCGCTTTACGATCGCTTGCAAGATATTCACAAGAGCAATGGGTTTCCTTTAGATGTAGATGACTTGCCTCTTTCTCATAATGTGGAGAAAGTCTATACGCCTTTTGGTATCACGCTGATCAAGGAAGATCAACCATTTGGTGAAATTCGTTTCAATGCTTTTGGCTTTGCGGAACAAATGTATTTAATGACGGACCCTTACCGACAAATTCTCTTCTTCGATGATCGAGGATTTATTTCTGCAAAATCATTGCAGACAGATAAGGGGGAACAAGTAAAGAGGATTTATTATAACGAATCGGGAATGGAAAAATGTGTGGAATACTTTGGAGAAAATCCGCATGTTGAGCTGATTGATCCTCAAAGAATTGGATTAAAGAAAAGTCAGTATCGAAGTATGGAGGATCTTCTCTTAGAAATGATGAATCAATTTCAATGGAACAGTGAATCCGAAGATCAACTGATCTGTTTGACAAATGAGCGGAATCTGCGATTGGTCAAAACGAATGAGCAACGAAAGCGAGTGATTCAGATCGTTTCTGATGCTCACCAACTTTCAATGTGTGCACCAGAGGAAAAAGCAGAATTGTGGGCAGCCGAAAATAAAATTATTACTGATTCCACTAGTAATCAAACAGCGCTCTTATCTTTAATGAGACATTCCGGTGTCAATGACCCATCTCGTATACAGCGCATACCTATTTACACAACTTCTTTCCATCTAGGCAATAGCAACTCCATTCCGCAGCTGGTTCTTTATTGGAACGCCGGTGAGCTTAACGAAGACGTTCTGAGAATCCATCACTCATTGCTGCAAAAAGTCATTCAAAATGATCGTTATGACTTAATTATCGAAACGACGACATTCCAAAGCGAAGTCGTTTTACGTGAAGCACAAAAAGAAATGATTGATACTCACTTTGGTGTCGATAGTGAATCTGAGGAGTATCAGAAGGTATTGAAGTATTTTGAAGCAAAAAAAGCGAAGAAGTTATTTAAAACAGATGAAGAGGCGATTGAAGAGATTCGAGAAAGCGAAAACTGGAGAAATCTGGTAGAAGCAGTTGACGTTAATTTCAGGATTCACTTTCGATTGGATTCTCACCTCACGACGATTCGACAGGATTTCAATGAGACACGTTTGTATATTGATTTGTCTGCTGAAGTTGATGTGCAGAAACAAGCATTGGCAGTAAGCGCAGGAATTCCTCAGCTCGTTAGGAAGAAAACCGATTATGTTGATGACCAAAAGAATGGGCAAATCATTGGTCAAATCAGAGACCTAGATCCAGCAATCGCTTTTTATATGGATGATTTAAACAATTGGAACCAAGCGTTAGTAGAAAATATCAGTTATATTGAACGATTTAGCGAAGAAAATGTCATCAAACAATGGAGGGATCTGCTCTATGGCGTCGTCTAAACAAATAAAGATATTCCATGTTGCGGCTGCAGCTGTTTCTTCAGAGTGGCAAAAACAGCTTTCTCCTTTGTTTGTTTATCAATGGCTTCCGTTAGTCTATGATTTCAGAAAAGATGAGCAGGAACTGCAGCTGTTCGAGAAAGACAAATATAACAGCAAGTACCATCGAGCCCTTTTTCTACTAGAGAAGGATGCGGCGATTCTTGAAAACATGGAGCTATTGGAACAACTGCCAGCCTATCAAATCTTTTACGAAAAAAAATGTCAGATGTCTCCCGAAGTTCAAACGCTCTTCACATTAAAAGCTGCGGAGATGTTTGATGAAAAACAGTTGGAAAATGTTTTTAGTAGCATCAATGAACAATTTTCAGCGAAGCAGCAAGGATATAAGTTATCGATGGATCATATGAAATTTAATAAAGATGTATCGTTGCAGATCACTAAAGAAGGGCATGCAGCTTGTCAGGTAAAGGCCCAATTGACACCGGATTATCAGCAAATCATTACTTGGAAGATGACGAACCTGATCCCTAAAGAGGAACGGACATGTTTTTATCCCGAGATCGCAAATATCCAAGGAGAGGCGATACTGAAGATCAAACTTTTTTTCATCAAAGAAAACACAAATCAGGTCATCCAAGTGATTGAGATCGCCCACGATCGCATTCTAAATGGGGATCCGATTTACTTCAAATTGGATCAACAGGCATACATCAACGTCTCATTGTATGCCAAAGGAAATCAAGGGCAATTTACGCTCGGACAAATGCACTTGCGACGAGCAATGGCAGATGAAAGTGTCATGATTCCAGGCGGAGGCCGGATCCGGGATGATGAGCATCTGGGCGGAGAAGTGATCTATTACTTTAATCCAGGAGACCTAAAACCTCCATTAGCGGTTTATTTTTCCGGATATCGCTCTGCTGAAGGATTCGAAGGCCGTGGAATGATGGGGAGCATGGGCTGTCCTTTTCTACTGATTGGTGACCCCCGTTTAGAAGGAGGGAATTTCTATCTAGGCAGCCAGAAATTTGAACAAGAAATCGTAACAATCATATTAGAAAAACTAGCATTGTTGGGATTTCAAAAGTCGGATCTCATTTTATCTGGATTGTCGATGGGCACTTTCGGCGCTCTTTATTATGCGAGTGATTTGAGTCCAAACAGTGTCATCGTGGGGAAACCGTTGACGAATCTTGGTTCTATTGCACTCAATGAACGCATCAATCGGCCAACAGGATTTCCAACCTCATTGGATATGTTGCTTTACAATATTGGGAATGTTTCAGAAGAAGCAAGTAGTCAATTGAATGGACGTTTCTGGGAAAAGTTTAAAAGTGGAGACTACAGGCAAACGACATTTGCTATCGCCTACATGAAACAAGACGATTATGACATGGAGGCATTTCCAATGTTATTTGAATTTTTAAAAAACAATTTTCCCATGACTCGTGTTCTATATAAAGGCATGATAGGCCGTCATAACGACAATAGTCCCGCCATCAACAATTGGTTTTTGAAACAATACAAAAATATTCTTGTGCATACATTTCATCGGAATATCAAGAAAATTTTATAAGAAATGGGGGAGTCGATGAATAGCATGTACCGTATCAAGTGGGGGATCGACTTTAATGATAATTACAATTATGGCGCAAAAATAGCCTACACATCCTCTGGTGACGTCGCTTATTCTTCACCTCTGATGCCTCCTGGCGTCAGTATTAAGTCCTGGTATTCGAAAACAGAATTTCACAGTAGTCGAAAATCACCTATGTTGCCGATGCTGCTGCCTGGACACGAGTACGAGTTAACACTTCATGCTGAATTCGATCGTAAGGAAGCAGTCCAGCTGCTGGTAGAATTTTTTGGTAAAGACGGTTTTTTTCTTGAAAAACTGGTTTTCGAAACAAACCAGGAGAGCTTCCGCTTTCCACAAAATGCCACTGATTACCAAATTCATATGGTAAACAAAAAGCACCAACAAATTCTTTTTAAGGAATTGGTTTTATCCACTAAGGAGAACCAAGCTTTGGCGGTGGTTCCTATAGGAGCAAACTCAGACTCAAACTCAGGAGCAAACATTGTTGCAGTTACTCCGTTGGTGGGGGAAAGTGCTGCATTATCGGTCGTATTCGAAAAACAGAATAGTTATGTCAAAGAATATTCACTTCCTGATTGTGAAGCGGGAATATTTATTGAACCAGGTGTTACGGCTGCTTCATCGTTTTTGGAAGTTTTGCTTGAACAAATCTATCAGCGAATCGATAATCCTGATCAAATCACCCTTAAAATGGGACAAAATTTTTCTTTACTGGAATCCTGTTATCACGATGATTTTTCCATACTGGCTTTATTATTTGCAAAACCAAACAAAGAAACTGAGTCAACTGAGCTTATGCATCGTTTGCAGAAAAAAATCGTACTTAATCGAAGGGCACTGAATGTATTAGAAAATTTAAAAGAAAATAGAAAAAAATCAACCTAAATAAAAGGGGGACATCATGAATTTTTTTGTAAATAAAGCAATGGGAATCGGCAATTCTGGCGTGGAACATGCACAGTTCTATCGTGCTGCTTGTTTTGATAGAAAAAATATTCCGTATAAATATATTTTTATGGAATTAGTAAAGAATCTTCATGAAGCGATGGCAGCTTGGAAGATACCAGACAATAAAGTCATCTCCATGTGGGAATATTTTGCCCTAGAAGGTGACTATTTAAGACAAGGAGCTAAAGCGGCTTTTACCGCGAAACAAGATCTCTTAGTAGACGCCACGAACACGCATAGAATTAAAGAAACCATCACATCATCAGGATTGAAGATCGTTGAGCACATGGAAAAATCCCCTAGCCGAAAAAAAGAAGGGTTATTGCTAGTTTCAGATTATCGGGTAGAGATTTTTGACTATCGAACGAATCAAAGAAAAATCATGTACAGCTATCGCAATGATCCTCATCGAGGAAGAGTGATGACGAATATTCACTTGTTTGCTTTTAAGGGCAAACATCGGTTCTTTAGAAATGAAGTCTTGCTGCAACGCTTTTTCTTTAAACAATTGATGGAAGAGTTCCCAGAAACCAAAACTATCATCATTGATCGAGGAGAAGAAAGTGAGGCCGCCTTATATGATCATTGTCCTCCGGAAATCAAATTGATCGAAATAGTACATGCTGATCATTTATCTGATCGCGATGTACCTTGTGCGCCTCTTTGGAACAATTATTATGAATTTGCATTGACGCATTTAGAGCAAGTTGCTCACATCGTTGTTGCGACAGAATTGCAGAGACAAGATCTACTGATCGATTTTCCGAACGAATCCAAAAAAATTGTGACGATCCCTGTGGGGGGGATTCGCGATATGGCAGAAGAATCATTTGAAATAGGCAAACAACAGGCGGAGAAGTTTGTGACGGTCTCTCGCTTGGCATCAGAAAAGCACATTGATCTTGTGATACGTGCAATTGCTGCAGCAAAAAAAGAACATCCAACCCTCTCTTTAGATATCTATGGTCAAGGCGGAGAAGAAAGCAAGTTGAACGCAATAATCAAGGAGCTAAATGCAGAAGAATATATTCAATTAAAAGGCCACTCTCATGCGATCAATGAGGTATATCCCAATTATGATGCTTTTATTTCTGGCTCTTTTTCAGAAGGATTTGGATTGACCTATATCGAAGCATTGAATGCGGGATTACCAATTGTGACGTACAAGGCACGTTTTGGGGCGATGGAGTTGATCAAAGAAGGGGTCAACGGGTATTTGAAAGACTTTTCCAGAAATGATGATACCTACAATGTCCAGCAACTAACAGAAGGAATTCGTCAGTTAGTCGCTACTGATTTAAACCAACTTAAAGCCAACACCCGCAAGTCTGTCCGGATGTTTCAAGACTCGATAATTGCAGAGAAATGGAGTGAGTTGATCGATGCATTATGAATTAGTCACTGTGATCCGACCCAATGACCGGATATGGATGTCACAAAGATCACGAATCAAAGAAGGAAACCAAGTGTTGTCTATCTCCCCAAGTCCAAATTTTCAAGCGATGCTTCAAAAAGAAGCGGTGCAGGGAATAAATATTTTAGATCAAGTCACACAACGGAGCCACGATCCAGAAACCTTTTTATTTTTTAACCAAGTCCCAACGGCTTATTGTACAGAAGTCTATATGAACGAAGATCGTACCATTTCGTTGATTACAGACGGAGATGAAATAGGCAAAGTGAGCTTATACCCTATGACTAGAAGACATGTCAAAGAGGTTCGGTACTTCTATCCGGATGGCACGACAGACTTCATTGAAGAATATGCCGCTGACGGGAAATTATTCTCAACTATTTATTATTGTAACGATCAGGTTCAAGAGATTGCTTTTTTCAATGATCAGCAGCAAAGCATCTTGAATTATTACTTTTATCAAGGAGCAATCAACTTGGTCACGATTCGTGATACCGCAACATTGAAGGTAACCCAAAAATTTAATACAACACTTGATTTCATTCGGGAACAGTTAGCTTTGCGGTTAACAGAAAATGATACCGTGGGAATTTCATACATGGGATTAGAATTGTTCGCTTTAGCAACATCTAAATCAAGAAATACCCTGTATCTGGAAGAGTCGCCTCTTGATGGCAAAGGGAATATCAAAGGGAATTTAATGAGTATTTTAGATGATCACATCTCTTACATCCATAGGGTGGAAGTGGATCAGAAGAATTATCAACTATTGGCAAATAAGAATGTTTGCATGGACAAAGTTGTCTTGAAAGGATGAAGACGAAATGAAGAAAATGAAGGCCAATGAATTGTATGAGCAAATCATGTCATTAATCAAAGAAAACAGCGGATCCATGCTCTCTTTTGAGAATGAGCAGAAGGAAGCAAAGCGCATCCTGCATCAACAAAAAGAATTGATTGATCAATTGATTCAGATCAATCAAGAGATGAAAGCAATGATCAATAAGTCAGAAAATGACATCGATCTAAATGAGATCCAAGCGTTAAAAAAACAATTCAATGCGTCTTTTGAGCAGCAGCAGGAAGAGCAAAACAGATTGCAAATGATTTATGAAAAACTCTTTTCTGCTTACGAGGTTGAAAAGCAAATGCTTCGGACGTATTTCTTGAATGAAACCGATCAGATCATTGACATGTTGACCTCAACCGTAGAAAGACAGGATAGCGAAGTGAGTCAATTGAGTCAAGAGCTGATTCATGAATTGCGTTCATTAGAAGAAACAGAAGTAGAAGCTAATACAGGTACAGAGGAAAACGAACCAACAGAAAACGTTGCAGAAATGAGTGAGTCGCTATAGCTGGCAACTGATCAAATCCAATAGTTAAACACTGTATTCTTCATAGTTGTTAGCTGGAAATAAACTGGGGAGAGGTGATTTCGTTGGCAAATAATCAGTTAGATAAAACGATTCAAGCAGGATTTCAAGAAGAACGAGAAAACGTAAGAGATCACTCGGAAGAGAAAAAAAAAGGGAAAGCTGTCACCATCGTGCTTTCCTTGGTTATGTCGATCGTGATCCTTGGATCGTTGGTCTATTCTTTGTTGGAAGCATTACAGAAGTAAAAATTGGAAATAGGTCCTGCATTTTAGAAAAAAGGATTTGAAAAATATGGAAACTAGATTACTAAGCGTTTGTCGATTAATCAGTACGATCAACCCAGACTTAAAGATACCTGATACATCAGTAGTTGCTGTCAATATTGATCGCGAGAAATTAGAAGAAATCCGCAAATGTAAAGGTCTATCTGTGAAATCTTTTGAAAGAAAGATTGGGTTATCTCGCTCACGATATTATAGGTGGGTACAATATGAGATCGACCTGCCCTTCGAATTGGTTGTTGGAATCAAGAAAATGTTGAGCATATCAGATACGGAATTGTTAGACATGTTTGCTATGTCAACAGATGAACAACTTCATCTATTAAGTGTATTGATTTATAGTTCTTTATCAACGAAAGAGGACATGTTCGTCACCTTTCTCAAAGTCAGAAAAGAGTTAGAAAAATTTCGTCCCTCTACTGAGGATAATGTGATGTTTAAACTTATGCTGGCCTATTCTGACCTCGTGTTCGGCTGTATGAACCAGAAAGTCCCACAAGCAAGTTTAGAGATGCTTGAAACATTTTTTCTGGGAACTGATTTTTATACATTATTTGATAGTCTCTTATATTTGGCTACGTTGCGCATCAAACATCGCTATGGATTGCAATCCTCTTCTTTAGAAAAACAAATTTTTTTGTTAGAAAGCTGTTTATTAAAGAAAATAAATGCAACTGACTTTACTGAACTGCGACCAGTTTTAGTAGGAGCTGTATTGGATTTGTCGGAATGTTTGGTAGATATGCAACACTGTGAAGATGCCATTCAATTGCTTCAACATGCGAGTCGTTTAATGGAAGAACATTGGCATATTGATGTCTACAATCAAACGGTTCTAAAGCTAGTCAAATATCTGATCCTCACAAGGAATACTTCGCAAGAAGATCCAGCTGTCCAACTGTTTTCCAAAAATTTGAAAGGTGCAGAATGGTGCTTACCAAAAGATGAAGTGATGTTTGTACGAGCAATGATGGAAAAGGAGATGGGGCAAGCGTGAATCGGTGGGTGACTACGATCATTGAATCGAATGCAGCAGATTCAGTCAAAAAGGCGAAAGCAGATGTTTATGACATTGCCAAGGGGATGGATTATCAGCCTTTATATATTTATCGTTATATCGATGAGAATGAAGATGATTACGCACTTATCTCGAGGATCGATGGCATTACAGCTGGTGTTGCCAATCAAGATATGGTGGTCTACCAATATCCAAGTTATAACGGTGCCCATTTCGACCGGATGTTTTTACAAAGAATGAAGCAAAGAGGGATCTATACGATCTTATTCATCCATGATGCTGAGATGTTGCGGGGGAAAGTCGACTTTGATGAAGCAGCTCTTTTCAACGAAGCCACATTATTAATCGTTCATAGTCAAGCTATGCAAACAGCCTTAGTCGAACGAGGAGTGACCCGAAAAATGGTCCAAAAACCGTTTTTTGACTATCGACACAAGGAAGTAAGTGTCAATCATGAAAGACCAGAAAAACGAGTTGTCTTTGCAGGGAATTTAGCAAAAACCCTTTTTTTACAGCAATGGCCCAATCGCACTGAAATTCTCGTATATGGTGAAAAGGATGACCGCCCTTTTGGTCCAAATGTCCATTATTGTGGTGTATTTGAGCAAGAAGAATTGATTCGCAAGATGGAGAAGAACGGCTTTGGTCTTGCGTGGGATGATAAATTGCCAGCTGGTGGTGACTATCAACAGTACACGAAGTATAATGCGCCTCACAAAATTTCATTGTATCTTTCATTAGGCATCCCTGTCATTGTATGGCAACAAGCAGCCATAGCAGAGATGGTACAGAAACTAGGACTTGGGATTGTTATCGCTGGGATTGAAGAAATTGACCATAAATTAGGTGAGTTAACAGATGAAGAAATGCTGCGAATGAAGAACAATGTTCTTTCATTTAGTTGCTTACTACGATCGGGAATATTTACTAGGACTGCACTAGTGGATTCAGAAGTAAAAATACTCCTAAACAAAGGGGCAAATCAAGAATGACACAATCGATGATCACAAAAAAATTATCCACAATTGTCCAGATCAGCGAGCTAGACCAGATGCTGGCAGAGATGAATCAAACGATCGAACAACGGGATAGTAAAATTGCGCGATTAAAGCAAATGATTTCAGAAAAAAAACAGTCCACCATTGGGTATCGCGATTTTTTTATTCTGAAGAACAGTCAAGATGAGCTGAGAGATCTTTGCCAAAAAATTGACTTGCAGCGGGTCAAAGTCAATGATCTTTTGGAACATGTACGCAATACAAAAGCGATTTTCAACGATTTGTTTTTTTTAGAAACAGAAGTCAACGAACAGGCGAAGAAAATACAAGAACTGTCAAATGCATTCTTTATCCAAGCGGAAACAAAAGAGTAGCGGCTGAAACAACAACAGGATGTTTGGGGAGCAAGAAATCATGACCAATAGGGAAGTTAGGGGGATTAGTGTGGACAAAATCATTGCATTAGACATTGATGAATTTCGAGTAGGCGTCGTTGGCTATGGTTATCAAGATGTCAGAAGTTCTGTTTATTCAGAAGTCAAAAAAAATAATCTGCAGTATCTTTTAGGAAAGAATAATGAACCGACCCACTCCAAAAACAAAGTCGGGGAACGAATTCTTCTCGGGGGAAGCGAGCAAGAAATTACTTGGGGCTTCGACAAGTTATATAGTCGACGTTCAAAGGCGTACCAAACCTTTGGAAATCCACTGGCAGCCATTGGAGACCAAAATTTTAAGACATATATCAAAACGATACTTTCTTATTTAGTAGAGAAGAGAACCTCGCTTTTCACTGAAATTGCAAAGGATTGCTTTAGCTGTTCATTGTGCATTGGCGTAGCAACAGAAAGTTTTGACCGGCTGGCTGAAATCGAGAGGCAACTGGCAGATGAATTCGAGACAGTCGTTAATGGTACCCACTATCGGATACGAATCGAACGAGTAAAACTGATCCCCAAATCGCTGGCTGTGATTTTTGAAAGCAGACGAAACGATATTCATTTAATGTTAGGCGTTGAAGAAATTCTGGCTGGATTGACTTATGTGTTTGAGATCAATGATCATTATCTAACTTGTGACAGTTATGAAAATGGCGAACTGATCAAAAGTACAAAAGTTACAGACGGCTTGTATGAATTAGCCGGCAACGTGGTACAAGCTTACCAAGAAAATGAGGGAAATCATCCCACGTCAACTTTTGATTTGGATGCTGGGGTAATCTACGATATGCTGGTCACAACGAAGAAGAACAATCCATTTATTGTGACGATCAATGGACGTCAGACCGTCGATTTAACCGAAATCGTTAAAAAAGAGCTGACGGCTCTGACGGATCAATTCATTGATTATGTCAATAGTGATCAGGATGTTCAATATGCGGATACAATACTGATCCGGGATATTTCTGCAGGAACGATCAATGAAAACACAGTGAATCAGGCCTTAGCTAAAATGGGGCTATCTTGTAAAGTGTTTAATAATAAAAATGCGCTGGGAATGTATTTATTTGGAGAATTGTTCTGGCAAGACCAACCGAAGACTTCGGCTGCTCGCTTTGAGGATAGCCGTCCATCAGCTATGAATCATGGTTTTTCAGAACCGGAAGTGCGTGCAGAACCTGCACCAATCGAAGAGTACGTCGAATCAACAACTAACCAAATTGATTCCGAGCTATCAGAAGTTATCGAGCAAAAGAGTCATTATCGAAGCTCATCTGTGGAAGCAATTTTTGCAGAACAGTCAGAATTGCTTAAGTTCTTGATCAATGATGACAAGGAGCCTTCCATTTAGCAAAGAAAAAGAGAATTTTGATCGTTTATCGATCAAGATTCTCTTTTTCTCGTAGTTGGATTTTTTTGCTTAAATCCGATACTCGAATAGGGCAATGGTCATCGGCAATCATCTTTCAGCCAAGCTGTCGCAGATGAATGAAGGATCATTCTGTGCTTTAATCGTCTTCGGAGGTTTGCTCCTTCTGATTGCTGGTATCCTCATTTACCGACACCGTAATAAAACATTCTTTGGGGAAAATCCATTTATTTAGTTCAGAAATGTTTTTCTCAAAGGTTTTTGATTACTGGTTATTTTATAAGGACACCTAAAATCTGTTTAAATTTTTGGCTCATTTGCTGTGCAGATGGTACACTAGAGACAAGGGAGGGATCCTATGCTTTGGCTGATAATTGTACTTATTGGACTGATTGCTGGGTTATACTATATTTACCGAACTGCAGTCCTAAAAAAAGGTGTACGTTATTTTGTATCTGCTCTGATCATGCGCAATAACCATTGGTATGAAAAAGAAGGCAGAAAACAACTTGTTCCTTCGGGACAGCGATCACAGGAAGCACCTTCAACTTTCTGGCAAGGAGGGTCCGAATGTACCCTTACTTCAACGGATGATGTTCTGTTACATGCACGGGTCTTTGATCAGTGTGCCAAAACATGGGTGATTTGTCTTCATGGCTATCGCAGTTCTGGACAAGTCGATTGTCAAGATGCCGCGGAACGCTTGTGGCAAGCCGGACACAATGTCTTAGTGCCAGATCTTCGCGGACACGGGCAAAGTGAAGGTCTTCAAATCGGGTTAGGCTGGTTGGATCGCTTAGATTTGATTCTCTGGATCGATAAATTAGTTGAAAAAGATGCGCAATGCCAGATTTTCTTGTATGGTCAAGGGATGGGGGCCGCAACAGTCCTCTTAGCGAGTGGAGAAGTATTGCCTATTCAAGTTCGAGGATTGATTGCAGACAGCAGCTATACCTCGATCTATAGTTTGATACGAGCCAATTTACCGCGTCTTTCTGGATTACCCGTCAAACGGTTCCTGCGTATGGCAAATCGTTACAGTAAACAATTAGTAGGGTACCCATTTCTACAGATCTCTGTCACGCGCCAACTAGGTAGTAACCATTTACCTGTTTTATTTTTACATGGTTCTGAAGATCCATTTGTCTCAGCAGAAGAAACAGACACATTGATGGAAGCAACTGCTGGGGAAAAAAAGCGAGTCATTTTTCCAAAGATGGGTCATCTTCAAGCGGTCACAGAAAGTCCAGAATATTGGCCGACTATTCTACAATTTATCCAGGCAACAGAGTAATAGGGCATTTGAATTTTTTTTAACTAGAAAGGAATGTGAAAAAATGGAAATCAAAGAAGAAAACAAACGTTTTGCCTTATACGATGACGGCAAGGAAATCGGAGAAATCACCTGGCAAGAGGCGCCAGACGATGTGTTGGTGGTTGATCATACATTTGTTGATTCTGCGTATCGCGGTCAGAAGTTAGCACAAAAATTACTGAACGCGGTGGTAGAAAAAGCGCGCCGCGAAGATCGAAAAATCATGCCAGTTTGTTCATTCGCTGTCAAAGAGTTCAAAGAAAAATCAGAATATGATGATGTATTGGCTCGCTAAATTTCGGTAGAAAATGATTTAGACAACAGTCGTGCAACAACGATCTTTATGTTGCTGTACGGCTAGTGTCTTTTTTTGTTCAGGATTTAGTAGTTGTCTTGTTTGGATGTGGGCAACATCGCCATAGCATCCATAAAATAAACTGGAAAAAAGGTCCCGAATGTGGTAGAGTTAGAAGGACGATTCTAGCAAGCAAGGAGGAACTATCGTGTACAATATATTATTAGCAGCAGTGATTGTGATTTCTGTGATCATGGTTATTACGATTATGATGCAACCAAGCAAACAAAATAGTGCTGCCAGCGCGTTTACGGGTGGAGCAGACCAATTGTTCGGTAAACAAAAAGCGCGTGGATTTGAAGCGGTAATGCAACGTTCAACTGCCATTTTAGGCTTTGTATGGATGGTCTTGCTATTTCTTTTGGCCTATCTGTCATCAAAATAATTGGATGAAATTTGGAACCTCTCGGCTGCGAGGGGTTTTTTCTTTGCCAAAAATCTTATGAACGCATTTATCGTTGAAATCATCGAACTATGGTAGAATTGGACGTGAGGTGAAACGAAGAAATGAAGAATTTTAACCAACCAAAACCAGTGTTTGCTCCCCACGGAGATCGGGCAGTGATTTTGTTCCATGCTTATTCTGGTAGTCCCAATGATGTGCGGATGCTTTGCCGATTTTTAGAACAAAAAGAGTATACTGTTTATACACCGATGTTTTCGGGTCATGGGACAACAAACCCTGAAGATATTTTGAATCAAGGAATTCAACAATGGCGAGCAGATGCCAAAGCAGCGATTGAATTTTTGAAAGAAAAAGGCTACCAAAAAATTGCTGTGTTGGGATTGTCCATGGGAGGCATCTTTGCCATGAACAGTTTGACACAAGCGGAACCTGTGCTAATCGGTGGTGGGCTATTCTGTTCACCGCTCTTTGAAACAAAGAATGATGTGCCGCGAAATTTTGAGAAATATGCAGAAATGATTCTGCAATACTCTTCTTATTCATCCGAAGAGCAGCAAATAATTTTGGCTCGCGTACCGCAACAAGTCAGAGCTCAACTGCTAGAAATTGAATCAATTGGGCAAGAAACAGCAACTAATCTTGACACGATCGATGTGCCTGTTTTTCTTGCACAAGCAGGAAGAGACCGTATGATCGATCCCCAGACGGTTTTTCGCACAGCAGCAGCATTGTCTCATGTGCCCTACACATTACAGTGGTATCCACATAGTGGACATGTAGTGACTGTCGGCCCAGAACGAAAAAAATTAGAACAAGATGTTTGGGCTTTTCTGGAAAGCCTCGCTTGGGAAGGGTAAAAAATGAAAGAGACGATTAAAACAAAAATTATTCAGTTCATGGAAGAAAGCCGCAAGAAAAGCTTTTCCATGGAAGAAATTGCCGAAGCATTGCAACTGCAAAAAAGCGAGGATTTCAAAAATCTCGTTCAAACAGTAGCCGCAATGGAGCGAGAGGGGAGCATTCTCTTCAATAAGAAAGGCAAAGTCAAATTGCCAATGCAACGAGTCTTAGTTGAAGGAACATTTCGAGCAAACGAACGAGGCTTTGGATTTGTGAGTATCGATGAGGAAGAAGAAGACATCTATATTCCTAAAGAATCGACTGGCTATGCGATGGATGGAGATACAGTGGCTATCGACATACTTCAAGCTGCTGATCCTTTTTCCGATAAAGGGGCAGAGGGCAAAGTCGTTGAAATCCGCAAACGGGCAGTCACACAAGTCGTCGGTGAGTTTACACTCTTTGATGAAGCGGAGATCCAAGAAACAGACCTCTACGGAGTCGTTCAGCCAAAAGATAAAAAAATGAATGATTTAAAAGTATTCATCGGTGCAGAAGGCGTTCGTCCGGTAGATGGCAGCATTGTGATCGTTGAGATCACTCACTATCCGGAGAAAGGCTACTCTAAAAGCTTGGAAGGACTAGTCAAAAAAGTAGTTGGTCATAAAAATGATCCTGGAATGGATATTTTGTCGATCGTCGTAGCTAACGGCATTCCGACAAAGTTTGAAGAAGCAACATTAGCGGAAGCTGATGCAGTTCCTGATGCCATTGATCCGGCACAATTCCCAGAACGTCGTGACCTGCGGGAACAATTGATTGTCACGATCGATGGGGCAGATGCGAAAGACCTTGATGATGCGGTCACCGTTCGTAAATTAGCCAACGGCAACTTTTTCTTAGGGGTCCATATCGCAGATGTTTCTTATTATGTGACAGAAAATAGTGCCCTAGACAAGGAAGCTTTTGAACGAGGCACCAGTGTCTATCTGACCGATCGGGTCATTCCTATGATCCCTCAGCGGCTGTCAAATGGTATCTGTTCACTGAATCCTCACGTTCCGCGGTTGACAATGAGTTGTGAGATGGAGATCGATTCTTCAGGTAAAGTGATCAAACATGAGATTTTTCAAAGCATCATTCAAACAACCGAACGAATGACTTATCAAGCAGTAAATGAAATCTTGGAAGACCAAGAGCCTGAGACAATGGCGCGTTATGCCTCTCTTGTTCCGATGTTTAAGGAAATGGCTGAATTGCATCAAATCTTAGAAGCGATGCGCGTTCGGCGGGGGGCAGTTTCTTTTGAGGATCGTGAAGCCAAAGTATTGGTTGACGAAGCAGGGCATCCTCAGGACATCCTTCTTCGCGAACGAGGAGTTGGCGAACGATTGATTGAGTCCTTTATGCTGGCTGCTAATGAAACAGTGGCAGAGCATTTCAACAAACGTCGATTGCCGTTCATCTATCGGATCCATGAAGAACCAAAAGAAGAAAAAATGCGGCGCTTCTTTGATTTTGCTTCTGCGTTAGGAATTGTTGTCAAGCAGACAAAAGGCTCCATCACGCCCAAAGATCTACAAAAAGTCGTGGAAGATGTTGCAGATAAACCTGAAGCGATGGTGGTCAACACAATGCTGTTGCGAAGTATGCAACAAGCAAAATATTCTGAAGATAACTATGGGCATTACGGACTGGCTGCAGACTACTATACCCACTTCACATCACCGATCCGCCGATACCCCGATTTGATCGTTCATCGGCTGATTCGTTCATACAGTACTGATCCGTCAGAAAGCAATCAAGAAAAGTGGGAGCAGAACCTTCCAGATATTGCTTTACACAGTTCACAAATGGAGCGAAGAGCAGTGGAAGCAGAACGTGAAGTAGATGCTCTTAAAAAAGCTGAATTTATGGCCGATAAAGTAGGAGAAGAGTTTGACGGGATTATTAGCTCAGTAGTAAAATTCGGACTTTTCGTGGAGTTGCCGAATACCATCGAAGGGTTAATCCATATTACTGCATTGAAACAAGATTACTTCCATTACTTGGAAAACCACCTTGCATTAGTAGGTGAACGTACTGGGCAAACGTTTAAGATCGGACAAAAAGTCCGCATCAAAGTGATCAAAGCGGATCCAGAGACTCGCGAAATCGATTTTGAATTGATTGAAGCAGAAGAAGTCGTACGGATCCAACAGCCTAAAAATAAGCAAAATAAAGAAAACAAACAGCGAAGACAAACCTCAGATCGACAGAAAAAAGAAAATTTACGGGGAAAATCTCCTCGTAAAAAGAAAAAAAACGGAAATTCAAAAAAGAAACCTTTCTATAAAGGAATTAAGAAAAAGTAGGAGGGATGACCGTTGCCTAAGGGAGAGGGCAGACTAATTGCCCAAAACAAAAAAGCTCGTCATGACTACACGATCCTTGATACGATCGAAGCAGGGATCGTGCTGCAAGGGACTGAGATCAAATCGATCCGCAACAGTCGGATCAATCTAAAAGACGGCTTTGTTCGTATCCGTAATGGAGAAGCCTATTTGTATAATGTTCATATAAGTCCTTATGAACAGGGAAACATTTTTAATCATGATCCTTTGCGTACAAGAAAATTGTTACTGCATAAAAAGCAGATTGCTCGGTTGATCGGTGAAAGCAAAAATACAGGAATGACCATTGTTCCGTTAAAAGTTTATATCAAAGATGGTTATGCCAAAGTTTTGATCGGCTTAGCCAAAGGAAAACGCGAATATGACAAGCGAGAAACCCTAAAACGAAAAGATCAGGAACGGCAAATTGATCGTGCTCTTAGAAACTTTTAATCTTCTAAGAAGTTCTTTTAGAATCATTTAAAGTGTATTGCTTTGAGATTAGGGAAAAATTTGGTAGCATTTAAGGCAAAGGTACTGATGTACCAAGCTTTTTATGAAATTTCACGACAGTGTTTCAATTAAGTTTTTTTTCGAATTTTGGCAGAAAAACTTTTTTGTCTAATTTTCTTGAAAATACTTTGAAATTTTCTTGTCGTGGTGGTATGATACCGATTGTTATGAGAGGAAACGCATTGTAACACCAGATATTTTCTGGAGATGACAGGAAAAGAGGTGAGAAAGATTGGATGAAAAATCGCTTATGTTTCACATCGGTCCGATTTGGTTTGATGGAACTGTAGCAATGATGACAATCATTTCTTGTATAATTGTTTTTTTGGTGGTGTTCATTTGTACACGAAATTTGCAAATGAAGCCAAAAGGGAAGCAGAACTTTATTGAATGGGTCATTGATTTTGTTCGCGGAATCGTAGCTGACAATATACCAGGATCGCAAGTGAACAACTTTCATTTGCTGGGTGTAACAATGTTTCTTTTTGTGTTTGTGGCGAATGAAATTGGGCTGGTCACAAAGATCGTGACAGCTGATGATGTCTCTTTATGGAAGAGTCCCACAGCGGATCCTTTTGTCACCTTGACACTTGCACTTATGGTTATTAGTTTGACACATTTCTTTGGTATCAAAACGCTTGGTTTCAAAAACTTTATGATCAATTCTTACTTGAAACCAGTTGGTTTCTTATTACCATTGAAAATTATCGAAGAATTTACAAATGTTATTACTTTGGGCTTACGGCTTTATGGGAATATTTTTGCTGGAGAGGTCTTGTTAGGATTGATAGCGAATATGTTCACAAGTCTAGGTTGGTGGTCATTGCCTATCGCGATGCCGCTTGAAATGATTTGGATTGGCTTCTCATTGTTTATAGGCGCCATCCAAGCCTATGTATTTGTCACATTGACCATGGTATTTATGAGCCACAAAATCGTGGCGGAACACTAATCAAAACAAACACTTTTAGGAGGAAAAACAATATGAATTTCATCGGAGCAGGATTAGCAATTATCGGAGCAGCAATTGGTGCAGGTTATGGTAACGGACAAGTAATCGCCAAAACGATCGAATCAATGGCACGTCAACCTGAAATGTCAGGTCAATTACGTTCAACAATGTTTATCGGGGTAGCGCTAGTCGAAGCTGTGCCTATTTTGGGGGTAGTTATCGCGTTGCTATTAGTCTTCCAAGGCTAAACGTGAAAAAGGCAGAAACGAACAATGCACTCGTTTTTGCTTTTTTAAATGAGAGAATTACTTTCAGAAAGGAAGAGTCGTTATGCTAAATCACTTGGTTCTAGCAGAAGTAAAAAATGCTATGCTTGGCAATATTATTCTTGTCAGCGGCTCAATTCTTCTTTTGCTATTCTTGTTGAAACACTTTGCATGGGATGCCATTAGTAGCATGATGCAAAAACGGGAAGAAAAAATCGCCAATGATTTGGATTCAGCGGAACAATCCCGCTTGAATGCAGCAAAACTGGAAAAAGAACGCCAAGAAAAATTGGCCAATTCCCATTCAGAAGCTGCGGAGATCATCAAAAGCGCCAAAGACAGCGGAGAATTGAGTCGCCAAAATATTTTGAACGAGACCAAAGAAGAAGTTTCTCGTTTGAAAGAAAAAGCTCACTCAGATATCACGCTTGAAAAAGAAGCTGCGTTAAAAGAAGTCAAAGATGATGTTGCAGATCTTTCACTTCAAATCGCAGAAAAAATCTTGGGCCGTGAATTGACTCCCGAAAATCATGAATCTTTAATTAATCAATATATCGAAGGATTAGGTTCAGTCAATGAAACTCGATAAATTTACTGTAGGTAAACGCTATGGCAAGGCGTTGTTCGAATTGGCGATGGAAGAACAACGAGCTGAAGCTGTTTATCATGAGTTGATGACACTACGTCAGATTTATCAAGAGATTCCGATGTTTGGCCAAATCGTGACCGATAATCGTTTGGATCTTCATGAAAAAAGAAAACTTGTTGATCAGTTATTTAATAACTTTGATGGATTAGTCAAAAATTTTCTTGAGATCGTGTATGAATATAATCGTATGGACGACCTATTGCTGATCATTGATGAGTATGAACGCCGCTATGACGAGCAGCAAGGTTTAGTCAGTGGTACGGTGACCACAGCAGTTGCATTGTCGTCAAGTCAAAAAGAACAATTGTCGAAACAAATCGCACAGACGCTCGGCTACCAGAAAGCGGTGCTTTCAGAAAAAGTTGATCCAGCCATTTTAGGTGGGGTCATCGTGGAAGCCAATCATCAAGTGATCGACGGTAGTATTAAGAGCCAACTGGATTATCTGCGACAACAGATAGGCAGATAAACAAGAGATAAGAGGTGAATCGGATGGCCATCAAAGCAGAAGAAATAAGTGCCTTGATCAAAGAACAAATCAAAAATTATCAAAATGAACTTTCTGTAGAAGAAATTGGAACAGTCACATACGTAGGGGATGGGATCGCCCGGGCTCACGGATTAGAAAATGCGATGAGTGGAGAATTGCTTGAGTTTTCAAACGGTTCTTACGGTATGGCCCAAAACTTGGAATCCAACGATGTAGGGATCATCATCTTAGGTGAATTTGAATCCATTCGTGAAGGTGACAAAGTAAAACGTACTGGAAAAATCATGGAAGTCCCTGTTGGAGATGCCTTGATTGGACGAGTAGTGAATCCGTTAGGACAACCAATCGATGGCTTAGGTCCAATCGATACAGATAAATCTCGTCCGGTAGAAGCAGCTGCACCTGGTGTTATGCAACGTAAATCCGTTTCAGAACCAATGCAGACTGGATTGAAAGCCATTGATGCTTTAGTTCCAATCGGACGCGGACAACGTGAATTGGTCATTGGTGACCGTAAAACAGGGAAGACAACCATCGCAATCGATACAATCATCAACCAAAAAGGTCAAAATATGATCTGTATTTATGTAGCGATCGGTCAAAAAGATTCCACGGTTCGGGCACAAGTAGAAACATTGCGCCGTTATGGTGCGCTTGACTATACGATCGTGGTATCAGCCGGTGCTTCTCAACCTGCACCACTATTATATATCGCCCCTTATGCTGGAGCAGCAATGGGTGAAGAATTCATGTATAACGGCAAACACGTTTTGATCGTTTTTGATGATTTATCAAAACAAGCCGTTGCTTATCGGGAACTTTCCTTACTACTTCGTCGTCCGCCAGGTCGTGAAGCTTACCCAGGGGACGTTTTCTACTTGCATTCTCGCTTATTGGAACGGGCTGCAAAATTAAGTGATGAACTAGGCGGCGGCTCAATGACTGCCTTGCCATTCGTTGAAACCCAAGCAGGAGATATCTCTGCTTATATTCCAACCAACGTGATCTCCATTACAGACGGACAAATTTTCTTAGAAAATGACCTGTTTTATTCAGGTGTTCGCCCTGCCGTAGCTGCCGGACTTTCCGTTTCACGGGTTGGGGGTTCTGCACAAATCAAAGCGATGAAGAAAGTGGCTGGAACATTGCGTTTGGACTTGGCAAGTTACCGCGAGTTAGAAGCCTTCACGCAATTTGGTTCTGATTTAGATGCCGCTACTCAAGCAAAATTGAATCGTGGACGTCGGACTGTTGAAATTTTGAAACAAAAACTGCATGAACCATTAGCAGTTGAAAAACAAGTGGTTATTTTATACGCATTGACGCACGGATTCCTTGACAGTGTGCCAGTAAATAAAGTATTAGACTTTGAAGCAGAATTGTTTGAATACATTGAAGCAAATCAAGCAGATGTGTTTGAAACGATTCGTACAACGAAAGACTTGCCAGAAGAAAGCTTATTAGATGACACAATCAAAGCATTCAAAGATATTTTCATGGCTGCAAATACATCACGTGTTTCAGCGCAAGACAAAATGTCAACAATGCAAAATGCATAAAAGAGGTGAGAATGAATGGCTGCTTCATTAAATGAGATCAAGCAACGAATTGCCTCAACCAAGAAAACCAGTCAGATCACAAACGCCATGCAAATGGTTTCGGCTGCTAAATTGACTAAATCAGAAGCACACTCAAAACAATTTCAAGTCTATGCAACGAAAGTGCGTGAGATCGTTACTCACCTTACTGCGCAACAACTCTCAGATCTTGCAGCTGCTGGACCTAAAGAGGGCGTCAATTACAACAGTATGCTTGTTAGTCGTCCTGTAAAACGCACTGGCTATATCGTCATTACTTCAGATGGCGGTTTAGTCGGTGGCTACAACAGTTCGATTTTGAAACAAATGATGACAATGCTGGACGAAGATCACGCTCAAGATGAAGAATATGTTATGATCGCCATCGGTGCGACAGGAGCAGATTTCTTTAAAACACGAGGAATCAAGTTAGCTTATGAGTTGAGAAATCTTTCCGATCAGCCAAGTTTTGACGAAGTGCGTAAGATTGTTACCTTAGCTACAACGATGTATCAAAATGAAGTATTTGATGAACTATATGTTTGTTATAACCATCACATCAATTCGTTGACGAGCCAATTTCGCGTGGAAAAGATGCTGCCTATCTCAGATTTGGATCCAGAAGAAGCAGAAAGCTATGAACAAGAGTATTTGTTTGAGCCTTCAAGAGAAGCAATTTTGGATCAGTTGTTGCCGCAATATGCTGAAAGCTTGATTTATGGTGCCATTGTCGATGCCAAAACAGCAGAGCATGCTGCTGGAATGACTGCGATGAAGACGGCAACAGATAATGCCAAAAATATTATTGGGGATTTGACGATTTCTTATAACCGGGCGCGTCAAGGAGCAATCACCCAAGAAATTACTGAAATTGTTGCGGGGGCATCCGCGTTAGAATAATTTCGAGAACGAATGGAGGAATACGAATGAGTTCAGGCAAGATTGTTCAAGTCATTGGTCCCGTTGTCGACGTGGAATTCTCTCTAGACCAATCCTTACCAGATATCAACAATGCGTTGATCGTTTACAAAAAAGACGAGAAAAAAACAAAAGTAGTATTGGAAGCCGCTTTAGAACTAGGGGATGGTGTGATCCGCACCATCGCAATGGAATCTACAGACGGTTTGCAACGAGGAATGGAAGTCATCGATACCGGTGCCTCAATCTCTGTCCCTGTAGGAACAGATACTCTAGGCCGAGTATTTAATGTACTAGGCGATACTATCGACTTGGAAGCACCATTCCCAGAAGATGCCAAACGTAGTGGCATCCACAAAAAAGCCCCAGATTTCGATGAATTGTCAACAAGTACAGAAATCCTTGAAACTGGGATCAAAGTTATCGATTTATTAGCTCCTTACTTAAAAGGTGGTAAAGTCGGCTTGTTCGGTGGTGCCGGTGTTGGTAAAACCGTATTGATTCAAGAATTGATTCACAATATCGCTCAAGAGCATGGGGGAATTTCAGTATTTACCGGTGTTGGCGAACGGACGCGTGAAGGTAATGACTTGTATTATGAAATGAAAGAATCAGGCGTTATCGAAAAGACAGCCATGGTTTTCGGTCAAATGAATGAACCACCAGGTGCCCGGATGCGGGTTGCTTTGACTGGTTTGACCATTGCTGAGTATTTCCGTGACGTTGAAGGACAAGATGTGCTCTTGTTTATCGATAATATTTTCCGTTTCACACAAGCGGGTTCTGAAGTATCTGCCTTGTTAGGCCGGATGCCATCAGCCGTTGGTTATCAACCAACTCTAGCAACTGAAATGGGTCAATTACAAGAACGAATCACTTCTACGAAAAAAGGATCTGTAACATCGATTCAAGCCATCTATGTGCCAGCCGATGACTATACTGACCCAGCGCCAGCAACTGCATTTGCCCATTTGGATGCAACAACGAACTTGGAACGTAAATTGACTGAACAAGGGATTTATCCTGCGGTAGATCCATTGGCTTCATCATCAAGTGCATTAGCTCCTGAAATCGTAGGGGAAAAACACTATGAAGTAGCAACCGAAGTTCAGCATGCATTGCAACGTTACCGTGAATTGCAAGATATCATCGCGATCTTAGGGATGGATGAATTGTCAGATGAAGAAAAGACTCTCGTAGCGCGTGCGCGTCGAATCCAATTCTTCTTATCACAAAACTTCCACGTAGCGGAACAATTTACAGGACAACCAGGTTCTTATGTGCCAGTTGAAGAAACCATCAAAGGATTCGCTGAGATCTTAGAAGGTAAATACGATGATCTTCCTGAAGAAGCCTTCCGAAGTGTGGGTCGAATCGAAGATGTAATTGAAAAAGCAAAAGCACTAGGTTATTAATAAGCAACCATAGAGAAAGAGGGGAACCTCATGGATCAATTTTTAACGGTTAATGTGGTGACACCTGCTGGTTTGGTGTATGAACACCATGCCAAAATCGTGGTTGCACGAACGACAGATGGAGAAATCGGGATCTTACCGCAACACGCGCCGATCATCGTGCCTTTGGCTATCGATGAAGTTCGAGTGAAACGGATCGATTCCGATACTCACGTCGATTGGATCGCTGTCAATGGCGGAATCATGGAAGTGCGGGACAATGTAGTTTCAATTGTAGCCGATAGTGCTGAACGTGATCGTGATATCGATGTTTCTCGTGCTGAACGTGCCAAACAGCGTGCCGAAAAGCAAATCGAAGAAGCAAAACAAGTAGAAGATATCGACCAATTACGGCGTGCGACTGTTGCTTTGCATCGTGCAATCAATCGAATCAATGTGTCAAAACATTCCTAAGCGAAGACCAGTGGTCTTTGCTTTTTTTTTTATCTCAAAAACGTTTTAAAGTCTTTTTAAAGTCTTCCAATGAAAGTTTCAAGAAAGAATATTTTGGCTCTTTTAAATTTTGTGGTATGATAGTAACGTTCAGATGTGAAAAGGAGAATCGAGGATGCAAGTTTATGGAGTAGATGCGATTATTCGTATCGTCAGTCATTTAGCATTTATCTATTTAGCGTTTTGGGCGTTGCAGTCTTTGCGGATCGATGCTTTTTTTAAAGCCTTACAAACGACGCAAATACGGATGGTCATGGTCTTTTTAGCAATTGCTTTAGGCTATACTGCTAGCACTTTTTTCCTTGAACTGATTGCATTATGCCGTAATTTATTTTTAATAGGTTTTTAAGAAATTCAATAATACATGCAGGTTGTGCGATTGTATGCTATAATTGTCAAGATTTTGTGTATGATTCAACTGCATTATTTGGAGGGAACAAAATGGAAGAGATTATCGTTCAAGGTGGTAATCGTTTAATTGGAACTGTCAAGGTTGAAGGTGCTAAGAATGCCGTTTTACCTATTTTAGCAGCAAGTTTGTTAGCAGAAGAAGGAACAACGACTTTAGAGAATGTACCGATTTTATCTGATGTTTTGACAATGAACGAAGTGATTCGTCATTTAAACGTCGAGATTGCTTTTGATCAATCAAAAAATACCATTACAATGGATGCTTCCCGCGAATTAGCTATTGAAGCACCGTATGAATATGTTAGTCAAATGCGTGCGTCAATCGTTGTTATGGGACCTTTATTAGCCAGAAATGGTCATGCGAAAGTTGCAATGCCAGGCGGTTGTGCTATTGGCAAACGACCAATAGATCTGCATCTCAAAGGTTTCCAAGCTCTGGGAGCTGAAATTATTCAAAAAGATGGCTACATAGAAGCGATTGCTAGTGAGTTAAAAGGAAATACGATCTACCTTGATTTTCCGAGTGTAGGCGCTACTCAAAACATCATGATGGCAGCAGTCAAAGCCAAAGGAACGACGATCATTGAGAACGTCGCTCGAGAGCCTGAAATCGTAGATTTAGCGAACATTTTAAATAAAATGGGCGCAAAAGTCTTTGGTGCTGGGACAGAAACCATGCGCATTGAAGGCGTCGACCATTTGCATGCGGTCTCTCATGCGATCGTACAAGACCGTATTGAAGCAGGTACTTTCATGGTAGCTGCTGCAATGACAGAAGGCGATGTGATTATCAAAGATGCAATTTCTGAACACAATCGTCCACTGATTTCAAAATTAACTGAAATGGGTGCTAAGATCACTGAAGTTCCAGAAGGGATCCGGGTAGTCGGACCTAAAACAATCAAAGCAACTGATGTAAAAACGATGCCTCATCCAGGTTTCCCAACAGATATGCAAGCGCAAATGACTGCGATTCAAATGTTGGCTGATGGGACTAGCATCGTGAATGAAACGGTTTTTGAAAATCGCTTCCAACATTTAGAAGAAATGCGCCGTATGAACGGCCATGTTAAAATTGACGGAAACATCGCTGTGATCGAAGGCGGCCACGAATTACAAGGCGCGCTAGTTTATGCAACGGATCTACGAGCGGCAGCAGCTTTGATTTTATTAGGCTTGCGTTCAAACGGATTGACTCGTGTCCGTAATCTGAAGTATCTTGACCGTGGCTATTATAAATTCCACGAAAAATTGCAACAGCTAGGTGCTTCTGTTGAGCGGGTAACAACTTCTGAAAAAACAGCACCAGTAACCGTCTAAAGAGGAGATGCGACCTTGAAGCTTAATCGATATATTTTAACTAGTTTGGTAAAAATTTTGTTGGTTATCTTATTGGCGATCCTGCTCTTTATTGCCGGCACTATGATCGGCTATGGTATCATTGGAGACGGTATGCCGTTAAAAGTATTCTCGCCTCATCTATGGAACCATATATTGGACTTCATGAAGTAAACAAAGCTGGAACTAGAATGGAGCACATTGCTTTATTCTAGTTTTTTTCAATTCTATAAATAGAAGAGAGAGGAGTATGAGATGTGAGCAAGCTTTTGATTGGATTTGTTCGGCTGTATCAGCGGTTCATCTCTCCCTTATTTCCCCCTAGCTGTCGCTATTATCCGACATGTTCGTCCTATATGATTCAGGCGATCCAAGTACATGGGGCAGGGAAAGGAAGTTTGATGGGAATCTCGCGAATTTTACGTTGTCATCCGTTTGTAAAAGGGGGAATCGACTACGTACCTCAGCGCTTTACACTAAAACGAAATACCCAAGATCAGGAGCAGCCTACTTATCACTATCGCAAAAAATAAACCCTACAAACTTTTGGGGTAGGCAGAAATGAACGGAGTAAAGGAGCAAAACGATGATTCGAGCTTTATCACCAAAAGAATCTTTGCCATGGACACTATTACTGGATGCTGATCCAGAAAAAGAAGTGGTAGATCAATACATACAAGCCAGTGAGATTCTTGTTTTTGAAAACGAACAGCAGATCGTAGGAGTGATTGTTTATCAACTGCAAACAGCAGGATGGGAAATCATGAATGTTGCTGTTGCACCGGAAGCACAGAATCAAGGGATCGGTGGTCGTTTACTGACCGCAGCGTTAAGTAAGATTGCCGCAACAAAAACTACGGATACTCTTTGTGTAACTATCAAAACTGGTAATCTTCCTTCCGCGGCGTTAACACTTTATAAAAAAATGGGCTTCATTGAAAAAAAAGTAGTCAAAAACTATTTTGTCGATCATTACCAGGACCCCATTTATGAGAATGGCATTCTACTTACTGATCAAGTGATTTTAGAGAAAATTCTTTAAAAAGTATCTAGCGCTCTCTGGCTTCATTTGAATACTGGGTTTTGTCTGCCATTCATGGTTACTCTGAATCAAATGATTCAGAGCGCGTTATTGTCCTTTTCAATGAAATCAGCAGAAATCGCTTTCTTAACGGAGGAAAGTACAGTAAAATAAGGGAGACAACTGAGTGAGAAAGGAATGTTGAGATGACATTACTAGTATTTGATATGGGCGGTTCTGCAGTGAAATATGGATTATGGCAGGACGAACAATTAAGTGACAAAGGACAATTTGCGACGCCTGATACTTGGCAAAAAATGAAAGAAGAGCTCAAAGCAATTCGAGATAGCATTAAAAAACCCCTTGAAGGCGTTGGCATCAGTGCGCCAGGAGCGGTGAATGTTGCACAGCAGCAGATCAATGGGATCAGCGCCATTCCATATATTCACGGATTTAATATTTTCGCTGAATTGGAAGCGTTATTTCAATTGCCAGTCACTATTGAGAATGATGCCAATTGTGCCGGAATGGCAGAATTTTATCAAGGCGCTGGGAAAGACTTTGACACGGCAGCATTCATTGTGATTGGTACTGGGGTCGGCGGAGCACTTTTTCAACAAGGAAAACTGATCAAAGGCGCCCATCTTTACGGCGGCGAGTTTGGTTTGATGGTTCTTGATAAAGGCAAATCTTTTTCACAGTTAGGGACGGCTGTTCAAATGGCTTGGCGTTATTGTGACCGAACCGGTGTGGACCGCAAAACGATTAGTGGCGAGGAAGTCTTTCGTCGAGCAGAAGAAGGTGATATTATCGCCAAAGAAGAGGTAGACAAATTTTATCGCTATTTGACTGAAGGGTTATTCAGCATCCAATTTGCTTTTGACCCTGAAGTATTGATTATTGGTGGTGGAGTCAGTGCAAAAGCAGGATTGTTGCCAGAAATCAATCAACGAATGAAGAAAATGCTGGCAGCACAAGACTTAAATGACTTTGTTCCACTGATTAAGCTTTGTGATTATCGAAATGATGCCAATCTAGTTGGAGCGGCAGCTAATTTCACCGCACAAGTGCTGAACTGATTCAGCGCATTGTTGCTGTCATTTTTTGCCAATTTTAATCATAAACCTTGAATCAACAGATACAACAAGTTGTGATCACTTTGAAAGAGTGGTCACAACTTTTTTTTTCGGAAATCGATTACAATCGCGACGCATCAATCTTTATTTTTTATCTATTTTTTTTAAAATAATTTAAAGTATCTGAATAAAGAAAATATTCTGATAATTCGTTGACATTTTCCCTATTATTAAGTATATTTGATAACATATCCATGGGAGTAGGGGAGGAATAATGATGAAAAAGAAATTTGCATTTTTATTTGCTAGTTTATTTTTATTATCAGCTTGTAGTGCGGGACCAACTGGTGGTTCCACTAGCGGTAGCGGTTCTGCTAGCGGTGGCAACAAACAAGAAGGTGATACGATCAAAATCGGGGTCAATTTAGAATTATCAGGTGCTGTTGCAGCTTATGGAACGGCGGAAAAAGAAGGAATTGATCTGGCGGTTGAAGAAATCAATGAGAGTGGCGGTATCTTAGGAAAACAAATTGAAATTGTTTCAAAAGATAACAAATCTGACAATAATGAGTCAGCGACAGTCGCAGCCAATTTAACGACCAATGATAAAGTAGTAGCAATGATCGGGCCAGCAACTTCAGGTGCGACGAAGGCGGCATTGCCAAATGTCACCAAAGCACAAGTTCCGTTAGTGACACCTTCCGGAACAGATGATGCGATTACTGTCAGCAGTGACAAAGTTCAAGGATTTGCTTTCCGTTCTTGTTTCCAAGACAGTTTCCAAGGAACGATCTTAGCAAAATATGCTGCAGACAACTTGGATGCTAAAAAAGCAATTATTTTAGGCGATAATTCCAGCGACTATGCGAATGGATTATCAGCAGCCTTTAAAGATAGCTACAATGGCGAGATTGTACTCGAAGAGAATTTCACAGAAGGTGACAAAGATTTCCAAGCAGTGTTGACGAAAATCAAAAATGCTGACTTTGATGTATTGTTCATTCCTGGCTACTACACCGAAGCTGGTTTGATCATCAAGCAAGCCCGAGAATTAGGAATCGATCAGCCAATTATTGGTGCGGATGGCTTTGGTGATGAAAAAATGGTCCAAACAGCAGGCGTGGAAAATGTATCGGATGTTTATTATACAGGACACTTCTCAACTAAAGCTCCTGCCAATGACAAGGTAGAACCTTTTGTTGAAGCATTCAAAGCAAAGTATAGCAAAGAACCTTCCGCATTTAATGCATTGGCATACGACGCTGTCTACATGATCAAACAAGCCATTGAAGATCAAGATTCAGCAGACTCAACTGCGATTGCTGAAGGACTATCTGCTTTGAAAAACTTCCAAGGTGTGACGGGAGAGATCACCATGGACAAAAATCATAATCCAGAAAAATCAGCAGTTGTATTAGGACTAACTGAAGGCAAAGAAACGTCAGCTGATACAGTAAATCCTTAAATAGAAGGACCGTTCTTTACACGATCAAATAGGGACTGAGACGAAGTCGAAGGTAAGCGAACAAAATGATGAACGATAAATGAAAAAGTCGTAAATCTGTGATCCCATCAATCATGGCAGATACTCATTTGACTCGTTGCTGCAGACTTCTGTCGCGGTTCCTTTTTCTTAGACAAGCATCAAGAATTTAAGGTATTGGAAGTGAAAATATGGAAATGATGATCCAACAACTAATCAACGGTTTATTTCTAGGTAGTATCTATGCCTTATTAGCGTTAGGCTACACGATGGTTTACGGCATCATTAAACTGATCAACTTTGCTCATGGTGAAGTGTATATGATCGGTAGTTTTATTGGTTATTTTTTGATCAATCAATGGAATCTGGGCTTTTTTCCTGCACTATTCATCTCAATGATCGCTAGTGCAGCGTTAGGCGTGACGATCGAGTTTTTGGCCTATCGCCCACTCCGGAATTCCACCCGGATCTCGGCTTTGATCACCGCTATCGGTGTTTCCTATTTATTGCAAAATGTCATGATTTTTTTCTTTTCTCCAGATGTCCGACCATTTCCACAAGCCATTGCCCGCAAAACTTATAGTATTGGTTTTGTGGAGGTAAGTAATATACAATTATTAATTTTAGCAGTCTCATTGGCGTTAATGATCCTATTACAGCTGATCGTCAAGAAAACCAGAATGGGAAAAGCGATGCGTGCTGTTAGCGTGGATGCGGATGCCGCACGGTTGATGGGGATCAATGTCAATCGGACGATTTCCTTCACATTTGCTCTTGGTTCTGCGTTGGCAGCTGCGGGTGGGATGTTAATTGGATTGTATTACAATTCGATCGATCCTACGATGGGGGTTGTGCCGGGACTAAAATCTTTTGTTGCGGCTGTATTAGGCGGTATAGGAATCATTCCTGGGGCAGCATTAGGTGGCTTCGTGATCGGACTAATTGAAACAGTTGCTACTGCATTAGGTTTTTCTGATTATAAAGATGCTTTAGTCTATGTCATTTTAATAATTATATTATTGGTCCGTCCGGCAGGAATATTGGGCAAGAACCTGAAAGAGAAAGTGTAGGTGTCAGTGATGAAAAAGAATTTGAAATACAACATTACTTGGTTAGCACTCGCCGCTGTTATCTACTTCGGTTTGTTTGCAGCTTATAACGGCGGGTTGATCAATCTATTTTCAGACGCGATCATCGTCAATATCGGAATCAATATTATTTTAGCAGTAGGGCTAAATTTAATTATTGGTTTTTCGGGACAATTCTCTTTAGGTCATGCAGGTTTTATGGCGATTGGTGCTTATGCAGGAGCAATTTTAACAGCCAACAACCCTACATTTGGCGGATTTCTTTCTGGTCTGATCGTGGGGATGTTCGTTTCAGGGCTGATCGCACTAGTTGTCGGGATTCCAACATTGCGCTTGAAAGGAGACTACTTAGCGATTGCAACGTTAGGTGTTTCAGAGATTATCCGTATCTTATTAGTCAATTTACGAGGATTGACGAATGGACCTGCAGGGATATTCGGGTTACCGCAATTCAGTAATTGGCAAATCGTCTTTCTTTTTGCTGTCGGCTCAATCTTGGTGGTCTCTAATTTTATCCATAGTGGTCCAGGACGAGCCACATTAGCGATACGAGAAGATGAGATCGCTGCGGAAGCAATGGGGGTCAATACAACGAAATACAAAGTGATTGCTTTTGTGATGGGTGCTGTCATGGCTAGTATTGCCGGTACATTATATGCAAGTTATCAACAATCGGTATTTCCGAAAGATTATGGCTTTATGAAATCGATCGATGTCCTGATCATCGTTGTGTTTGGCGGGATTGGTAGTACGACAGGAGCAGTGGTTTCAGCGGTCGTATTAGGTATATTGAATATGTACTTACAAGGCTTCTCAGATTTGCGCATGATTATTTACGCACTGGCATTGATCGCCATTATGATTTTCAAGCCAAGTGGACTTTTGGGAACTTGGGAATTTTCTGTGAAGCGCATCTTTGATAAATTTACAAAAAAGGGGGATGACACGAATGCCTCTATTGGAAGTTAAGAAGCTGACTAAGAACTTTGGTGGTTTGGCGGCAGTTTCACATGTCGATTTACATTTAGAAACTAATGAACTAGTTGGCTTGATTGGTCCGAATGGTGCAGGGAAAACGACACTCTTCAATCTGCTGACAGGCGTCTATGAACCAAGTGAAGGCGACGTTCTTTTAGAAGAACAAGGACAATCCAAGCGATTGAATGGGGAGAAGCCCTATCATATCGCAGCTATGGGATTATCCCGCACCTTCCAAAACATTCGGTTGTTCAAAGACCTTACAGTGATGGACAATGTTCTGATTGCCATGAACAGCAAACAAAAAGAAGGTTTTTTTACGAGTGTGTTGCGGTTGCCAAAGTTTTATCACAAAGAAGCTGCAATGAAAGAGAAAGTCATGGAATTATTGCGTATCTTTGACTTAGAAAATAAAAGCCAAACACTAGCAAAAAATCTTCCTTACGGTGAACAACGACGTCTTGAGATCGTTCGGGCATTGGCTACTGAACCAAAGATCCTTTTTCTTGATGAGCCAGCCGCCGGGATGAATCCTCAGGAAACAGCGGAACTGACTAAATTGATCTACCGTATCCAAAAAGATTTTCAATTGACGATTTTATTGATCGAACATGACATGAGTTTAGTCATGGAGGTTTGTGAACGCATCTATGTACTGGAATATGGGCAAGTGATTGCTCATGGAAAGCCAGAAGAGATCAAAAATGATCCGCGAGTGATCGAAGCCTATTTAGGAGGGGAACTCTAATGTTGCGTATTGAAAATTTAAGTGTCCATTACGGCATGATCCAAGCGGTTCATGATGTTTCCTTTGAAGTCAATCAAGGAGAGATCGTCTCGTTGATCGGTGCCAATGGTGCAGGGAAAACGACGATTCTGCGGACGATTTCCGGTCTGATCCGACCCTCTAAAGGCACGATTCTCTTTGAAGGCAAACCCATCCAAAAAGAAGCTCCACAAAAAATCGTTGCTAATGGATTATCACAAGTACCTGAAGGGCGTCACGTTTTTCCAGGACTCTCCGTTCAAGAAAACCTTGAGATGGGCGCTTTTTTGCGAAAAGACAATCAAGTCAAAGAGGACTATCAGCAGGTCTTCACGAAATTTCCTGTCCTAAAAGAACGACTAAGTCAAGATGCTTCAACGTTATCAGGAGGAGAACAGCAGATGTTGGCAATGGGACGTGCACTGATGTCCAAGCCTCGGTTGCTTTTACTCGATGAACCATCCATGGGCTTAGCCCCAATATTCATCAAAGAGATCTTCTCGATTATCCAAGAAATCAAACAGCAAGGAACAACCGTTTTATTGATTGAGCAGAATGCCAAAATGGCTTTGTCCATTGCTGACCGAGGGTATGTTCTAGAGACCGGTAAAATCGTCTTGCAAGGAAGCGGGCAAGAGTTATTGGAAAGTGATGAAGTCAAGAAAGCCTATCTAGGCGGTTGATAGCTTACAACAAGGAGGATGAAAAATGAGCGTACGTGATTTTATGACCAAGAATGTCATCACTGTTCATTCGGCAATGCCAATATTTGATGCGATAGACTTAATGAAAAAGCATGACATCCATCGATTGCCGGTTGTTGATCAGCAACGGTTAGTTGGCCTGATTACAGAAGGCACGATTGCAGAAGCAATGCCTTCAAAAGCGACAAGTTTAAGTGTTTATGAAATGAATTATTTATTAAACAAAACGACTGTAGCAGATATCATGCTGAAGAAAGTGACCACCATCAAACCGGAGGCGCTGCTAGAAGACGCGATTGCAGTCATGCGGGAAGAAAATGTCGGTGTGTTGCCTGTGTTAGCAGATGACGAACTAGTAGGGATCATTACGAATAATGATATCTTCGATGCATTCTTGAAGATCACAGGTTATTATGAGGGCGGTACAAGAGTAGCTCTTGAGATTATTGATGACCACAGCGGTGTCTTAGCGGAAATCACGCAGTTATTAGCAGATCATCAATTAAGTATTTTAACGATCGTGGTCAATCGAATGGCTTTGAAAACGATCGTAGAGATTCAAGTTGAATCCAGGCAAGTGTCAGAAATCGAGAAAATTTTTGCCAATGCTGGGTATACGGTATTGAGTGCGGTATTGACCAATCAAAAATAAGCAAAAATCATGCAAACACAATCAGTGATTGCATGATTTTTTTTGGGGTGAATGGTTGACTAGATTTGCTTTTGCTTTGCGGTGTTTTCTGGTAGAATAAACAAGGTATCTGAAAGAGGTGAGTATGATGTCGAAAAAAAATAAAGATATTGAAGTCCGTGTGGAAGAAACCGTTAAGGTGATCCAAGGAAAAGAATATGAAGTCCATCAACTAGTATTAGGGAAAAAAGTGATTGGTGAAATTCTCGCATCCGGTCCGAAAGAATTCCAAAGCTTTCTAGGCGAAGAAGATTTAGGTGCAAGCCGAACTTTGGATGCAGCAATTGAAACGATTTTGCGCCAATGGAACTTACATGAATAATTTCTTAAAAAAAATGACATTTTGCTCTTGCAATTTGTTATATTTTTAGGTATTATAACTGAGTCAGGTTTTTTAAAAGCCGTTTGGAGGAGTAGCGAAGTGGCTAAACGCGACGGACTGTAAATCCGTTCCTTCGGGTTCAGTGGTTCGAATCCACTCTCCTCCACCATTGGGGTATAGCCAAGCGGTAAGGCAACGGACTTTGACTCCGTCATGCGTTGGTTCGAATCCAGCTACCCCAGTCAGTGAACAATCAAGAAAAGTCAGCAAGCATGTCTTGCTGACTTTTCTTCGTTATTTATAGCAAAATTCTAAGGGTTAAAAGTTGAAGATTTTTTTTATTTACGATAGGCTATAGGTAAAGAACTCAGGAGATGAGAAGATGAAATTTAAATTGAATCTAAAAGAAAAAGTCACCGAAGCAGCTGAGCATGTTTATGATGTTGTCAAACGTGAAGACTATGCTATTCGTATTGCACCAAAAGGTATCAAAGTTACACAATTGCGTAAAACAAAAGATACAATCAAATGGCGTTCAAAGAATCATTGATCGCGAAAAGACATTGAGTAAAACAGCCTAATAACAAATAAATCGGACAAGAGTTGTCACCCGTTTCACGTTTTCCTGATTTCTGAGAGGAAGTACTGGGGAGGCAACTCTGGTTCGGTTTTTTGATTTATACGATAATACTCTTCTTCCCGTATGTTACCCTTCGATTTCGATACCGAGAACGGTTAAGTGTCCATTGGCGACTAATTTAATGACCAGTTTAGCTAGTTGGTCAGGAGTCATTTGACTATCGGCAGTAAGCCACCAGTGCAGAGTACCAACAAAAATCGATGTCATATATTCAATAACGAAATCCAGTGGTACTTCGATAGAGCTTTCTGTAATTTTTAATTTTGAAAAAATATGGTCATATTGTTCATAGAGAATCTCCGCGATTCGTTGCCGGACTAATTCGATGGCCGCGCCATCCATGATAGTCAGATAAAAAAAGCGATTGTCCTGAATGTGCTGATAGATTTTTGTCATCGCCAGTTCGACTCGTTTGATCTTGATTCGATTTCCCTGGACTAAATCTTCAAGGGACAAAATCGAAGTAAAGGAGTCGATTGCCATATCAAAAATTTTTTCATATAAATCTTGTTTGTCTTTATAATGAGCATAGAATGTCGCACGATTGATCATGGCTTCGTCGGCAATATCTTGGACAGTCACTTGATCGTAGCCTTTTTGCTCTACGAGTCGGATAAAAGCCTCCATGATATGTTTATTCGTACGTTGAACCCGCAAATCAACTTTTTTCATTTTGTGAACTTCCTCTCAATTTAAGCGACACTTTTACCGTTCCTGTTGCTTATCTCACACATCACATGAATCTGTTTGTTGAAATGTCAATAGATTGTTCTTAAAATAGACATAAGTATTATAACAAACAGTTTGTAAGATAATCAACAAAGTGTTGGATAAAGCGGAGGCACCCTATGAAAAAATTAAATGCTGGTATCGATGTAGGATCGACGACTGTCAAAATGGTGGTCTTGAATGAAAAAAAGCAGCCCCTCTTTGCCAAGTATGAACGCCACTATTCGGATATCAAAACTGCCACAAAAAAAGTTTTACTGGAAGCTCAGGAAGTCATCGGTAATCAACAGGTCGCACTAGCAATCACTGGCTCTGGAGGGATGGGACTGGCCGAAGTTTTAGCGATCCCTTTCGTGCAAGAGGTCATTGCCTGTACTAAAACAGTTGAGACACTGATTCCTGAAACAAATGTTGCCATTGAATTAGGGGGAGAAGATGCCAAAATAACCTTTTTTGAAGGGGCGTTGGAACAACGAATGAATGGTAGCTGTGCAGGTGGGACGGGTGCGTTTATCGATCAAATGGCGGTATTGTTGAAAACCGATGCCAATGGTGTAAATGATTTAGCGAAAAATTATCAAACGATCTATCCTATCGCTTCCCGCTGCGGGGTATTCGCAAAAACAGATGTGCAGCCTTTGATCAATGAAGGAGCGGATAAAGCCGATATCGCCGCCAGTATTTTTCAAGCAGTGGTCAATCAGACGATTGCAGGGTTAGCTGCTGGTCGTAAAATCAAGGGGAAAGTGGCTTTTTTAGGTGGTCCCCTTTATTTCATGTCTGAACTACGGCGCCGCTTTGTGGAGACACTGCAGATTGCTGAAGAAGACGTTATTTTTCCAGAAAATCCCCAGCTGTTTGTTGCGATCGGCGCCGCTTTATATGGAGAAGAAACAGCTCAACTCAATACATTATTAGCTCGGTTATCAACCGATGATTCAGCGAAATTGCAACCGTCCCACACATTGGCGCCGCTATTTGCTACGGAAGAAGAGCTCGCAGTTTTTAGACAGCGTCATGGACAATCTTCGGTGGAAGAAAAAAAACTTGCTTCTCATACAGGAGCAGCCTTTCTCGGCATCGATGCGGGTTCAACGACAACGAAAGTCGTATTGATCGACGAAGTGGGGAGGATTCTTTACTCTTTTTATGGCAACAATGAAGGGCAGCCATTGGAAACCACCATGCGGGTATTACAGGAAATGTATCAGCAGATGCCCCCAGTTGTCTTCATTGGGAAAGCTGCGGTCACAGGGTATGGGGAACAGTTGATCAAAAATGCACTGAAAATTGACATTGGTGAAGTTGAAACGATGGCTCATTATAAAGCCGCCGAACATTTCCAACCGGGGGTCGATTTTATTTTGGACATTGGTGGGCAGGATATGAAGGCCATGACTATCAAAGATGGTGCGCTCTCTTCGATCCAGCTGAATGAAGCTTGTTCCTCAGGCTGTGGGTCCTTTGTTGAAACCTTTGCGCGTTCGCTGAAATACGAAGTCAAAGAATTTGCGTTGGCAGCCACTACTGCCAAGAATCCAGTCGATCTTGGTTCTCGCTGTACGGTATTCATGAATTCAAAAGTGAAACAAGTCCAAAAAGAAGGCGCGTCTGTCGGGGATATTTCTGCGGGTCTCTCCTATTCTGTGATCAAAAATGCCTTGTATAAAGTGATCAAAATTCGGCGCCCGGAAGATCTAGGCGAGAAAATCGTCTGCCAAGGAGGAACTTTTTATAATGAGGCGGTGTTACGAGCTTTTGAAAAAATCAGCGGCAGGGAAGTCGTTCGGCCATCAATCGCTGGCTTGATGGGTGCTTATGGTGCAGCACTGATTGCGTTAGAAAATTACGAGATTGGTGAAGTCACAACCTTGCTTTCAAGTGATGATTTGAGCCAGTTTACTGCTGAAAAAGAATTCACTCATTGCGGGTTATGTGAAAATAATTGTATGCTGACTGTCACTTTATTCTCGGATGGACGCAAATTTATTACCGGAAATCGCTGCGAGCGGGGTGCCCGCATCAAAATCAAAAAAGAAGAGCGCAAGATAAATTTAGTCGATTACAAATACCGCCGCTTGTTTAAGTATCGCCCGCTTCGCAAAAAAGAAGCGTCTCGTGGGCGTATCGGCATTCCTCGTGTATTGAATCTATATGAAAACTATCCGTTATGGCATACTTTTTTTACAGAACTGGGCTTTCGCGTTGAATTGTCCCCACGATCAAACAAAAAATTGTATGAGAAAGGTATCGAGACGATTCCAAGTGATACCGCTTGTTATCCGGCCAAAATCGCTCATGGACATATTCAAGCGTTGATTGATCAAGGGGTCCCATTGATTTTTTATCCAGGAATTATTTTTGAAAGACCAGAAACAGCGCAGGCTGAGAATCATTTCAACTGTCCCATCGTACAAAGCTACCCTGACGTCATTCGCAACAATCTGGATGATATCCGCGCTGGTCGTGTGGATTATCGGAACCCGTTTTTAAATTTGGCAGACGAAGCTTCGATGGTCAAAGTGTTGACGGAAGAATTCCAAGATTTGGGTATCACTGAGACAGAGATCGCGCACGCATTGCGGCATGGTTTTGAAGAATTGGATCAATTTAAGCTAGATGTCTGTCAGCAAGGGGAAAAAACCTTACGGATGCTGACCGAAACCAATCAGCGGGGCATCGTACTTTCTGGCAGACCCTATCATTTGGATCCGGAGATCAATCATGGGATCGCAGAAGTGATCACCCAAGAGGGCTTTCATGTATTAACAGAAGATAGCATTGCGCATTTGGGAAATGTCGGTCATTTACGTGTCGTTAATCAGTGGGTTTACCATTCTCGTTTATATGCCGCAGCACGGGTCGTCGCCAAAAGCAAGCAGTTGGAATTGGTCCAACTAAACTCCTTTGGTTGTGGAATCGACGCCGTCACAACAGATCAAGTAGAAGAGATCATGGAACAATATGGCAAACTGTACACTGTATTGAAAATCGATGAAGGGGCTAATTTAGGCGCCATTCGGATCCGCTTACGCTCTCTTAAGGCAGCTGTCAATGAAAGGGAGAAAAACCATTTTATTCCTACTCAACGTTTTGAAGAACCTGCCAAGATCACATTTACTAAAAAAATGCGTAAACAACATACTTTGTTATTACCCATGCTAAGCCCAATCCATCAAAGCGGGTTAGTCGACGTGGCACTGCAAGCTTCGGGATACAATGTGGTCTGCTTGCCGGCGGATGATCGAGAAGCAGTCAATGTGGGCCTGCGTTTCGTAAATAACGATGCTTGCTATCCAGCCATTATTTCCATCGGTCAATTGATCGAAGCACTCCAAAGTGGAAAATATGACTTGCAAAACACTAGCGTATTGATGACACAAACGGGCGGAGGATGTCGGGCAACCAATTATATCCCGCTGCTGCGTAAAGCATTGAACGATGCGGGTTTTCCACAAGTTCCCGTCGTTTCGGTCTCCATGGGAAATCAAGGCGTGGAGTCAAATCCTGGCTTTAAGTTTACATTACCAATGCTGAAACGGGTAGCTGTTGCATTTTTGTATGGAGATTTATTTGAACGAGTTGTTTATCGTACGCGGCCTTATGAAGCCATCTCTGGTTCTGTGGATCGGCTTCATGAAACGTGGCTCAAAAAAGTCGAAAAAAACGTACGTAACGGTTCTTTTACTTTGTTCAACCATAATATGAAAAAAATCATTGCCGATTTTGATACCATTGATTTGCAAGATATCATCAAGCCGCGAGTCGGTGTGGTAGGCGAGATCTTAGTGAAGTACTCACCTACGGCTAATAATGATATCGTGCGGCTCTTGGAAGCTGAAGGGGCAGAAGCGGTAGTACCAGACATGGTTGGTTTTATGAATTATTCGCTTTATAATCAGATTTGGCGCTATCAAAACCTAGGAATGGCCAAAAAAAGCAAATGGATCGCTGAATTTGCCATTGGATTGATCGAACGGATCCAAAAACCGATGGACCGAGCGTTACGGGCTTCTCAGCGATTTGAAGGATTACACTCGATTTATCAATTAGCAGATGATGCTAGCAAAATCTTATCTATTGGTAATCATACGGGTGAAGGGTGGTTTTTGACTGGTGAAATGATTGATCTATTGAAATCCGATGTGACTAATATCGTTTGCATGCAGCCTTTTGGTTGTTTGCCAAATCATGTGGTCGGCAAGGGTGTGATCAAAGAACTGCGGCACCAATATCCTAAAGCCAATATTGCTGCGATTGATTATGATCCTGGAGTCTCCATGGTCAATCAATTGAATCGGATTCGTTTAATGTTGGCAACGGCCAATAAAGCTTTGCAAAGCAGCAACTAACATTCAGCGCTTTAACTATCCAATAAGACTGTACCAATTTGAGGGAACTTTTTTTCTTATTTTGTCTTTTGCAAGAAGAACAGAATGAAAAAAAGGATTTTTCCCTTAAATTGACAGTCTTTTTAGTTTTTTCATTGGTTATTTAGGTATATACCAGTTATAATAGAAACTGAATGGAGGAATAGACTATGGCAGAGAACTTACCCGTATACATACAGATACATGATCAAATCAAAGCAAACATCGAGAATGAAACCTACAAAATCGGTGACCGTTTGCCTTCTGAGCGCGAGTTAGCGAAACAATTCGGTGTTAGTCGCATGACATTGCGCCAAGCTATTCAGACACTAGCCGACGAAGGGATTTTGGAAAGAAAAATTGGATCAGGAACTTATGTGGCTCGTCAGAAAGTACAGGAGAAAATGAGCGGAACCACGAGTTTTACTGAGATCATGCGCTCACTTGGACGGGTGCCTTCTAGTAAAGCAGTGGCTTACTTCTTGACAGCACCAAGTTCGAGTGAAATGGAAAAGTTGCAATTAGAAGGGCATGAGACGATTTTACGGATGGAACGCATTCGTTATGCAGATGATGTACCTATTTGTTTTGAAGTGGCGAGTATTCCAGAGAAACTGATTCACAATTTTAGTAAAGAAGAAATCATCTCATCTTTGTATCATGTGTTAGAAGAAAAGGGTGGTCATAAGATCGGGGCTGCCTCACAAACGATCTCAGCAATGATTGCTTCGGAGCAAATCGCTGATTACTTGCAGATTAAACGCGGGGATGCAATTTTAAGAATGCGGCAAATTACCTGTTTTGAAAACGGACAACCATTTGAATACGTGCGTACACAATACGTAGGGAATCGTTTTGAGTTTTATTTAGAAAAATAAGACAGGAAATAGAAAGATATATTGACCAAAGTGAAAGATAAAAGCGAAGCTAGTAAACGAGGTGAAAGAGTAGAGAGAATTGTCAGAAATGATGCCTCAAGCAGATTCATGAGGCATCGCTTGACAATTAGCTATTTGAACAATCATTCTGCTTCACTAGCAAGTAATGACAACACAAATTTGATCTGTTTCTCAGGAAATCGGTCGTTCCACATAGCTGACAGGGCCATGTGCGATCTCTAGTTGTCCTTGTAACAGATCTGTTAGATCGGCTTCTATCGCGGGCAAGGATGTTTCGGGAACCATCAGCGTTACTCGGATTTTATCCGTATAGTCAATGGATGACAAGTGAATGTTTTGATGCTCTAAGTGATTCTGCAGCCTTCCTAGCTGAGGATAATCAATGGTCAAATAAAGTGTTTGGTTAAGTGTCCCTTCAACGATACCGATTTCCTTTAAGGCAGCGGCAACAGTGCTTGCATAAGCGCGGATCAAACCGCCAGCGCCTAATTTCGTTCCACCAAAGTAACGGGTCACAACAGCAACCACATTGATTAATTCATTTTTTTTGAGAACATCTAGCATGGGAACACCAGCGGTACCGCTTGGTTCCCCATCGTCGCTGCTTCGTTGGATCTCGTTGTTTTCGCCAATAACAAAAGCACTGCAATTATGATTGGCCTTCCAATGCTCTTTTTTGAGGGCGAGGATGAATGCTTTGGCTTCCTCTTCGGAAGTGACACGTTTAAGGGAACAAATGAATCGGGATTTCTTGATTTCTTGTTCACTTTGTCCATCCTCACGAATGGTGCGGTAACTATTCTTCATAGGCTCCTCCTTTTATTTTCAGTATAGGTAATGTGGAGAAAAGTTTCAATGAAAGAAATCAGTAAAGAATAAGTGAACGGATAAAAAAGGAGGCGTTGCCATTGAGTAAACGCAAGAAATACGATATCATCACTCATTACTTAAAATCTAATGGCGGTTCTCAAGTCACATTGACTTTCACACAATTTGATGAACTGTTATTTCCGGCGACAGGGCTGCCAAAGAGTGCCCGCAAAAGCATTGATTGGTGGGCTAATGATTATCGGCATCCGGAAAACGGGGCCTATGCTTGGTTGAATGCAAGATATGAAGTGGTTCACGTGAATTTAAAGAAGGAATATGTTGTTTTCAATCAATTGGTCAAGTCCAATTGGTTAATAGACAGTAAGCGTTGACAAATTTGAAACTTGTTCTATACTAGGAATAGGTAATGTTATATTATTTAAAATTTTAGGGAGTGTTCGATATGGCTAAAAAAACGATTATGTTAGTTTGTTCCGCAGGAATGAGCACCAGCTTATTAGTGACAAAAATGCAGAAAGCTGCTGATGCAAAAGGTCTTGATACAGATATTTTTGCTGTTTCCGCTTCAGAAGCAGATCAACATTTAGAAAGCAAAGATGTGAACGTTTTATTATTAGGCCCTCAAGTTCGTTTCATGAAAGGCGATTTTGAAAAACGTTTAGCACCAAAGGGAATCCCATTGGAAGTTATCAACATGGCTGACTATGGTATGATGAATGGTGAAAAAGTGTTGGATCAAGCATTGACATTGATTGGTGAATAAGCCCAATCCGTTTTCAACGATTACTTAAGACTATTGATTAGAACCTTACAGGTTTCGAATTTCTCTGTTTTGGCAGAAAATGAGAACTAGTAAGGTTCTTTTTTTTGTGTATGGCGTACTTTATTTGTGTCGAGTGTTCAAGACTTTCAAAAATTAAAAAGCCTCGAAAAAGGCACTGCTTTGAAGGTTTGGATATACAAAAATAATGGAAGGAAGAGTGAGATGGGAGTAGGCGGACGTCAAATTTTAGTAAACGAAAGGGAATGCAGCAATGCCGACAAAACAAATGGTCAAATTCGTCCAGCTGTCTTAGTCAATGAGGGACAGATTGAATGTCAGCGTTGTGGCAGCTGCTTCAATAAAGAGACGGTACAGCTGCCAACAGGGATTCACTATTGCCCCACCTGTATTCATTACGGTCGGTCAGATACGTCAAAAATCTTTGTGACAGTTCCCGAACAAAGCGATGTCAGCTTTCCAGAGATTGATTGGCCAGGTCCGCTAACGGTCTTTCAAAAAAGAATCTCACAAGCGTTGGTAAGAAATTATCAACAAAAAAAAGCGACATTGGTTTGGTCAGTAACCGGCTCTGGCAAAACGGAAATGATTTTTGAGGTGATACAAGTGGCGAGACTAAAAGGACATCGGGTAGCTGTCGTCTCTCCGCGAATCGATGTGTGCCGCGAACTGTTCCCTCGGATCCAACAAGCATTCCCCAAAGAATCTTGTTTACTGCTTTACGGAGATTCAGAAGAGGAGTATCGCTATACAGACTTGCTTGTTGCGACCATTCACCAACTTCTGCATTTTTATCAGGCGTTTGATTTGATGATCGTTGATGAAGTAGATGCTTTTCCTTATGAAGGGGACCAGCAACTAAGATTTGGGTTAATGAATGCATTGAAAGCGACCGGCTGTCTGATTTATCTAAGTGCCACACCTTCAGATGCATTACTAAAAGAAACATCAAATTTTGCAGTGGAAAAAATGCCGCTGCGTTTTCATCAGCGACCGCTGATCGTTCCTCAACTGATTTGGTATGAAGGCTGGCGTAACGTGTATCAAACAAAAAGAAGATTACGGCGCTTATTGTCTCATCTGCAACGCCTGTCTCAAACAAATTTTGTCTTAGTTTTTTGCCCAAGTATTGTTTTTATGGAACGGCTAGAAAAAGCTGTTCGATCATTCTTAAAAGAGGTTACGATAACCAGTGTTTCAGCAAAAGACCCTGCTCGAATAGAAAAAGTAGTCAAGGCGCGCAATTCAAAGTATCAGATTCTTTTCACAACTACCATCTTGGAACGAGGTGTTACCTTTGAAAATGTTTCTGTAGTGGTGATGGGAGCGGATCATCCTGTTTTTTCTAAATCAGCACTGGTCCAGATCGCTGGACGAGTTGATCGAAAAGGTCCATTCAATCAAGGAGAAGTTCTCTTTTTCTATGATCAAGCAACATCAGCGATTCGTAAGGCGATCTTAGAAATCCAAGCGATGAATCGATTAGCAAAGGAGTGGCTGGCAAGTGAAGTGTAGCTGGTGCCAACAGGAGTTTGCACGAGAACTGTGGCTGCGGGAGATTTTATGGCCATTAGGAATTCCTGCTTCAGAGAAGTGTCCAGACTGTGGGAGTAAATTGCAGCTTATTGATTTGACTAGCTGTTGCAAGACATGTTGTAATGAAAGCCAAAATTGTCGGGATTGTCGCTATTGGCGGCAACGTTATCCAAAGTTTCAGCTGCAGCATCGTGCTCTGATGAGATACAATCAAGGAATGCAGGAGTGGCTCCATCAATACAAATTAATGGGCGATTTTCGTCTGCGAGCTACCTTTCTCCCAGAGATCAAGCAAGCTTTCAAAGGACTGCTCTATGATCTGGTCATCCCGATCCCCCTTTCTCATGAACGCTATCAGCAGCGTGGCTTTAATCAAGTGACAGCAGTATTACAAGCTGCTGGGATTGATTACCGATCCTTACTAAAGAAAAAGATCCATTTACCTCCTCAAGCAGCAATGACTAGAAATGAACGATTAGCAGCTCCGCAACCATTTATTATCGAAAAGGGTCAAGAAATCAAGGACAAACGTGTGTTGCTGGTGGATGATGTGTATACGACTGGACAAACAATTTATCATGCAGCAGAAGTACTTTTGACTTGCCAGCCGAAAACGATCACGTCCTTTTCTTTTGCCAGATAAGGAATTGTAAACGCTTAAAAAAATCTTAGCGATTTGCTTTCCAAATGCAAGATACTTCGATATAATAGAGTTAAGAAGAAGAAGAGAGTGGTCCTTTTCCTTCTTAGTGTGGTAGACGAAAGGGGTAATTTTTATGTTTAGATATAATGTACGTGGCGAAAATATCGAGGTAACTGAAGCGATCCGCGATTACGTTGAGAAAAAAGTAGGTAAACTAGAACGTTATTTTAATGATGTGCCTGAAGCAACAGCGCATGTTAATTTGAAAGTATATACCGAAAAAACAGCAAAAGTTGAAGTAACCATTCCGTTACCATTCCTAGTCTTGCGTGCGGAAGAAACTTCTCCTGATCTATATGCAAGTATTGATTTGGTTGTTGATAAATTGGAACGCCAAATCCGTAAATTCAAAACGAAAATCAACCGTAAATCTCGGGAAACAGCTTTAGTGGCTCCAGACAATGGCGACTTATTCACAACGGATACAAACGAAGAAGAGACCAATGGAGCAGAACTAGACATTGTACGTACAAAACGTCTTTCTCTAAAACCGATGGATAGCGAAGAAGCCGTTTTGCAAATGAATATGCTAGGACATAACTTCTTCATTTTTGAAGATGCCGAAACAAACGGCACAAGCATTGTTTATCGCCGTAAAGACGGCAAGTATGGATTGATCGAAACCGATTGATCAAAGAATGACTTGCCGGAAATCCCCAAAAAAGTCTTTTTTGACAGAGCAGAGTGATTTGCTCTGTTTTTTTGAATAAAAAAGCTGTGATAAAAGGGGTCGCTAAATGAAATGATTCGCTGAGTGAAATGAAATTGCCCCTATGATCCTGCAGGTGTAAATCCGATCTGCAGGATCATAGAGGCAATTTTATGGCCTTTCGGCTACTGTGTTTGCTAAAGTCTTTTTGCCATAGTTCTTTACTGAGAAATCAATAAATCGTTGGTACTAAACCACCGTCGAGTCTCAAGGCGGCTCCAGAGAAAGAGGATGCGTAAGGACTAGCAACGAAAGCTACAAAGCGTCCAATCTCTTCTGGACGAATGAGTCGTTGAATTTGAGACAGTGGGCGATGCTTTTTCATGAAATCTTCTTCCCACATGGACTCCGGCAAATCACTTTCTTGATACATCGTTTTCAGCATCGTTTCTACGCCTTCGGTCAGTGTTGAACCAGGCATGATCGTATTTACAGTGACCTGTGTCCCAGCGGTGAGTTTTGACAAACTTTTAGCCAAAGAGAGGTTCATCGTTTTTGTCATGCTGTACTGCGGCATTTCTCCAGAAGGCATAACGGCTTCCTCACTGGCAATAAAAATCACACGACCGAAGTTTTGTTGGAGCATATGAGGCAAATAAAATTTTGCTAAAGCATTTCCCGACAAAACATTCACATGGAAAAAATGTTCCCAAACTTCATCGGTAATTTCCATGTAATCCATTGGTTCGAAGATCCCCATATTATTGACAAGAATATCTACTTTAGGGAAGTGGTCAAAAAGCTGTTGGCGAGCTGCTGCATCGGCTAGATCATATGGAGCCACTTGAGGATTCGTCTTAGGAAATTTTTCTTTTAACTCAGCAACGACAGCTTTGACACTGTCCTCTTGCCGTCCATTGACGATGACATCTGCGCCTTCTTTTGCCAACTCGAATGCAATTGCTTTCCCAATACCTTTCGTAGAGCCAGTGACCAGTGCTGTTTTCTTTGTTAATCCTAATTCCATTTCCTTCACTCCATTTCCTTAGTTAAAGTTAAATTGATCCGGATCGGGACCTACCCGGTGATCTTCATTCAAACGATTAAGTACACGCATATCTTCTTCCGTCAAAGAAAAATCAAAGAGTTGCTGATTTTGTTCCATTCTGTCAGGATTAACTGTCTTAACTACCAGTAAAATATCTTGCTGGATATGCCAGCGTAAGGCGATTTGTGCAGGGGATACGTGATGGCGTTGAGCCATCTTTACGAGGGTCGGATGTTGGAGAATCTGACCTTGCATCAATGGAGACCAAGCTTGTATCTTGATCCCTTGTTGCTGACAATAATCACGCAGTTCTTTTTGAGCTAATTTTGGATGTAGTTCCACTTGATTTAACACAGGTTTGACTTTTGCTGTAGCGAGCAATTCCTTCAAATGATGGATCTGAAAATTGCTGACGCCGATGGCTTTGATCTTTCCAGCTTGATGGAGGTCTTCAAGTGCCCGCCAAGATTCTTGATACGCATTTTTGCCAGGCCAGTGGAGCAAATAAAGGTCTAAATAATCCAATTGCAAAAGCGCGAGGGACTTTTCAAAAGCTGCGATCGTTTCATCGTAGGTCAAATAATTGTTCCAAACTTTAGAAGTCACAAAGAGTTCTTCTCGTGTAAGTCCAGTTGCTGCTAGCCCTTCTTTGATCCCTTGGCCTGTTCCTCTTTCATTATCATATATTTGCGCGGTATCAATCAAACGATAACCTTTCAAAATGCCGTTTTTTACAACAGTAGCTACTTCTTCATCAGGAATTTGAAAGACGCCCAAACCAAAGCCAGGAATGCTGACTTGTTCGTTCAATGTAATTGTGTCGGTTAATGAGTGGATCATATAAATTTCCTCCTTGATTTTTGGTAAATATACCTTATACTAAAAAAGTTCAGATGAATAGTACCTACTTTTTTGTGCTATAGTGTCAAAAAAGTAACTTTTGTAAATTTAAAGGAAGTGTTTGAAGTATGACCCCCAAAAAATATAACATTGGTGTGGAAGCTACTATGGATGTGATCGGTGGAAAATGGAAACCGATTATTCTGTGTAATCTGCGAGATGGCGCCTTGCGTCCGAGTGATTTGAAGCGACGGATACCTGATATTAGTCAAAAAATGCTGACGCAGCAACTAAGAGAGTTGGAGACAGACGGTATCGTTTTGCGAACCTCTTATCACCAAGTCCCACCAAAGGTTGTCTATTCTCTCAGCGACTATGGTCTGACATTAAGTAGCGTATTGGATGCTCTCTGTCATTGGGGAGAAATGCATGTCTCAACATTGAAAGAACAAGGTGTTGAAGTAGCGTTAGCTAGTCAAGAGGCATAGGGAAGATCAAAAACAAAAACTAGCAATCGTCGAGTCGAGAGTCACTCAGCGATTGCTAGTTTTGCTTAAAAGAAGTGAGGCAGGAAGAGGGTTATTTCACTGAACCGGAAGTAATTCCTTGTACATAATATTTTTGCATATAGATAAAGAGTAGGGTGATTGGAATAGCGATCAGCACACAGCCAGCTGTAAAGGACATAAACAACGAATTGGCTGTTGTCTTTGTCATCATAGAATAAAGTCCGATCGCAACGGTATAGTTTTTGACGTCATCACCCATGATGATTCGAGCAAAGATGAAATCCATCCAAGGACCCATGAAGGCCATCAAAGATGTGTAGACGATAATTGGTTTTGATAACGGCAATGTGATTTTGGTAAAAATATGCCATTTATTGGCACCATCGATCATGGCAGATTCATCTAGCGCCATTGGAATCGTATCAAAGAACCCTTTGGCAACATAGAATCCCAGTGCCGCTCCAGCCGAATAAACTAAGATCAGCGCCAATAAACTTTGTGTTAGGTTGAGGGCTTTTAGAATATAATAAACAGCGATCATGCTCATAAAGCCTGGGAACATATTCAATACCAAGGCAACTTTCAAGAAAGGTTTACGAAGTCGAAAGCGCAACCGGGAAAGGGAGTAGGCCATTGCGATTGTAATAAATGTGGACAAAAGACAGCTGCAGACAGCAACAAACAATGTATTCAAGAACCAGCGAACAAAAGGGTAGCTGCCGCTATCATTGGCTAATAGTTGTCGGTAATTTTCAAAAGTGAATTCTTTGGGAATGATATAAGGAACGAAGGCCCCGCCTTCTCCTCTAAAACTTGTCAAAATGATCCAAACGATCGGGAATAACCAAAGAACAGAAAGAATGATCAAAATCGTATAAATCAGAAAACGGGTTTTTGACTGCCCTTGTTGGTAGCCGGATTTCTTTTTCTTTACAGACATTGTTACCCCTCCTTATAAGAATTTGTTCGCGTGTATGCAAACAGGCTAAAGACAGCAGATAAGATAAAGATCAAGATACCGATTACGGAAGCTAAATTGTAATCCATCGTGTTGACTGTCAAATTGTACAGCCACGTTACTAACAGATCGGTCGAGCCAGCACCATAAAAATTAGAGTTAGATGGGCCGCCGCCAGTCAATAAGAAAATAACATTAAAGTTGTTGATGTTGCCGATAAACTGTTGAATCAATGCGGGCATCATTACAAACAATATCTGAGGAAATGTGATGGAGCGGAAAATTTGGAATTTATTGGCGCCATCAATTTCGGCTGCTTCTAGTTGTTCCTGATCAAGATTTTGTAAGATTCCTGTTGTTACAAGCATGGTTGCTGGAATCCCAATCCACATGTTCACAAAGATAATGCTGACTTTCGCAAAGAAAGGATCGGTCAGAAACGGGATCGAAGAAGAGATCCATCCCCAATTCAGTAAGAGTGAGTTAATCGGACCAGAACCGTTTAGTAAGTTACGCATGATCAAAAGTGATACGAATTGAGGAACTGCCATCGTCAAAACAAAAATGGTGCGCCACAATTTTTTGTAACGGATCCCTTTCGCGTTGATCAACAAGGCTAAGATTACGCCGAAGAAGAAACAAGTGATCGTTGCGAGAACAGCCCATGTCAATGTCCAAGCTAGTACTGGGAAAAAGGTGGACGCCATATCACCAGTAATGACATTAGAGAAATTCTTCAATCCTACCCAAGTAAACAGATTTTTTGGGGGTAAATTTTTGTGATCATAATTGGTGAAGGCAATCGAAATCATATATAAGAGCGGTAAGATAGTAAAAAATAAGACACCAATCAATGGGATTGTCATCAATGTTGCATGAAAGCGTTCGTTCACCAGACTATGTAAATCGTCGCGTGTCGTAGGGATTTTAAGTCCTTGTTGTTTTAATTCGTACAAATGACGGGCGCTTTTCAAATTAATGATATAGAGAATAATCAAGAGTGTACAAACGAGCAGGGAAGCAATACCAAAAAGCAATAAGAGCATTGAATTGTCACCTTTTTGCAAGATTTCAATACCAAGTGCTTCGTTATAGACCAACCCTTGTTTTTGTGTTCCTAATGTTTGCAGCATCAGAAGAGCGTGGAAACCATTTCTTATGAACCAAGCGATAAAACCAACTTGTGATACGATGAAAATAATTCCTTTCAGCCATTGTTTATTGGCGAAATTGGCGCTTCCCATCAAAATAAAAGATAGCTTTGTCGCTAGATCGCCTTTTTTGAATAATTCTCTAAAAGTGATATGCGACGCATTTTTTTTCCTGAACATATCCTCTCACCTTGCTTTCGTAATTAACTAGAAAAGGGAAAGCAGGCTTTCCCTTTGTCATGTATAGTGATGTGTTGTTGATTATTCTGTTACTTTTGAAATATCGGAAACAAACTTATCGAGTTTATCTTGGAACTGATCCGGTTTAATTTGACCTTTATAGGTATCGTTGATTAACGCATCCATTGGTGGCCAGAAAGAAACCATCTCAGGTAATTTAGGCATCACGACAGAGTGTTCTGCATCAGACATTTCCATCACAGCTTTTGCTACTGCATCAGCTTTTACTGCATCGGATTCTTGTGCATCTTTATTTGAAGGGACAACGCCGTTTTCAGTAAATTCGATTTCTTGTGTTTCTTGGTTGCTTAAATATTCTGCTAAAGCCATAGCTGCTAATGGCGCTTCGGTTTGTTGGTTGACAGCATAAAGCTTTACACCTAAGAAAGCTTTCATTTGTTTCGCACCACTACCGAAGTCGATCGTTGGATAGGCGGCAACACCCATGTTGTCTCCAAGCGCTTTTTCTACGTCATTTTTTGACCAAGGACCTGAAAGGAATGCATCTGATTTTCCAGATTGCAAATCAGACAACGCGGATTCGCTGGCTTGAAGGACACCGCTATTATTTTTTTGATCGGCGATCCATTGTAAGACTTCCACACCAGCTTCGTTGTTGAAATTGGTTCCATTAATATCTTCACCGTCTTCTCCATAAAGAACATTTCCGTTGCTCATAAATAGAGGGCCAAAAATGTAGTTTGCACCGTCTTCTGCAAAGTTGGTACCGATTTTTCCAGCGGAAGTCAATCCTTCCCAAGTTTTTACATCATCTGCTGTCAATGTAGAAGTATTGTAATAAAGCACTTGAGATTCAACACCGTAAGGATAGCCGTAAATTTTGTCTTTCCAAGTCACGGCATCAACTGCTGCTTCCACGTTTGTATCTTTGATTGTTGCTGCTTGCTTATCGCCAATTGGATAAATCAGACCAGCTTCAGCCATTTGTCCTACTTGGTCATGAGGCATCATGAATACATCGGCTGCTTGTTCAGGGTCTTTTGAGACGTCTGCTTTGGCATCGGCAGAAGAACCAGCTGCAACTGTTACTTTTACATCAGGATACTCTTTTTCAAATTTGTCGACTTGCCCTTGTAAGGCATCAATATGTTCGGTGTCTACCCATAATTTAATATCACCTTCGACTTTTGCACTAGACTCCGCTGCACTGCCATTGCTTGAAGCAGCATCGTCGTTGCTGTTGCCACAAGCGCCTAGTACGATTGCAGACAAGCTTAAAATACTTCCCCCAATAAGTAATCGTTTTACATCTACCTTCATTCTTGTTCCTCCTAAAAATTAATTGTTTGCGTTTACAGACCTAATTATGCAATCGATTGCAATAATAGTCAAGCAGAAAATGAACAACTTTTTTAGTTTTCTATTGCTTAAAAGAAAAATTAGAAATCAATCTAACATAAAACCTTTCTACAGTTGGAATGATAAGGTCGAAATTTCCTGGAAATAACTTAGTTATTCTATTCACATTTGAAAAGCAAATGAAAATGTGGCAGCTCATTTTTCCATCGGTCGTAAAGCAAACGATTGCTTTCTGTTTCAGAGATTATTTTAAGGAGCAAGAGAAGTAGCGTTTCTTTTGGACACAAGAAGCAATGGGCGTAAAAGAAATCTATTTAAAGCAATTGAAAAAAGAAAAAAAGAGTTAAAAAATCGTGGAGAAACATGAACTACGCCGAAAAATATTTCCTTTATGATGAACTAGTGATAAAATAGTTAGGAGAGTTTCCAGTTAGGAAAAGTAGAAATAAAAGGAGAATTATATAGGCATGGCCAATTTTTTTAGAAAATTAATCGAGAATGATAAAAAAGAATTAAAACGTCTTGACCATATTGCTTCACAAGTTGAATCTCATGCGGACGAAATGGCCGCTTTATCTGACGAACAATTGCGCGAAAAAACAGATGAATTTCGCGGTCGTTTTCAACAAGGTGAAACGTTAGACCAATTATTGCCGGAAGCCTTTGCTGTGGTTCGCGAAGCGGCAAAACGCGTCTTAGGACTGTATCCTTACCATGTCCAATTAATGGGGGGGATCGTGCTTCATGACGGAAATATCCCTGAAATGCGTACCGGTGAAGGGAAAACCTTGACTGCGACATTGCCGGTTTATTTGAATGCGTTAAGTGGTGCCGGTGTACATGTTGTAACGGTCAATGAATACTTGGCAACTCGTGACTCTACAGAAATGGGTGAGTTGTATAATTTCTTAGGATTGACTGTTGGGTTAAACATCAATTCGAAGACAGCAGAAGAAAAACGGGCTGCATATGCCTGCGATATCACCTACAGTACGAATAATGAACTAGGCTTTGACTATTTACGCGACAATATGGTGGTTTACCGCCATCAAATGGTTCAACGGCCATTGAATTATGCCATCGTCGATGAAGTCGACTCAATCTTGATCGATGAAGCCAGAACACCATTGATTATTTCTGGACAAGCAGAAAAATCGACTGCACTATACAATCGGGTCGATAATTTTGTGAAACGATTAAAAGAAGAAGAAGACTACAAAATCGACATCCAATCAAAAACAATTGGATTGACTGAAAAAGGGATCGAGAAAGCCGAAGAAACATTTGGCTTGGAAAACTTGTATGATATCGAAAATACAGCGTTGACCCATCATATGGACCAAGCGTTGCGGGCGAATTATATCATGATCCGCGATATCGACTATGTCGTACAAGAAGGCAAAGTCTTGATCGTTGACCAGTTTACTGGACGGATCATGGATGGACGTCGTTATTCTGATGGATTGCACCAAGCGATCGAAGCAAAAGAAAATGTTGAGATCGAAGATGAAACCAAAACGATGGCTACGATCACTTTCCAGAACTACTTCCGGATGTACAAAAAACTTTCTGGTATGACTGGTACTGCAAAAACAGAAGAAGAAGAATTTCGTGAAATCTACAATATGCAAGTCATTCAGATTCCGACCAATCGACCAATCGTTCGTGATGACCGGGCAGATTTACTTTATCCAACGCTGGAAAGCAAGTTCCACGCAGTGGTGCAAGATATCAAAGAACGGCATCGTAAAGGGCAACCAGTGCTTGTTGGTACAGTAGCTGTAGAAACTTCCGAGCTGCTTTCAAGTATGTTGGATAGAGAGAAAGTCCCTCATGAAGTACTGAATGCCAAAAATCACTTTAAAGAAGCTGAAATCATTCTGAACGCAGGACAAAAAGGTGCTGTAACGATCGCAACGAACATGGCTGGTCGGGGAACAGATATCAAATTAGGCTTAGGTGTTGCTGAATTAGGCGGATTAGCGGTCATCGGTACGGAACGTCATGAATCTCGCCGGATCGATAACCAATTACGAGGACGTTCTGGGCGTCAAGGAGACCCAGGGGTTTCTCAATTCTATCTTTCGTTGGAAGATGATTTGATGAAACGGTTTGGTTCTGAGCGGATCAAAGTGTTCTTGGATCGGATGAAGATTGATGAAGAAGATGCCGTGATTCAAAGTAAGATGTTGTCTAAACAAGTAGAATCTGCGCAAAAACGAGTAGAAGGTAACAACTACGATACCCGGAAAAACGTTTTGCAATACGATGATGTTATGCGTGAGCAACGGGAAGTCATTTATGGTCAACGTCAAGAAGTGATCATGGAAGAGCAGGATCTTTCACAAACATTGATGAATATGGTCAAACGATCGATTGAACGAGTTGTCGATAGCCATACCCAATTAGAAGAAAGCAATTGGAATTATGAAGGGATCGTCGACTTTGCCGGAAATGCTTTAGTGCATGAAGATTCCATCTCTGTTGATGATATCAAAGGCAAAAAACCACAAGAAATCAAAGACTATCTCTATCAACGGGCAGAAGAAGTTTTCGAGCAGAAAAAAGCCCAATTAAACAGTCAAGAACAATTGTTAGAATTTGAAAAAGTAGTTATTCTGCGAGTGGTGGATACGAAATGGACGGACCATATCGATGCGATGGACCAATTAAGACAGTCAGTCGGTCTGCGAGCATATGGTCAGAACAATCCATTGGTTGAATACCAAACTGAAGGATACAACATGTTTGAAGATATGGTGGGAGCGATCGAATATGAAGTGACACGCTTGTTCATGAAAGCTGAGATTCGCCAAAATGTACAACGAGAACAAGTCGCTCAAGGAGAAGCTCAAGAAACTGAAACAGTCCCAGAAGAAGATCCTAGTTTCAAAAATGTTGGCCGTAATGATCCGTGTCCTTGCGGCAGTGGCAAAAAATTCAAAAACTGTCACGGCAAAAAATAGAAGAATTGATACGTTAGGAAAAAGGCTGGCAGCTTTTCTTGTCCAGCCTTTTCCGTTCATTTACAATACGCGTGAAGAAAGAAGGAATTCAAATGGAAATCGCAGATATTCGGAATCAATTGAATCAAATGAATGAAAAAATAAATAGTTTTAGGGGGTCTCTTTGACTTAGATCAGTTAGAAGAGGCAATCGCTGAAGCAGAACACCAGATGGCGGACCCTACGTTTTGGGATAATTCTGAGCAAGCACAGAAGGTGATCAACGAGAACAATGCCAATAAAGAAACCTACGATCAGTTCAATCAATTGGCAGAAGAATTTGAAGAGTTAGAAGTTCTTTTGGAAATGATCCAAGAAGAACCAGATGCAGAGATGGAAGCAGAATTAGCAGAACGTATCCAAGCTTTGAATGAAAAAATGGGAACTTATGAACTGTCTATGCTGTTAGATGAACCATATGATCGAAACAATGCAATCATCGAACTGCATCCAGGTGCTGGCGGCACCGAGTCCCAAGATTGGGGCAGTATGTTGTTGCGGATGTATACTCGTTTTTGCGAGCAACATGGATACCAAGTCGAAACATTGGACTATCAGGCAGGAGACGAAGCCGGAATCAAGAGTGTCACTTTGTTGATCAAAGGCCATAATGCTTATGGGTATTTGAAATCAGAAAAAGGCGTCCATCGCTTAGTTCGGATCTCACCATTTGATTCAGCCAAAAGACGGCATACCTCTTTTTGTTCGGTAGATGTCATGCCAGAGCTGGATGGTGCGATTGATATCGAAATCAATAGTGATGACTTGAAAATCGATACTTATCGTGCGAGCGGTGCGGGCGGTCAGCACATCAATAAGACGGAGTCTGCTGTACGAATCACGCACATTCCAACTGGTACCGTTGTGGCCAGTCAAGCACAACGTTCGCAGTTGAAAAACCGGGAACAAGCAATGGGAATGTTGAAAGCAAAACTTTATCAACTAGAAGTAGAAAAGAAAGAACAGGAAGCTGCAGCTCTTCGCGGAGAACAGATGGAGATCGGTTGGGGTTCACAAATTCGTTCCTATGTCTTTCATCCGTATTCCATGGTCAAAGATCACCGGACTAACTTTGAAACAGGGAATGTACAAGCAGTAATGGATGGTGATTTAGACGGCTTTATCGACGCCTACCTCAAGTTGAAATTAAATCAAAAATAACTATACTGGGCTATTAAACAGATTGAAATATAATTGTAATCTGTTGAAAGCATTGTGAAATATATTCATGCTATAATAAGCCAGTATGAAAAAAAGTGAGATGGAGAGATAGCTGCATGATTGAAATGAAAGAAGTAATGAAAAAGTACTCTAATGGTACGACTGCTATCCGTAATCTTTCGATTTCAATTGATCAAGGTGAGTTTGTTTATGTCGTCGGACCTTCCGGTGCAGGGAAATCGACCTTTATCAAATTGATGTATCGTGAAGAAAAAGCAACTAAGGGTGTTCTTAATGTAGCAGGGTATGACCTGTTGACGATCAAGAATCGCGAAGTGCCATTGATGCGCCGCGAAATCGGTGTTGTTTTCCAAGATTATAAATTGCTTCCGCGAAAAACGGTTTATGAGAATGTTGCTTATGCGATGCAAGTTATTGGCCGCAAGCCTCGGGAGGTTAAAAAACGGGTAATGGAAGTATTGGACCTTGTAGGATTGAAACACAAAGTACGGGTCTTCCCAAGTGAGCTTTCAGGCGGGGAGCAACAACGGGTTTCTATTGCACGAGCAATCGTGAATACCCCGAAAGTATTGATTGCAGATGAACCAACAGGAAATTTAGATCCTGAGAATTCTTGGGAGATCATGAAGTTGTTGGATCGGATCAATGCACAAGGAACAACAGTAGTGATGGCGACACACAATAGCACGATCGTCAATACGATTCGTCACCGTGTAATCGCAATTGAAAATGGTCGGATCATTCGCGACCAAGCGGAAGGAGAATATGGTTACGATGATTAGAACGTTTTTCCGTCATCTCCTTGAGAGTATCAAAAGTTTAAAACGAAACGGCTGGATGACGATCGCGTCACTCAGTGCAGTCACGATCACGTTGACGTTAGTCGGTATCTTTTTGGGTGTTATTTTAAATGCAACGAAGTTAGCCGAAGACATCCGTAAGAATGTGGATGTTTCTGTCTTTGTGGATATCGGAACAGAACAAAAAGACATGGATACTTTGGAACAATCGCTTAAAGAATTACCGAATGTTTCAGACGTTCGTTTTTCGAGTCGTGATGATGAATTGAAAAAAATTCAGGATGCGATGGGGGATTCTTGGAACTTATTTGAAGGAGACAGCAACCCGCTTTATAACGTATACGTTGTTAGCGCCACAGATCCTGAATACACGAAAGAAATTGCAAAACAAGCTGGAGATTTGCCAAATGTTTTCAAAGCAGACTATGGTGGCGATTCTTCTGACAAGATCTTTGCTCTATCAGCTGCGGTTCGTACGTGGGGGCTTGGGGCTGCTATCCTATTGATCTTTGTGGCAATGTTCTTGATTTCAAATACGATTCGGATCACGATCTTGTCTCGTCAAAGAGAGATTCAAATCATGCGCTTGGTAGGCGCTAAAAATGGTTACATTCGCTGGCCTTTCTTCTTAGAAGGTGGCTGGATCGGATTGCTGGGATCAATTGTCCCTATCGCTATTATGTATTTTGGTTATCACCAAGTTTACTTGTTAGTCAATCCCGCACTGCTACGTTCCAATTATAGTCTGATCGCACCAAATCAATTTCTACTGCAAGTTTGTGGTGTCATGGCTCTGATCGGAATCGTGATCGGGTCATTAGGATCGGTCATCTCAATGCGCCGTTTCTTAAAAGCGTAGAACGTGTTATTGAAACAGATCTGCTGACTAGCAGGTCTGTTTTTCATGG